>JAXHOC010000045.1:0-134499 GCA_034519725.1 Agrobacterium sp.
GTTCGGCCATGCCGAAAGCGCGATCACCGACATGGTGAAACCCTATGCGACCCGGCCTTTGACCGGCGGCGGTGAACGCGCGGTGGAAACCCACGATCTTGCCAGCGTGCTTCTAAAGCTCGAAGGCGGCATTTCCGCCGTGCTGATCGCCAACCGCTCCGCCTGGGGCCGCAAGGGCCGCATCGCCATCCAGATTTACGGCTCCACCGGCTCGATCCTGTTCGACCAGGAGCGGATGAACGAATTCCAGCTCTACACCACCGACGGGCGCCCGGAGGAGCAGGGTTTCAGAACCATTCTCACCGCCCCGCACCACAAGCCCTATGACCGCTTCATCCCCGCCGCCGGCCATGGCCTCGGTTTCAACGATCTGAAAGTGATCGAGTGCCGGGAACTGATCGCCGCCATCGAGGGCAAGACGGCGCATATCATCGACTTCGAGGAAGGCCTGAAGATCGAGCGCAGCATTCACGCCATGGCCCGGTCTTTCGCTGAGGGACGGTGGGTGGCGACGGGGGAGATTGCGGAATAGGACGCTGATGGATTGACGGTGGCGGGCGAAAACCCCACCTCCGTCATGCCGGACCTGATCCGGCATCCAGCCACGGCGTGTCTGCGCCGTGCAAAGGGCTCTTTCGCGATCAAGGACTTGGTCGCCCTGGACCCCGGCTCAAGGCCGGGGTGACGGTGCTTGCAGGTGCCGTCGTCTATCTTTTGACCGGCGTTTCCGGCACCGGCGTCAGCACCGTGCCGTCCTTGAACCAGCCGAGAATATTGTCGGCCACCAGATCGGCCATCGCATTGCGCGTCGGGATGGAGGCAGACGCGACGTGCGGCAGCAGGGAGACGTTGGGCAGGGACAGGAAGGCTTCCGGCACCTTCGGTTCGGCGTAGAACACATCGAGACCGGCAGCCCCCACCGCACCGCTCTTGAGGGCGTGTAAGAGCGCGTCCTCATCGACGCTGGAGCCGCGTCCGACATTGATGAACACGCCCTGCGGCCCGAGCGCCGACAGGATGTCCGCATTGATTGCCTTATGCGTTTCCGGCGTGCCGGGCACGATGCAGATCAGCGTGTCGACGGCCTGCGCCATCGCTTTCAGCGAAGCGTAATAGGTATAGTCAAGACCGTCGCGCTTGCTGCGGGTGTGATAGCCGATCTCCACCTTGAATGGCTCCAGCCGCTTGGCGATTTCCTGGCCGATGCGGCCCATGCCGAACAGGCCGACCTTGCGGCCGCGCAACGAAAACGGCGACAGCGCGAAGGGGCCTTCGCCAACCCATTTGCCGTCGCGCAGCCAGGTCTCGGCCTGATAGAGACGGCGCACCGTGTTGATCAGCAGCGCAATCGTCGTATCCGCGACTTCGTCGTTCAGCACATCAGGCGTATTGGTGACCACGATACCGCGTGTGGCGGCATGTCTGGCATCCACGCCATCGTAACCGACACCGAAATTGGCGATGATCTCAAGCTTGGGCAGCGCATCGATCCAGCGGGCGTTGACCACGCCTGAAACGGCGATGGCATTGATGCGCTCCGCCGCACCTTCAGGCAGAACCGGCTCGGCACCGGCAGGCGCAGTCACGATCTCGACCTTGCCCTCGAGGCGTTCGAGAACGCGCGGGTTGATCTTGCCGGGAACGAGAACGACGGCTTGTCTGTCAGACATGGGTGGGTATTCCTCCTGATTGCATTCCAATATCGTCAGAGCGGGGTGGCGGGCGAACTGCACATCGTCCCGCTCCTCTGAAGACCGATCTTTTCAAACATCGGCGGCCGTGAAAAGGGCAATAAGGGGAAGCTATGGGGGCAGACGGTGATTTTCATACCGTTTTTTTCGACACATCCCGCCCGTCATGCCGGACCCGATCCGGCATCCAGCCGACGCGCGTCGGCGCGGCGAAGGGGCTGTTTTCAGCTCAAGGACGTGAGCTGGCTGGTTTCCCGTTCAAGGCCGGAATGACGGAAACGGGGAGATAAGCTGCTCAAACCCGTGGACGCACCGGCCCTGTTGACTGGCGGATGCGCATTTCCGGCTTGATGAGGTGGACGCCGTCAGGCTCGTGGCTGCCCGCCAGCCTGTCCAGAAGCGCGCGCGCCGCAAGACGCCCCACCTCGGCCTGGCCGTTGGACACGGTGGTCAGCGCCGGTGTGGCGATGGCCGCCTCTTCCAGATCGTCGTAACCGGTCACGGAAATATCCACGCCCGCCACCAGTCCGGCGCGCGAAACGCCGTTCATCAGGCCGATGGCGACCAGATCGTTCCAGCAGACGGCGGCAGTCGGTTTTTGCGGCAGCGACAGGAAATGCACGGCAGCCTCGAACCCGCCCTGCTTGGAGCGGGGGCCGGGAATACGCAGGTTGGGATCGACCTCGATGCCCGCCTTGCGCAGCGCGTTGACGTAACCCTGATAACGGTCGCGGCCGGTCGAGGTCTGGTCGGTGCCGCCAACCATGGCGATGGTGCGGTGGCCGAGACTGATCAGATGATTGGTCGCCAGCGAAATGCCGTAGCTGTCATCGCCGCGATAGGTCGGCATATCGACGCCCTCGAGCGAACGGGCCACCAGAATGGCGGGCATGCCGTTTTCCTCGGCCAGCGTCATGTCCTCGATCGGCGTGCCGATGGCAGGCGACATGATGATGCCATCAGAACCGAGCTGCAGCAAAGTCTCGATGAAAGTGCGCTGTTTTTCAACCGAATCGTAGTGGTTGGACAGAATGAAGGTCTGGCGGCTGCGATCGAGCTCAGTCTCGATGGCTTTGAGAATTTCCCCGTAAAACGGGTTCATCACATCATGGAACACCACGCCGATGATGCCGGAGCGCGAGGTGCGCAGGCTGGCGGCCCGGCGGTTGTAGATGTAACCGAGCGCCCGGGCCTGTTCCTTGATCTTGTCACGCGTGTCGGAGGCGACCAGCGGACTGTCGCGCAAGGCAAGGGAGATGGTGGCAGTCGACAGGCCCAGACTCTCGGCGATTGTCGACAGTTTGATCTTTTGCGCCACGGTATTTCTCCCCAAACCCATGCCATAGACGGATGTCTTCGTTTAAATCGCAATTAAACAATTTAAACAAAATCCGCAACCGGTTTAAGGAATATCAACAAAAAGACAGTGAATTTTTAAAAAACCCAACAAATTATTGAAGATTGGTATCGATCACCTTGAGAAGTTTAACCACGGTTCTGATGTCCTTTGCCGAAAGCCCCTCAATCGCCCGCGCACCGCAGCTGGCGATGGAGACGTTGATATGGTCGACGCTTTTCAGGCCCGCCTCCGTCAGTTTCACCAGGGTCACGCGGCCATCGTCGTCATCGCCGCTGCGTGCCACGAAACCCTGGGCTTCCATGCGGCCGATGGTGCGTGTCATGGTGGGCGCCTTGACGCCGAGTTTCTGGGCGATCTGCCCCGGCGTGAGGCTGCCTTCCTGCGCCAGCGCCAGGATAACGCCGTCCTGCCCGGCATAAAGGCCGCTTTCGGCAAGGCTGTGGCTCAGCGCCGTGCGCATGGAGCGGGCGGCCTGGGTGATGGATTGCGCCAGTTCCTCCGGATTGAAACTTTCGTCGCTTTTCTTGGCGTCCTTTACCTTTTTGCCGCCCTTATCCTTCTTGGCGCCCTTGTCCTTATGCCCAGTTTTGTCCTTGCTCATATGCGAGTGCCTTTTACCCTGTGGCGGAACCGATATATGTTGCTGGAAATCCTTACCGAATGCACGCGCGGACTGCCAGATGCCAAACTCATACACGCATTATCACGACGAAAACGTAACAGACCCTCATCTTCGCGCAACCGGGGCAATCTGCGTGCTGCCGCTCGGCGCGCACGAACAGCACGGCCCGCACCTGCCGTTCGAGACGGACACGCTGATTGCGGCCGGTATCGTCGCCCGTCTTGCTGCCGCTTTGCCCGCCCATCTGCCGGTCTCCTTCCTGCCGGTGGAACCGGTCGGTTACTCCATCGAGCACATGAACGTGCCGGGCACGAAGACCCTGCGCTATGACGAGGCCATTGAACGCTGGCTTGGCATTGCCGAGGCCGAATATCAAAAAGGCGTGCGCAAATTCGTGATGCTGAACGCCCATGGCGGCAATTCGCCGCTGATGACCATCGTCGCGACCGAGGCCCGCGCCCGCTTCGGCATGCTGGCCGTTGCCACCAGCTGGACCCGTTTCGGCGTGCCGGCGGATGTGGTGAAACCTGAAGACAAGGCGATCGATATCCATGGCGGCGATATCGAAACATCGGTCATGCTGGCGCTGTGCCCGGAGCGGGTGGCGACGGAAAAGGCTGCCGACTTCCGCTCGCGCCAGAGCGATTTTTCCAGCCGTTTCAAGCATCTGCGGGCCTATGGCCCACACGCTTTCGGCTGGCTGATGAGCGACCTGAACCCGGATGGCGCGGCCGGAAACGCCGCAGCAGCCTCGGCCGAAAAGGGCGAAAGGCTGATTTCCCATGCAGTCGCAGGCCTTGTCGAACTGCTTGAAGACATCAATGCTTTTGACATAACGTTATTTCATAACAAAATTTGAAAAACTGCGGCGAAACCAGCTAGAATCCCTTTGAACTGCCCCGATGTCGCGCCTATATGGACATCGACACTTATTCCTTGAGGCCGCAACCGGCCTTTCTCCACGCGAGGTTTCCATGACCGAAACAGCACCAGCCAAGCCCATTCCAGTCACCGTCCTGACGGGATATCTCGGCGCCGGCAAGACGACGCTTCTCAACCGTATCCTGTCCGAGAATCACGGCAAGAAATACGCTGTCATCGTCAACGAATTCGGCGAGATCGGCATCGACAACGACCTCATCGTCGAATCCGACGAAGAAATCTACGAGATGAACAATGGCTGCGTCTGCTGCACGGTGCGCGGCGACCTCATCCGCGTGGTCGAAGGCCTGATGCGCCGGCCCGGCCGGTTTGACGGCATCATCGTCGAGACCACCGGCCTTGCCGACCCGGTTCCGGTTGCCCAGACCTTCTTCATGGATGACGACGTGCGCGCCAAGACCGAGCTTGATGCCGTGGTCGCGCTCGTCGATGCCAAACACCTGCCGCTGCGCCTGAAGGACAGCCGCGAGGCCGAAGACCAGATCGCCTTTGCCGATGTCGTCATCGTCAACAAGACCGATCTCGTGTCGCCGGAAGAAGTCGCCCGCATCGAGGATATCGTGCGCGCCATCAACCCCTCGGCACGCATCTACAAGACCACCCGTTCCGGCGTCGATCTCGCCCGCGTTCTCGACCAGGGCGCCTTCAATCTGGAACGTGCGCTTGAAAACGATCCGCATTTCCTCGAGCACGGCCATGAGGATCACGCCTGCGGTCCAGATTGCGACCACCATCATCATGACCACGGGCATGATCACGGCCATGACCACCATCATCACGACCATGATCATGCGCACCATGACCATGACCACGGGCACGATCACCACCACCATGGCGCGGCCTCCCCGATCCATGACGTGACGGTGCAGTCGGTGTCGCTGCGCGGTGGCGAGATGAACCCCGAGCGGTTCTTCCCATGGATCCAGAAGGTCACCCAGACCGACGGCCCGAACATCCTGCGCCTCAAGGGCATCATTGCCTTCAAGGGCGATGCGGAGCGTTACGTGGTGCAGGGCGTGCACATGATCATCGAGGGCGATCACCAGCGTCCGTGGAAGGAAGGCGAGAAGCGCGAAAGCCGCCTCGTCTTCATCGGCCGCGAACTCGACCGCGAAAAGCTGGAAAAGAGCTTCAACGCCTGCCTTGCCACGGCCTAGGCATTTCGGGGGCTGCACCGAGACGCCTTACCGGGTTTCTTGGCGCCCCCAGCGCCTCTCGACGTCATCCTCGGGCTTGACCCGAGGATCACGTGGCCAGCATATGGATCATCGGGTCCTGCCCCAAGACCAACCTTGGCCTGCGACCGAAATTCACCACAGAAAAACAGATAGACGAAAGACTGATGCCCCATGCCGACTGTTGCCCCGCTTGATATCGAAGGCCACGTGGTCTCGACCCATTTTCTTGGCGACATTCCGCTGTTTGCCACCGCCGCCGGCACCATTCACCGGCTGGATGGCGGCGAGAAGGTGACGCAGGCGCATGACGGTCTGCTGACCTGCATCCGCGATCCCTACAGCGCCACGCTGCTATCAGGCGGCGAGGACGGCCAGGTGATGCGCATGGCCGCCGACGGCAGCGACGAGCTGGCGCCGACGTGCCGCGCAAATGGGTCGGCGTCGTTGCCGGCGGACCGCAGAAGGCGGTCGCTTATGGCGTCGGCAAGTCCAGCTTCGTGCGCCTGTCGGATGGCACGGTGAAGGAATTCAAGGAAGAACGCACAGTCGAGGCAATCGCCTTTGCGCCCAAGGGCCTGCGCATTGCTGTGGCGCGTTATAACGGCGTGACGCTGCACTGGGTGGCGAGTGCCGGCGATCCGGTCGATCTGGAATGGAAGGGCGCCCACACCGGCGTCACCTTCTCGCCTGACGGTAAGTTCCTCGTCACCACCATGCAGGAAAACGCCCTGCATGGCTGGAAGATGGAAGCGACCAAGGGCGGCATGGAAGCCCGCCACATGCGCATGACGGGGTATCCCGCCAAGGTGAAATCCATTTCCTGGTCGGCAAAGGGCAAGTGGCTCGCCTCCTCCGGCGCGCCGGCCGCCATCGTCTGGCCGTTTGCCGGCAAGGACGGCCCGATGGGCAAGGCACCCGAAGAACTCGGCAGCCGCGCCAACATCATGGCCACCAATGTCGCCTTCCACCCGCTGGAAGACGTGCTGGCCATCGGCTTCATTGACGGCATGATCCTCGGCGTGCGCCTTGCCGACGGCAAGGAAGCCCTGCTTCGCCGCCCCGGCAAGGGCGCCATTACCAGCATGGACTGGAGCGCCACCGGCAAGCTGCTCGCCTTCGCCTCCGAGGCCGGCGACTGCGGCATCATCGATATTTCGGCTTAAGCGCGGACGGGCACACACTCGCTTTCAACGGCAGCCAGACACGCGGTCGCTGGTTCAGTCTTAGCCCTCACAGCTCCGTCACCCCGGCCTTGAGCCGGGGTCCAGCCTGATCAAGTCTTTGATCAGGTGAAAGCCCATTCCTCACGGTAGAGACGCGCCATGGCTGGATGCGGCTCAAAGCCGGTATGTTCCCGGACTGCAATGCAATGGTCCTACTCACTCACCTGCCGTCGCGTCAGGAACAGCAGCAGCAGCGCTGCACCCGCACCGACAGACGCCAGCCGGATCGACGTGCCGAAGCTTGCATATTGCGACACGAACCCCATCAACGGCACGGCAAACAGCCCGGCAAGGAAGATGGAATTCATATAGAGCGCGGTTGCACGCGCCGTGCGGCCGCGCGCAAAGCCCTGCACGAAGGTCAGGCATGTGCCGGCGCAAAGCCCGTAATAGGCACCTTCCAGTGCTGCTCCGAACAACATGGCCGGAAGGGTCTGGACCGAGGCTATGACGTTGAAGGCGACGATTGCCATCACCGCCGAGACGCAGATGAGGATGCGGGCGCTGATCCGGCGCATGATCCTTGGCGCAAGCAGGATCAGCAGAACCTCCATGGCGCATTTGACGCTGAGCGACAGGCCCGGCACGTAATCCGGCAGGCCCACCTCGCGCACCAGAAACACCGGCAGGGCCGAAGAGCACAGGGCATGGGCGAAAGACATGCAGAAGCTCGCCGCCGCCGCCATCAGCAGCGGCAGGTTGCGCCCCGTATCGTCGTCGCCCCTGTCCCGCCGCTCCATCGGGCATGTCTGGCCGCGCGGCACGATCGCAAGCGCAAGCCCGCCCCAGATCGCCGCCATCAGCATGGCATTCACGAACACGGCCTTGGCGCCGGCAAGATCGAGGATCAGATAGGCGCCGGCCGGAAGCAGCATCCATGCCAGCGACACCATCGTGCGCAGGAAGGCGTTATAGGCGGCCGTATCCAGCGCATTGACCCGGCCATAATAGCGGCCGTAGCTGAAGATGAGAGTACTGGCGGCGTTGGACAGCCCCATGCCGGTTGCCGTTACCGCCACCATGAGCGCCAGATGCCCGAAGATCGCCGCCGTTGCCGCGACAAAAGCACCGAAAACGGAGAGCAACAGCAAGGGCCGCACCCGAACGCCAGCATCGACTCGCTCGCCATAAAGACGGCTGGCGACAATCGAAGCCACCATGGCGGTGACACTATAGAGGCCGAGCGTCGCCGGCGGGTGGCCGAGCACCTGAATGATATAAAAGCCGATGAACGGCACGACAGCCGCATTCGTACCGCCGCCGATGAAGACCAGCACGGCAATCATATAGGCCTGGCGATCAAAAACGCCCGGCGTAGCGTGTTTCTGCAGCATGGGGAATCGACTGGGAGCTTGGAGCGAGACTGGATCGTGAGACCCACCATCACACCAAAACCGCCTGTTGTTCAAGCCTGCATGGACAGCAAAGCGTCGTCTCGTTTTCGAGAAGAAAGCGCGTCGCTTTTCCTTGCTTCGCCATTGCGGCAATTCGCCTGCCGCACGACGCAAAAGGGTGACTGCCCGGCGAAGTTTTCCGCCGGGCAACAATGGATCGATCTGCTGTCAAACCGCCACCGGTTCCGCGAGCGTCTGGGAGACGCATCCGCACTGACCGGAGCGGCAGAACCTCTGATCAGAACTTCACGCCGAGGCCGACATTGACGACGTGGTTGTTGAGGTCGCCACGGAAGGTTTCGCCTGCAATGCTGTAGTTGCCTTCAGCGAAATCGTTGTAGCGGTATTCCACACGGCCAAAAACCTTATCGGTGAAGGCATAATCAATACCAGCGCCGATGGTCCAGCCGTGTGTCACCTTGCTGCTCTTGCCATACGAACCAGCGTCCACCTCGCTATCCGTCGCGGTGTAACCGCCAGCGGTATAGATCAAGGCGCGGTCGATGGCGTAACCGGCGCGCAAGCGTGCGGAACCGTTCAGGCCTGTGGAGATCTTGTCGTCGTCGACGGTCTTATTGGCCCAGTCGTAACCAAGGTCGCCCTCAACGCCGAGAATGACGGAAGGCGCCACCTCGAAATTGTAACCCACGAAACCCGAGAAACGGGCACCGTCAAATTTTCCCGTCTCGGTTTCGTCAAACGCACTCGCCTTCACACGATCCCAACCGTAACCGGCAGAAGCACCAGCGTAAAAACCGCCCCAGGAGAAGGCCGGCGCTGCTTCGGTGGCGACCGGTGCTACCGGAACGTCGCTGACGGCATCGGCGGCAATGGCCGCACCGGAAACCAGACCGAGAGCGACGAGCGCCAGAAATGATTGTTTCAACATGCAAATAGCTCCTTCAAAATTTCCTCATTCGCCGCGATGCAGGGCGAAATATGCCGTGGTCGAAAAACAAAATCGCCAACTGTACGCACCCAGTGATTGAAACATTCAAAAGTTAAAAGCAAGTATCGAAAAGCCACAGCCATACAAATATATTCAAGTATTAATTGGGATATTTACTTTTAAATATCCATATATAAATGAGAATTAAATTAGAAATAGCAGATTAATTCAAGACATCAATGACGCCAACCAGTTCGCGCCACGCCCTTTCACATCCAAAACACCACCTAAGATAGAAATTCGCAGACTGGAAAATGAACAAAAAAAAGGGAGCCGGAGGGCCCCCTTTCAGTCGTGCGATGCGCCGTTTGTTATGTCCGGAAGCACCGTGTGTCATCCACACATGGCTGGAGGACTGCTTCCGGTCTATATCCTGCGCGCATCGTTTCCGGCGAAAATCCCTGTCGATTTTCGCTCTGCACTGTTAATGGCGACGCTTCTTGCCGCCGTCGTTCTTGTTGTCGATGACATCGACGGAGGTCTTGTTGCCGTTGAGAACGCCGTTCAGGATCCCGGTCTTGTTGCCGTTCAGGATCCCGTTATTGGACAGGATGCCGCTGACACCCAGATCGATGCTCGGCGACACGACGACGAGTGCGCCGCCCTTGTTGCTGTTTCCGGACAGGATGCCGCCCAGCAGACCACCGGCATTGGCCTGACCAACGGAAGCGACAGTAAGAACAGCGGCTATGCAAGCAAATTTGGCAATCATTTCTCTCTCCTCTTATGTTTGATCACGCCCTCTGGCGTAGTCACACTGTATATTTAGAGGATTCTAATTCAAGCAAAGGCTAATATTACAATAAACAATTAACGCTAATACTGGTGGTTTTAATAAAGTTTTATACAGGTTGCGCCTGACTACTTTGCCGGCAGTTGCGTGAAATGCGCCATGATTTGCTGCCTCGACAATAAATCACCCCTGAAACTTTGTTAACCATCCAAGTATAAGATATTGCTTAATTAGTAACCGGAGATGCAAATGCGGCTGGGGGGATACATCGCGCTTGTTCTTGGGCTTGCCGGCACCTGCGCTGTGCAGGCGGGAGAAACCGCCGATGAACATAATATCACCTACAAGACCGGCATCGGCTACGATACCAATTATTTCGGCGATACCAACCGGCTGAAGGCGATTTCGCGGCGTGCCGGCCTGGGGCTTAACGGCAAGTTCGTGCTGGAGGGCACGGAACTGCGTTATTCGCTCGAGCATGAGGAAGTCCGCCTTCCCCGTTACCGTTTTGCCAATGAACACAACACCATTGCCAGCCTGGGGCTGACCCGGCGTCTTTCCGAGCGGCTGGAATGGGCCGTGGAACTGCGCGGCACGCGCAGCGATGCAGGCGATATCTTCTTTCATCTGCCGGAAGAAGACATCGGTTACCGGCGGCTGGACCACAAGCTGGAGGCATCGACGCAGCTCGGCATCCTCGCCCTTGGCGGCAAGAACACGCTGACGGCGGGTTTTGCCAGCCTGCTAAAAGGCAAGGCGCGTTTCCGGCCGGCCTATTTCCTGCCCACCCGTCTGGAGGCCAATGAAGCGCTCTTATCGCTGAAGGCCGAACATGTGCGACCGCTGGCCGGCGGCGAGGCCGGACTGACTGTCGCCTATGACCGCATTGTCGTGCCGGAAAGCCAGCAGGAGATATACGAGCGTTTTCCGGCCAGCACCCTGCGTGGCTCGTTTGCCTATGGGTACAAGTTCTCCGAACGCTTTGCGGTTCTGGCCGAAGCGGGCCTGACGACCATTTCCGGCGCCGATATCAGCGACAAGGTGAAGCGCACCCGGCCCTATCTCCGGGCCGAAGCGGAGGTGAAGGCCACCGACCGCATCGCCTTCGGCGCCGGCTTCTCGCAGGATTATGCGCTTTTCGACCCCGACGATCCGATTGCCGAGTTCCATCGTCGCTGGCAGTTCGTGGTGAAAAGCAAGCTCACCGACAAGGTGGGGCTGGACCTTGCGTTGCAGCGTGTCCACAAGGACTGGATCTATTACAATTACGACACCAGCGAGCGCAGGCTGGTGGCCACCCTGTCCTTCGACACTGGCAAGAACAGCAAGCTGGAAGTGGAATTCAACCGCCTTCTGCATGGCGAGCGCGACACCGATCTCTCCTATGGCGGCTCCAGTGTCACCTCGCGTTTCACCGGCACCTTCTGAACCATCCGGCTGCCACATCGTCAAAGCGCATATTAGGTCGAAATTCGGTCCCAATTTCTGCTAAAACTGAGCTTCGAGATTCGAAGGCAGGACAGACCGGATGATGAACAGACGACTTTTGCTGCTTGCGGCTGGCCTGACCTCCATTCCCGTTGCCGCCGCGGCCCATCCGCATATTTTCGCCGAAGCGCGCATGGAGATCGTCGAGGGGCCGAACGGCACCATTCAGGAGGTGCGCAACATCTGGCGTTTCGACGAGATGTTCTCGGCAAGTGTGGTGATGGATTACGACAAGAACGGCGACCTGAAGCTGGACAAAAACGAGCTGGCCGACATCGGCAATACCGTGCGGGAATCGCTCGGCGAATATTCCTACTACACCTTCATCACCGCCAACGGAAAACAGGTGGATTTCACCAAGCCGGACACCATTCACGTGGATTACAAGGACAAGCAGATCCTGATGTTCTTTTCCGTCAAGCCAAACACGCCGCTGTCCATCAAGGGCAAGCTCAGTTTCGGCGCGTGGGATCCGACCATGTATACGGCAATCGATTTTGCCAAAGACGGCGATCTGGCGACCGTCGGCAAGGATCTGGCCGCCTGCAAGCACCATGTCGTGCGCCCCGACCCGGATGAAGTGATCTCGCAAAACCAGACTTCGCTCACCGACGCCTTCTTCAACGACCCGACCGGCACCGACATGACCAAGCTCTTCGCCACCCGGCTGGAGGTGACATGCTGAGCCGAAACGGCCGCCTTTCCCGGCATATCACCATCGCCGCGATCTGCCTGCTGGCTGTGGCGGGTGCTGCCCATGCGCAATCACCGCTCGGCATCGGCTCGGCCGAACCGTCCTTCGCGCTTGGCGGGCCGTTCGCGCCGCTGATGCAATGGATCAACGTGCACCAGCAGATGTTCTACCGGGCGCTGACCGGCGCCTTGAAAGCCATGCGCGAAGACAATTGGGCGATGGCGTCGCTCGTCGGCCTCTCCTTTGCATACGGGGTCTTCCATGCCGCCGGTCCCGGCCATGGCAAGGCGGTCATCTCTTCCTATATGATCGCCAATGAAACGCAGCTGAAACGCGGCATTCTCATTTCCTTCGTTTCAGCCCTCATTCAGGGCGCAGTGGCCATCGGCCTCGTTGTCGCCGCCTGGCTGGTGCTGCGCGGCACCTCCATCACCATGACGAAAGCCACGCAGGCGATGGAGATCGCCAGCTTTGCCATGGTGGCGCTGTTCGGCGCCTGGCTGCTTTTGCGCAAGCTCTGGTCGCTGCGCATCCGCCGTGTTCCCGTTGCCGACTTCGCCGTGGCGGGGCAGGCAACAGCGGTCAGATCAACCGGCATGGGCACGGGCCTGCGGTTCCAGGGCAAGCCGGTTTTTACAGACCACGACCACACAGGCAGCGGCGACCTTTGCGTTGCCTGCGGAAAGTCGCATGCGCCCGATCCGCTGCTCCTCAAGGGCAAGAATTTCAGCCTGCACGAAGCGTGGTCGGCCATCATCGCGGTTGGCCTGCGGCCCTGCTCCGGCGCCATCATCGTCATGAGCTTTGCGCTTCTGAACGGGATTTTCCTTGGCGGCGTGCTTTCGGTGCTTGCCATGTCGCTGGGCACCGCCATCACCGTGTCGCTGCTTGCCATCATGGCCGTCTCGGCCAAGGGGCTTGCCGTGCGCTTTGCCGGCCCCGGCAGCCGCAAGGCAGCCGGCATCAGCCACGCCATCGAGATTGCCGGTGCACTGTTCGTGCTTTTGATGGGGCTTATGCTGCTCGGCGCGTCGCTGCAATTCTAGAGCATTTCCGATAGACGTGCTTAAAAACAAAGAGTTAGAACGTCAAACGTTTCGGTTCAAACTGGACGTGCTAACTGTCGCGGCGGCGCTGGTAGCGGGCGCGCAGCCAGAACACCAGGAAAAAGCAGACCACCACAACAGAACCGAAGGCCGCCGCAAGCCAGGGCGAATACCCCCCGAGCCACAGCATGATTTTCGGCATCACGTAAAACACCAGCCCGAAACCGAGGATGATGCCAGCGGCGGCAAGGCCTGGCGACCAGTCTTTGCGCGGAGAGGTGGGCTTGCGGTCAGGCGTGGTCATGGGCAAGCTCCGCGCGGATATCCTCAAGCTTGCGCTTCTGCGCGCCATCGGCGGTAAAATTCTCCGGCGAAAGCCAGATTTCAAACGCCTTGCCGATCAGCGGCCACTCGCCGTCGATCATCGAGAACCACGCCGTATCGCGGTTCTCGCCCTTGGAGATCATGTGCTGGCGGAACACGCCCTCGAAAGTGAAGCCGTAGCGCTTCGCGGTGATCTTCGAGGGTTCGTTTTGATTGTGGCATTTCCACTCGTAGCGGCGGTAATCCAGATCCTCGAAAACATGTTTCGCCATCAGATAATGCGCTTCGGTCGATAGTGGCGAGCGTTTCATCCTGGCGCCATGGGCGACGGAACCGACCTCGACCACGCCATTGGCGGGATCCGGCCGCATATAGCTTGCCATGCCGACGAGATCGCCGGTGGCATTTTCCACGAAAACCAGCGTCACCCAGTTGAGCTTCTCAGCCGCGCCGACAAGCCAGTCACCGAAGGCTGCGGCATCGGCAAAGCCGCTTTGCGGGAAATATTTAAGCAGGGCATTGACCCCCTCGCCGCCAAGGGCGGTCCAGAGCCTTGCAAGATGCCTGTCGCGATCAAACGGTTCCGCCGTGACATAACGGCCCTTCAGCGTCACCGGCTGCGGTGCCGGACATCCCCTAAAATCACTCAGATCGCGCATGCTCTTCCCCATTGTCTGGTGAGAAGGATTAGGCCAAGCGGGGCTGGATGACAACCGGGAAGTGGGGCGCATTGCGGCGGCGGTGGTGCCTTGGTGGGCGTGGCTTACCCCCCCTCTGCCCTGCCGGGCATCTCCCCCTCAAGGGGGAGATCGGCATGAAGCAAACGCTCACTCGTTCGTAACGTTAGAGATGGCCGAGAGGTCGCCGCGCATCGATCTCCCCCCTTGAGGGGGAGATGTCCGGCAGGACAGAGGGGGGTAAGCCACACGCTCAAACCTTAACCCCCAACCCCCGCCCCATCAAACCTTCGCCGCAACCACCGTCGATTCGATATGGTCCACCAGCGCATCCGGCAGACCCAGCCGCCCGGCGAGAAGATCGAGATAACCGCGCTCAGCCCGCGTATCGGCCTCGATGGCCAGGCGCGAGGCGGTGTAGATTTCCACCTTCTGCTCCTCGGTGCGGGCAGCAGCCACCAGCGCGTCGATGTCAAGCGGATCGGCCAGTTCCTTTTCGAGGAACCGCTCGGCCTCCGTGTCGAGGCCGGAGACCTGCACCTTGTCCATGATGTTGGCGCGCTCTTTTTCGTCGATATGGCCGTCGGCCTTGGCGGCGGCGATCATCGCCTGAATGAGTTTCAGCGCAAAATCGTTGGAAAGGGCGGGAGATTGCGGGTGGAAGGCGGAATCGGCTGGCGGGGCGAGAAGCTCCGGCTCGGGTTTTGGTGCCGCCTCGGGCGCCTGCCCGGATTTGTAATTCTTGTAGGCGAGATAACCGAGACCGGCAATCGCCGCCACACCGCCGATGGTGGCGACATTGCCGGCAAGCTTGCGGCCGGTCTTGGTGCCCAGAATGGCGGCAGCGAGCGCCCCGGCCTTCATCGGATTGTTTTTCGCGATATCGGCGGCCTGCCCGGCTCTGTCACGGACGCTTCCCGAAAGGCCCGGCACCTGGGAGCCGAGGAATTGTTCAAGAAGCTTCTTGGCGTCGAACATCAAAATCTCCTGTGAGGATCAAGTCTACACGGGAAGATAGGGAGCCATGCCGCAAATACAAATGACAAACCCGCTCACGCCTTCGTGAACGGGTTTGAGGACATGGCAGATCAGCCGCGCAGGGCTGCGGCCTCGGCGGCAAGCTTGGTGATGCCGGCCCAGTCAGCCGTTGCCACCAGTTCGCGCGGGGCAACCCAGGAGCCGCCGACGCAGACGACGTTCGGCAGCGACAGATAGTCGTTGGCGTTTTTCAGCGAGACGCTACCGGTCGGGCAGAACATCGTGCCGGCGAGCGGCGAGGAGAGCGCCTTGAGGTATGGCGCACCGCCGGCCTGTTCCGCCGGGAAGAACTTCAGCACCTTGTAGCCTTCGTCGCGCAGCGCCATGACTTCGCTGGCCGTGGCAGCGCCGGGAAGCAGCGGCACCTTGGAGGAACGCGCTGCTTCCAGCACGCTTTTGTTGACGCCGGGGCTGACGATGAAGGTGGAACCCGCCTCAGCCGCCGCCTCGAAATCCCTGGCATTGAGAATGGTGCCGGCGCCGACATATGCGCCTTCCACTTCCGCTGCAACCGCACGGATGGCATCGAGTGCCGCCGGCGTGCGCATGGTGATCTCGATTGCCTTCAGGCCGCCTGCGACAAGTGCACGCGCGAGCGGCACGGCGGAAGCGGCATCATCCACGATCAGCACCGGCACGACCGGCTGAAGCTTGAGGATGGAGAGCAGTTTTTCGGAGTCCTGGGCCAAGATAAGCCTCCCTTGCGCGATTGAAACGATTGAAATCCGGTTTATCGATTAGCCTGCCCCGGCCTTGATGTCGAGGCATGGCAAGACCATTTTTATCCAGATACTTCAATCTATTCGCTTCTGTATGACGTCTTTATGCGATAGTTTGCCGCACCGGTTTACGGAGACAGCATGGCCAAGGAAATCGAGCGGAAGTTTCTGGTTGCAGGCGATGAATGGCGTAATGAAGTGACGCGTAGCATGGCTTTTCGGCAGGCATATGTCGCCTCGCTGGAAAATCGTTCGGTCCGGGTCCGGATCGTCAACGGGCGTGACGCGACACTGACCATCAAGATCGGCGCAGGCGCGCTTGTTCGCGATGAATACGAATATTCCATTCCATTGAATGACGTCGAAGAACTGATGGCCAGCGCTCCCGGCGTGGTGATCGAGAAAATGCGTCATACTGTGGATCATGGCGGTTACACCTGGGAGATCGATGTTTTTGAGGGTCAATACCAGGGGCTGATCGTGGCGGAGGTGGAGATGGCCGACGAGAACGCCAGTCCCGCTCTGCCCTCCTGGCTTGGCAAGGAGGTGACGGGCGACCGCCGCTTCTCCAACCAGTCGCTTGCCATGGACTGTCCCCACGGAGACCTGGCGGATGCCCTTCAGGATTGACCCGAAAAAACCGTTCGACGATGAAATCCGCCGCGCCGGGCTGGAGCTGATCGAAGAGGCGATCACCATCCTGCGCGACCAGCCTTCCGGACGCCATGAGGCGGTGCACGATGCCCGCAAGCGGTTCAAGCGGCTGCGCGCGCTGTACCGCCTGGTTGCCAAGGCAGCTCCCGATTTCAGCAAAGAGGAAAACACCCGCATTCGCGATATCGCCCGTTCGCTCGCTTTTGCGCGGGAAGCAACCGCGCTGGTGGAGACGGTGGATTATCTCGAGACTTTCGCGGCCTCCGCGACGCAAGGCAAGGCGCTGCGGTCGATCGCGACAATCCTGCAGAAGCGCCGCGACCACGCCGTCGAACATGAGGCGGGTCTTGACGACGCCATTGCGGCCGCCATCGCCGGCTGCGAGGAAGCCCGCAAACGCCTGAAGGCAGTGTCGCTGCCGGGCGAGTTGAAAGATGTGACACGGCTGCTGAGGACCGGCTGGGCAAAACAGAGGAAGCGGGCGCGAAAGGCGCTGTCCGACTGCCATGACGAAGCCGATGTCGAACATTTCCACGACTTGCGCAAGGCCGGCCAGGCCTATTGGATGCATCTCGGCCTTCTGCGCCGCCTCTGGCCGTCCGCCATGCGCGCCAAGCGGGCCGACACCAAGCGGCTGGTCGATATCCTCGGCCACGAGCACGATCTTTCGGTCCTTGCAGCCTTTGCCGACCGGGAACCGGAGCGTTTCGGCAATGGTGAGCGACTGGCTCTGCTTCTCGATGCGATCATCCAGCGGCAGCAGGCGCTGCGCGCCGAAGGCCTTGAGCTGGCAAACGAAGTCTTCTCCGAATCCGCCAGAACCGAAAGCCGCATCGTCGGCCTTTTGTGGCGGCAGGCGGCGGAGTAGGGCGAATTTCTTGCGCCGGTGCTCAACCACCTCCGTCATTCCGGCCTTGAGCCGGAATCCATCCACCGCGCGTCTGCGCGGGGACAAGGAGTCTTTGCAGCCCAAGGACTTGGGCCGGCTGGATACCGGCTCAAGGCCGGTATGACGGAGAGAGGGCCTGTTGCAAACCGCGGCAAACTCCAAGACTGTGGACACGCTTCGGGCAAGCAACGTACAAAAGTAGACCGAAAAGTCCGAAAAAGCCGAGAATTTGACGATTTTCAAAATGTCGCCGGCTGCGGATACATATTGATTTGCGGCCGCCGCCGCTGTATTTCAGCGCCCATGACCGACACCACCATTCTTTCCCGCCCGGAAGCCGCCCCTCATCCCACTGGCGATTTTCTCGTGGCTGCGCTTTACCATTTCGCCCGCCTGCCGCGGTTTGAGAGCCTGCGCGACGAGCTGTTTGTGCTGTGCCGGGAAAACGGCGTCAAGGGCACGCTGCTTCTGGCGTCGGAAGGCATCAACGGCACCATTGCCGGGACAGATGCGGGCGTGTGCGCCATGCTTGCCTTCCTGCGTGCCCAGCCGGAATTTGTGGAGCTGGAACACAAGGAAAGCCGGGCATCGAACATGCCCTTCGTGCGCATGAAGGTGAAGCTCAAGAAAGAGATCGTCACCATGGGCGTGCCCGATATCGATCCGAACCGCATCGTCGGCACCTATGTCGATCCGCGCGACTGGAACGGCCTGATCTCCGACCCAGATACCATCGTCATCGACACCCGCAACGATTACGAGACCGCGATCGGCCTGTTCAAGGGCGCGGTCGACCCGAAGACCAAGACGTTTCGCGAGTTTCCCGACTGGGTGAAGAACAATCCCGGCCTGCACAACAAGCCGAAGATCGCCATGTATTGCACCGGCGGCATCCGCTGCGAAAAGGCCACCGCCTTCATGAAGGAACAGGGTTTCGATGAGGTCTATCACCTCAAGGGCGGCATCCTGAAATATCTGGAAGAGGTGCCGGAAGAAGAAAGCCTGTGGGAAGGCGCCTGCTTCGTCTTCGACGAGCGCGTCTCCGTCGTTCACGGTCTTGCCGAAGGCGATCACAAGCTCTGCCACGCCTGCCGCAACCCGATCACACCGGAGGTGCGCCAATCGCCGCTGTTCGAGGAAGGTGTATCCTGCCCGAGCTGTTACGACGACCGCACGGAAGAAGACCGCCAGCGCTTCCGCGACCGGCAACAGCAGATTGAACTGGCAAAAAA
Source organism: Agrobacterium sp. (assembly GCA_034519725.1). Taxonomy (GTDB): domain Bacteria; phylum Pseudomonadota; class Alphaproteobacteria; order Rhizobiales; family Rhizobiaceae; genus Agrobacterium. The sequence continues at coordinate 18,854 of JAXHOC010000045.1, forward strand.
GCGCGGCGAACGGCATCTGGGGCGGTAAAGCCGTTCGGCTATTGGCGGCAGTTGTCGCATTTCGATTTGAGCCAGTGTGGCATAGTTCTTCTCCCCGCCGGGGAGAAGGTCGCGGCAGCGGGATGAGGGGGTAAGGGCAGTGAGGTACGGCAACGTTGCCCCCTCATCCGGCCCTTTGGGCCACCTTCTCCCCGACGGGGAGAAGAAACAGAAGGCAATGTCGTGAGAAGGTATCGATCACCCTTGCGCGCCGGCCCGAAGCGCAAATAGCGGTGCGGTCTGTTCCTCAAGCATCATGGTAATCTCTTCGGCAGCGACTGGTTTTGAGAACAGGTAACCCTGCAATTCGTCACAGCCGCAAAGATGCAGGATGGCCGCCTGTTCTTCCGTCTCGATGCCCTCGGCGGTAACAGGGATATCGAGAGATTTCGCCAGCGCCACGGTTGCCTGCAACATTTCCAGCGACCGCCCGCCCTGATCCAGCGCCATGACCAGCGACCGGTCGATCTTCATGCGGTCGAAACCGAAGCGGCGCAGATAGCCGACGCTGGCGAAACCGGCGCCGAAATCGTCGAGCGCTATGTGCAGGCCAAGCTGTTTCAGCTTGTCGATTGCCGCACTGGCCCGCTCCGGATTCTGGATGAAATAACCCTCCGTCATTTCCAGCCGCAGCCTTGATGTCGGCGTGTGGGTGGCGGCGAGAATATCCGCGACGTTGCCGGAAAAGGCCGGATTGCGGAGCTGGACGGGGGAAATATTCACCGAAAGCTTGATGGAGGGCCATTGTCCCGCCGTCTCGCAGGCCTCGCGCAGCACCAGAAGGCCAAGCCGGTCGATGAGACCGCTGGTTTCGGCAGCGGCGATAAAGATATCCGGCGGCACGAAGCCGTATCCCGGCCTTTGCCAGCGGGCAAGCGCCTCCACCCCGGTAATGCTGCGCGTGGCGGCATTGACGACCGGCTGGTAGACCACCGATATCTCGTCGTTGAGGATGGCATAACGCAGATCGGCCTCGAGCTGCAGCTTTTCCTCGCGCAGCGCATCCATTTTAAGCTCATAGGCGACATAACGTCCGCGCCCGTTTTCCTTGGCCTGATACATGGCCATGTCGGCGCGGCGCAGCAGTTCCTCGCCGGTAATGTCGCCGCCTCTGGAGACGGAAGTGCCGATGCTGCAACCGATGCTCGCCACCCGCTCGCCGATGCTGAAAGGCTCGGTGAACAGTTCCAGCAGCGCCTGGCAGAGCGTGCGGCCTTCCGACCACACGTCGTGTCCCTGAATGGCGATGGCGAATTCGTCGCCGCCGAGCCGCGCGAGCACGGCATCTTCCGGCACCATCACCCTCAGCGCCGCCGCCACGCCCTTGATCAGCCGGTCGCCGGCGGCGTGGCCGTAAGAGTCGTTGATTTCCTTGAAACCATCGAGATCGAGATAAAGCAGCTTGATATCGGTCTTGTCGTGGCGAGCCTTGGCGACCATGCGGTTCAGCCCGGAAAACAGGCCGGCACGGTTGCCGAGCCCGCTCAGACGGTCACGCAGCGCCTCTTCCCTTGCCGCCGCCTCGTCGGCCTTCAACCGGTCGAGCGTTGCCGAACCGATGATGAGCAGCACGAGAAAAAACGTTCCGGCAATGCCAAGCGCCGTAAAGACGACCGGCCGGGCCTCCTGGAAACTCACGTCACCCGGCAGATGCGAGCGCCAGACGAGCCGCGCCAGCACTTCGCCCAGCGGATTGACGACATCCACATGGTTGATCGCCGGTTCGTCGCCATATTGCAGTTGCAGACCATCGATGACGTAGTTGCGGGCAAGCTTGTCCACCGTCGCCTGTTTGAGATGGCGGGCGAAAATCAGATATCGCCGCTCCGGCCCAACCGGCGGCAAGGCGCCGGATTTGAGCCGCACCAGCGCAACACCCGTGGCCGCAACGCCATCGCGGGTTTTGACAAAACCGGTGACCTGCGAGGCGATGCCGGGACGCATGGAACTCACCCGTTCGATCATCTCGGGAAGGCCAGCCGCAAAATACTCATCGGGCTTCCAGGAGACAGGCTTGCCGTTCTGGTAGGCCATCCGGACCTTGCGATCCTCATCGAGAACGACGGCGGTATCGAAAAGATCGCTGTTGACGGTCATCTCGCCGTAATTGCTCGCCACCCAGTCGAACCTGTCGGGGGCGTAGACATATTCGGCGGCGTCATCCCAGGCGGCGTAGTCGTTCAGCGTCGCGCCAAGCTGTTCGCGGAAGGTGACGAGAGCACCAGCCGTCGTCTCGCGCGAGCGGGCGTTGTCGAGCGCGTTCGCCCTCTCCCTGACCTGGCTGAGGGCAGACAAAACCAGGGCGGTGACGATGAGAAGCACCAGCGCAAACGTGGACAATACGACGCCGACGGCGGTTCTGCGCCCGACCGGCAAATATTCCCCAATGTTTCGCGGCGCAATCCGCATAAAATCCCCTTCGAAAGCACTATCTTGCGAAGGAAACATTCAAAAGCCGTTAAGTTGGATTGTGGCAGCGCCCCAAAAAACAACGGGTATAAAACAATAGTGCGGGTCAAAACCGGGAAAATTCTTCCGCAAAATGGCGGCGGATTTTCATGGAAAGCGGCGATGCGCCCGCCGCGCAAACAAAAAACCTCCCCCGCAAACGGGAGAGGCCGCAACGTCAGCCGTGTCAGGCCTGATCACCGGATTGCCCGGATTATCAGGACGGCGAGATTACCAGGACGGGATGACCGTGCCGTTGAACTTCTCCAGAATGAAGGCCTTCACTTCCGGGCTGTGGTAGGATTCTACCAGCGTCTTCACCCACGGCTTGTCCTTGTCCTGCGCACGAACGGCGATGACATTTGCGTAAGGGGACTTTTCGCTTTCGACGGCGATGGCGTCCTTCTTCGGGTTCAGGCCTGCTGCGGTTGCATAATTGGTGTTGATGACCGAAGCGTCGGTGTCGTCAAGCGAGCGCGGCAGCTGGGCAGCGTCAAGCTCGACAATCTGGATGTTCTTCGGGTTTTCGGTGATGTCGGCAGGCGTAACCTTCAGGCCAGCCTCTTCCTTGACCTTCAGCACACCCTTGGAGGCGAGAACGAGAAGCGCACGGCCGCCATTGGTCGGGTCGTTCGGAATGCCGATGGTCGCGCCGTCCTTCAGCTCGTCGAGGCTCTTCACCTTCTTCGAATAAACGCCCATCGGGGTGGTGATGGTGGTGCCGACGCTGACGAGATCGAACTTGCGGTCGGCGATCTGGTTGTCGAGGTAAGGCTGGTGCTGGAAGGAGTTGGCCTGAAGCTCACCGTCCGCCAGCGCCTGGTTCGGCACGACATAGTCGGAGAACTCGATGATATCGATATCCAGACCCTTGGCGGCGGCGATCTTCTTGACCTGTTCCATGATCTGCGCGTGCTCGGCAGGCGTGACACCGATCTTGATGGTTTCGGCGAGCGCCTGACCGGCGGTCAAGAGAGCGGCGAGCGAAGCCGCGAGGATGATTTTCTTCATGGGTGTCTCCTTGGGTTTGTTGTTCTTGCCTCTGTTATTCTGGGATTTGTTGTTCTTGAACGGCGTTGTCAGTTCTTGCGGGTGCGCTTGTCGAAGCTGCGGGCAAGCCGGTCACCGGCGCTCTGCACCAGCTGCACAAGCACGATCAGCACCAGCACCACGACCAGCATCACGTCAGGCATGAAGCGCTGGTAACCGTAGCGAATGCCGAGATCACCCAGCCCGCCGCCACCGACGGCACCGACCATCGCCGAATAACCGATGAGGCTGACGAGCGTGAGGGTCAGCGCCAGGGTGATGCCGGGTTTCGCCTCGGCCAGAAGCACTTTGGTGACGATCTGCAGCGGCGTTGCGCCCATGGCGCGGGCGGCTTCGATCAGGCCCTTGTCGACCTCGCGGATCGCCGCTTCCACCAGCCGCGCAATGAAGGGCACGGTGGCAACCGTCAGCGGCACGATGGCCGCATTGGTGCCGATGGAGGTGCCGGCAACCAGCCGCGTGAAGGGAATGATGGCGACGACCAGAATGATGAACGGCGTGGAACGCGCCGCATTGACGACGAGGCCGAGGATGCGGTTCGTCATCGGCGCGGGAAACAGTTCGCCCTTGCCGCTGGTGGCAAGGAAAACCCCCATCGGCACGCCGATGAGTGAACCGACGATGCCGGCAACCGCGACCATGTGCAGCGTTTGCAGCAGGCCCTTCGACAGAAGGTTGAAAAGCATATCAGGCGACATAACCGAGCACCTCCGTGTGAAGACCGGTCTCAGCATAAAAGCGGCCGGCGCGGGCGGTGATTTCCGCCGTGGCCGGATAGGAGACAACCAGCGAACCGAAGGGTTCGCCGGAAATTTCCTCGATGGTACCGGCAAGAATGTTCACGTCAGGGCCGATCTCGGCAACAAGCCGGGCGGTCAGCGGCTGGAAAGCCGTTTCGCCGAAGAACACCAGCCGCACGAGAACGCGGTCGCCTTCTCTCGCCTCGGGTTTCAGACCTGATGTGACCCAATGCGGCAGCTTGACCCCGACCGAGGACGACAGCAGGCTGCGGGTCGTCTCGTGTTTCGGCGCGGTGAAAATATCGAAGGTGCGGCCCTCCTCGACAATCAGGCCCCGGTCGATGACGGCGACCTGGGAAGCGATGGTCTTCACCACTTCCATCTCGTGGGTGATGAGCAGCACGGTGAGCCCGAGTTCGGCATTGATACGCTTCAAAAGCGCGAGGATGGACTGGGTCGTCTCGGGATCGAGTGCGGAGGTCGCCTCGTCGGAGAGGAGCAGCTTGGGTTGCGTCGCCAGCGCGCGGGCAATGCCGACACGCTGCTTCTGGCCACCGGACAGTTCCGCCGGATACCGCTTCGCCTTGTCGGAAAGGCCGACGAGATCGAGCAGCGGCGTTACCCGCGTTTCGATCTCCTTCTTGCCGAGACCGGCAATTTCGAGCGGCAGCGCCACATTGTCGAAAGCGGTGCGCGACGACAGGAGATTGAAGTGCTGGAAGATCATGCCGACGGAACGGCGAAGCGTTCTGAGGCTTTTCTCATCGAGCGCTGCGACATCGACGCCATCGACGATGACCCGGCCGGAGGACGGTTTTTCAAGGCCGTTGGCGAGGCGGATGAGGGTGGATTTGCCCGCACCGGAACGGCCGATGATGCCGGTGATGGAGCCCTTCGGCACGGCATAATCGATGCCGGCCAGGGCTGCGAAGCCCGGCTTGCCGCCGGCGCCGCCAAAGGTCTTGGTCACGCCTTCGAACGTGACCATCGCGTCCTTGGCGGTCTGCGGTGGGCGCGCGAGCGGTGTCGCGGTGGATGAAAAACTCATTGGGAACTCTGCGAAAACTCTTGACGGATCGGGTCTCAAAAAATCCTGTTGCGGCACAAGACCGCTCTCTTCATGCGGCCTTCCGGCACATTCGATGACAGCTGATTTTCCGGGTCATTTCGTCAGGCTTTCACTCAGAAATGCCGGGGATCGGCAATTCGATGGCGCATACTTGCCCGCAGGCGCCATCTTTTAACAGGGATGGTTTTTCAATTATCTGAGATCAGAGAAAAAATCTACCGCAAAGCCGTCCGGGCGGCCCTGCGATAGTCAAGACTTCGCGAGTGCGTGAAACTCAGACGCGGCTGACGAATTCCTCAAGCGGGCGGCGGACCTTCTTCAGGTTCACCAGCCAGTCGCCTTCCGGCTCGCGGTATCCCAGCGGCAGGATGGTGACAGAGCGCAGGCCCTTTTCACGCAGGCCGAGGATTTCATCCAGCTTGGCCGGATCGAAACCTTCCATCGGTGTCGAATCCACACCCTCGAAGGCGGCCTGCGCCACCGCCATGCCGAAACCGATATAGGCCTGACGGGCGGCGTGTTCGAAATTCACCTGCTCGTCACGCTGCGGATAGGTGGAGAGAAGCATCTGGCGATAGGATTCCCAGCCCTCGTTCCTGATGCCGCGCTCTTCATTGACCAGATCGAACATATGGTTGATCCGCTCCTGCGTGTAATTATCCCACGCCGCAAACACCAGAAGATGCGAGCCATCGGTAACCTGCGCCTGGTTCCAGGCGATCTCGCGGATCTTCGCCCGCACCTCGGGATCGGTAACGACGATGACCTCGAACGGCTGCAAGCCGCTGGAGGTGGGCGCCAGCCGCGCCGCCTCGACGATGCGCTCGACCTTGTCTTCCGCGACAGTCTTGGAAGAATCCATTTTCTTGGTGGCGTAACGCCAGTTGAGTTTTTCGATAAGCATGTTCGTTTTCCTTGGGAGGACCAGCCCGCACGAACCGAGTGTGGCGGCGGGCGCTGCGTCTGCGCAGCCCGCCTGACATAGGGGCCAGGACGGCAGGCGCAAGCAGGCACCGCCGGGTAACCGGCAAAAAAGTTTGGAAAACTGATAATAAGGCCTCAAAACTATTGTGCGTGCGTCGTGGTGTCCGCACTTTTGGCAGGACATCACCCGTGAATTTCACGCAGCCATGGCTCCTTCCCTCATTCCTGTGCTTGTCACAGGAATCCAGCCGACGCGCGTCCGCGTGACGGAAAGAACCCTTTCAGCCCAAGGACTTGGGCTGGCTGGATCCCTGTGACAGGCACAGGGATGAGGAGGAGAACTCGTCACGCGAAGACCGAACGGCTTTGCGACAATCCCCCCGTCAACGTCGCCTGCTTACGGTTTCGCCAAACCGTGATTACCCCCAGGGAAACCCGACGCCAGTGCGCTGTACCATTTGCCGCTGTTCTTCACCGTGCGAACCTGCGTTTCATAATCCACATGCACGAGGCCGAAGCGCATGCGGTAACCTTCGGCCCATTCGAAATTGTCCATCAGGCTCCAGGCGAAATAACCGCGCATCGGGTAACCGTCCTTCACCAGATCGGCAACGACACCAAGATGTTCGGCGTAATAATCGAGACGCGGCTGGTCATCCACCTCGCCGTTTTCGACGCCCATATTGTAGCAGGCGCCGTTTTCGGTGATGTAGCAGTCGGGCAGCTCGTAGCGCTTGTAAAGCGTCTCCACCAGCGAATGCAGCGCCGGCGCATAGACTTCCCAGCCGATATCGGTCTTGACGTCGCTGACCGCCGGAGCCGGTTTGGTGGCCGGAAATTCCGCGCCCTCGCTGGCGTCGTCGGCAACGCGCATCGGTGTGTAATAATTCAGGCCCCACCAGTCGAGCTTCTGGCTGATGATCGACAGGTCTTCCGCCTCCACCACCGGCATGCGGCTGCCCAGAGCCTCCATCATTTCGGCCGGATATTCACCCTTGAAGACCGGATCGAAAAACGCACCATTGTGGAACTGGAATGCGCGTTCGGCGGCCTTCAGATCAGCCTCGCTGTCGGTGGCCGGGATGACGGAATGGGCGTTCAGCACCAGCCCGACCGGCACCTTCGGCGCGACATGGCGCGATGCCTCGACACCGAGGCCATGGGCGAGGTTGATGTGATGCATGGCGGCAAGCGCTGCCTCCATGTTGCGCTCGCCCGGCGCGTGAATGCCATAGAGGTGGCTGAGCCACACCGCGCACCAGGGCTCGTTGAAGGTCGCCACCGCATCCAGCCGATCGCCAAGCCGGGCCATGACCGTCTTGGCGTAACGCTGGAAGGCATGGGCGGTGGAGCGCGAGGCCCAGCCGCCATCGCCCATCAGCGTCAGCGGCAGGTCCCAATGGTAAAGCGTCGCATAGGTCTTGATGCCGCGCGCCTTGCAGCCATCGACGAGGCGGTCATAAAAATCCAGCCCCTTCTCGTTGATCGGGCCGAATCCGTCAGGGATGATGCGCGGCCAGGCGATCGAGAAACGATAGGCTTCGACGCCCATCTCCTTGATGAGATCGAGGTCCTCTTCCCAGCGATTATAGTGGTCGCAGGCAACGTCGCCATTGTGGCGCCCGAAAACATGGCCCGGCATGTTGCAAAAGGCATCCCAGATGGATGGCTTGCGGCCGTCAACCCTGGTGGCACCCTCGATCTGGAAGGAGGCGGTCGCCACGCCGAACAGGAAATCGCCGGGGAAACGGGCTGCAAGCGCTTTGTGATCGGTCATCGGATAGGCCCTCTCGTCATCCATCGAGCGTCAAAATATCGAGAGCGGTTTAGACCATCAAGGCAATGATGGTACAGCCGCGCGCGCGCAAAATCTGCAACGTTTCAGCAGCGCGGTTAAGATATCCAAAGCGCTTTAGGGACACGAAAGCCGCCGCAGCGGTTCCGAAGCGACGTGAGAAAAGGCAGACCGGCAAATGCGGATGCGAGTGGAGTGTGTGGTGGAAAGTCTTGCACTTGCCGGGCTGCACTTTGTCTGGCCGGGAACCCGGCCGATCGGTGACAGACTTTTCACGACACCTACCGGATCGGCCCTTCCCGCTGCTGGCATGGCGGGACGCCTTTCCGGAACATGGTTTGCCAGAACCATGCTTGTCGATGCCGGCAACCGCTCCGCGAAAGGCACCGCGCGTATCGCCCTTCCGTTCCGGTTGCAGGGGAATGATGCCGCCAAACGGGCGGGTGGGGATGGAAGGGGAAGGTTTTTGGGATAAGTGACTGGAAAGTCAGGAGGGGTGGCGAGAGATTATCCACGCCCTTAGGGCAGACCGAGAGCTGGCCCCCTTGTATCTGCACATTGCTGATTTTGTGCGATGGAAGCGATTGCGCCTCTGGCCGGGTGGCCACCCTGCCAGAGGCGTGACGAAGTCGCCCGTCCCCCCTCCGGTTACAACCGTGGATGAGCCTGGGATCTTCGTCATCGTCACGTACGACCGAATAGTCGCTTGGTTCCAACCGCACGCACAAGGCAGGTTACCGTGAATAGAGTTATATGTGGAGTGGATGTTTCGAAGGACTGGCTGGATGCGTTCATCCGTCCGTCCGGGACGTTTGAGCGTTTCGGCAACGATGCGGCCGGCATCGGTGAGCTGGCTGCGCTGTGCCGGGCCGAGAATGTCGAGCTCGTCGTCATGGAGGCGTCGGGCGGCTACGAGCGGGCAGTCTTCCTGTTGTTGTGGGAGCTGGGGATCGCCTGTGCGCTGGCCAATCCGCGCCAGGTGCGCCACTTTGCCGACGCCATGGGCTTTCTGGAAAAGACCGACCGCATCGATGCGGCGGTGATCGCCCATTTTGCCGAGACCAGGCGGGTTCTCGCCCTGCCGCCGCCGACAGCCGCGCAGCTGCGGCTGTCGGCGCTGGTGGCGCGGTTGTCCCAGGTTACGAGCGACCTGATCGTCCAGAAGCAGCGCCGAAGTGCGGCCAGAGACGGCGAGACCGTGGAAAGCCTCAACGAGGTGATTGCGCTGCTGGTGCGCCAGAGCCGCTCGCTCGAAGGCGAGATCGCCTCGATGATCGACGACGATCCGCTCTGGGGCTGCCTCAACCGGGCCTTTCGGTCGGTCAAGGGTGTCGCCGACCGCACCGTTGCCCGGCTGATGGCCGAGCTGCCCGAGATCGGCCTGATCTCCAACAAGGCGATCGCCAAGCTGGCCGGCCTGGCGCCGATCGCCAACGACAGCGGCAAACGCAGCGGTCCCCGGCCGGTGCGCGGCGGACGCCGCGGACCGCGCGGCATCCTGTTCCTGGTCGCCGCCATCGCAGCCAGATATGATCCGCACATGGCCGCCTTCCAGCAAAGGTTGCAAAGCGCCGGCAAAGCCAAAATGGTCATCCGCATCGCGCTCGCCCGAAAACTCCTGGTTATTCTCAATGCAAAAGCACGAGACGCGCGAAGAGATTTCGAATATGCAACTTGACAGCCCAGATAGTCGCTCATCCGACCCTTCGGGCCACCTTCTCCCCGGCGGGGAGAAGAAACATGCCGCAACGTCCAGACATGAGCTGTTCCCGACTGATGCCCCGGGCTTTTGATAAAATGTGAGGTACGTACATCATTTTTCGGTTTACGACGGCGGCAAAGCTGGATATTCAAATGGCACGGGAGGAAACATGAAGCCGACAGTTCACGATATCGCCGAGCGGGCGGGCGTCAGCCTTGCCACCATCGACCGGGTGCTGAACATGCGCCCCGGCGTTCACGCGGCCACCCGTCAGCGGGTGGAGGCGGCGATTGCCGAGCTTGGTTATGTGCGCGATATCGCCGCCGCCAATCTGGCCAAAGGGCGCAACTATTCCCTGGTCTTCATCCTGCCCGGCAATGACAATTCCTTCATGGCGACGCTTCGGGCCGAGGTGCGGGCGGCCGCCGCCCGTGCCCATCTTGAGCGCACGGCGATCCGCGTTATCGAAGTGCCGCCCTTCAACGCCGCAGCACTGACGGAAGCGCTGGAAGTCGCGCGGCGGGAAAAGCCCTCCGGCGTCGCTTTCGTCGCGACCGATTCCGAGGATGTGGCCGAGGCCGCAGACCGGTTGGCCGAAGACGGTATCGCCACCGTCACGCTGGTTTCCGATCTCTCCGGTTCGCGCCGCGACCATTATGCCGGTGTCGACAACGTTGCGGCCGGGCGCACGGCGGCAAGCCTGATGGGGCGCTTCCTGTCCGGGCGTGGCGGCGATATCGCGGTTGTCGCCGGCTCCATGCTGGTGCGCGACCATCGCGAACGCCTCGACGGCTTCCGCTCCGTCATTGAAAACGAATTTCCGGAGTTGCTGTTATTGCCGGTGCTCGAAGGCCGGGACGATCCCGTCGCCGTCGAGACGTTGGTGGCGAGCGCGCTGGCAAGCGACACGCTTTCCGGCATCTACAGTCTCGGCGCCGGTAATCGCGGCCTCATCAGGGCGCTCAGGGCATCGTCGGGCCAAAGGCCGCCTTCCGTCATCGCCCATGAGCTGACCGAAAACACGGCGGTTGCGCTGCGGGAAGGGGTGCTCGATGCCGTGCTCAATCAGGATGCAGGCCATGAGGTGCGCAGCGCCATCCGCGTGCTGAAGGCGCGCGCCGATGGCCAGCCCGTCATCGCCGCGCAGGAACGTATTCGTATCGACATATTCCTCCGGGACAATCTGCCCTGAGGCAAGCCTGCTGAAGTGGCGCATGGAGCGCCGGAATGGAGAATTATATGTATCTCGGTCTCGATCTTGGAACATCCGGCGTCAAAGCCCTGCTGATGGATGGCGATCAGAAGATCGTCGGTTCGGCCAACGGCTCGCTGGAGGTTTCGCGCCCGCATCACGGCTGGTCGGAACAGAACCCGGCGGACTGGATTGCCGCGACGCAAACCGCAATTGCCGGTCTGAAGCAGAAATTTCCGGGCGAATTGGCCGCCGTCAAGGGCATCGGCCTTTCCGGCCAGATGCATGGCGCGACGCTGATCGACGCTGGTGGCAATGTGCTGCGGCCGTGCATTCTGTGGAACGACACCCGCTCTTATGCCGAGGCTGCCGAACTCGATGCCGATCCGCGTTTCCGCAAGCTGACCGGCAACATCGTATTCCCCGGTTTTACCGCGCCGAAACTCGCCTGGGTGGCCAAGAACGAGCCTGATATATTCGCGAAGGTCGCAAAGGTACTTCTGCCAAAGGACTATCTGCGCCTGTGGCTGACGGGCGAATATATCTCCGAAATGTCCGACTCCGCCGGCACATCGTGGCTGGATACCGGTGCGCGCAAGTGGTCGGGCGAGCTTCTGGCGGCGACCGGGCTTGAGGAAAAACACATGCCGTCTTTGGTGGAAGGCACGGATGAGGCAGGCGTTCTGCGGTCCGAACTCGCCGCCGAATGGGGCATTGCGGGCAGGGCCGTGGTGGCCGGCGGCGCCGGTGACAATGCCGCTTCCGCCTGCGGCATGGGCACGGTGAAGGAAGGCCACGCCTTCGTTTCGCTTGGCACATCGGGCGTGCTGTTTGCCGCCAACGCCTCCTATCTGCCGAAGCCGGAAAGCGCCGTGCACGCTTTCTGCCACGCGCTTCCCAACACCTGGCACCAGATGGGCGTCATCCTGTCCGCCACCGATGCGCTCAACTGGTATTCGCGCCTCACCGGCCAGTCCGCAGCCGAACTGACCGGCGAACTCGGCGACGAACTTCTGGCGCCGAGCGGTGTCACTTTCGCGCCCTATCTTTCGGGCGAGCGCACGCCGCACAATGACGCTGCCATTCGCGGCTCCTTCATCGGCCTTTCGCATGAAAGCGACCGCAAGGCGCTGACGCAGGCGGTGCTGGAAGGCGTGACTTTCGCCATCCGTGACAATCTCGAAGCGCTGAAATCAGCCGGCACCTCCATTTCCCGCGTCACCGCCATCGGCGGCGGTTCGCGCTCGGCCTATTGGCTGGCCTCGATTGCGACCGCGCTTGGCGTGCCCGTGGATATTCCGGCGGAGGGCGATTTCGGCGCCGCTTTCGGCGCCGCCCGCCTCGGCCTCATCGCGGCGACCGGCGCCGATCCGGTTGCCACCTGCACGCAGCCGGAAACGGCGCGGACGATCGAGCCGGTGGCAGCGCTTGCCGATGCCTATGAGGAGGCTTACCGGCGGTATCACGCGCTTTATCCGGCCATTCGGGCGCTTTCGCATTGATGCTTTGGAGTTTGCCGCTCACCCCCCTCTGCCCTGCCGGGCATCTCCCCCTCAAGGGGGGAGATCGGCAGGACAGCAAGCTCATCGCAGCAGATGCAACGATAGAGGTGGCCGGGACGGCGCAACAATTCGATCTCCCCCCTTGAGGGGGAGATGTCCGGCAGGACAGAGGGGGGTAACCACGCCCTCCCTCGTTTCCAGAAAACACGCAAACCCACCAAGGAGGACCACCCATGAGTACAGGTTTTTTCGGCGATATCGCCAAGATCAAATATGAAGGCCCCGATAGCACCAATCCGCTGGCCTTCCGCCATTACAACCCCGATGAAATCGTCGGCGGCAAGCGCATGGAGGATCACCTGCGTTTTGCCGTGGCTTATTGGCACACCTTCACCTGGCCGGGCGGCGATCCCTTCGGCGGGCAGACGTTCCAGCGTCCGTGGTTTGAAGACACGATGCAGGCCGCCAAGCTGAAGGCCGATGTCGCCTTTGAATTCTTCTCGCTGCTCGGTTCGCCGTTTTATTGCTTCCACGACGCGGATGTGCGCCCGGAAGGCAGGAACTTTGCCGAAAACACCAGGAACCTCAACGAGATCGTCGATTATTTCGCGCAGAAGCAGGCCGATACCGGCGTGAAACTTCTGTGGGGCACGGCGAACCTGTTTTCCAACCGCCGCTTCATGTCGGGTGCCGCGACCAATCCGGACCCGGATGTCTTCGCGTTCTCCGCTGCAACGGTGAAGACCTGCATGGACGCCACCAAGACGCTTGGCGGCGCCAACTACGTGCTGTGGGGCGGTCGTGAAGGTTACGAAACGCTGCTCAACACCGATCTTTCGCGTGAGCTGGACCAGCTCGGCCGCTTCCTCAATCTGGTGGTGGAATATAAATACAAGATCGGTTTTGAAGGCACGATCCTGATCGAGCCGAAGCCGCAGGAGCCGACCAAACATCAGTATGATTACGATGTCGCCACCGTTTACGCCTTCCTGCAGAAGAACGGTCTCGAAAAGGAAGTGAAGGTCAATATCGAGCAGGGCCACGCCATCCTCGCCGGCCACTCCTTCGAGCATGAACTGGCGATGGCCAATGCCTTCGGCATTTTCGGCTCCATCGACATGAACCGCAACGACTACCAGTCCGGCTGGGATACCGACCAGTTCCCCAACAACGTGCCGGAAATGGCGCTGGCCTATTACCACGTGCTGGCCGGTGGCGGCTTCACCAATGGCGGCACCAATTTCGACTCCAAGCTGCGCCGCCAGTCGCTCGATCCGCAGGACCTGCTGATCGGCCATATCGGCGGCATGGATTGCTGCGCCCGCGGCCTGAAGGCGGCGGCAAAGATGATCGAGGACGGCGCGCTGTCGAAGCCGCTTGCCGAGCGTTATGCCAAGTGGGATGCGCCGGAAGCCCAGAAGATGTTGCGCGGCGAGCTGAAGCTCGAAGAAATCGCAGCGCTGGTCGAGCGTGAGGATATCAACCCCGAGCCGAAGTCAGGTCGTCAGGAATATCTGGAGAACGTGGTCAATCGTTACGTTTGACGGGCTGGTATGTTCAAAAAAACGATGGTCGGGGGAGCATCCCCCGTCCAGAGGTTGATGAACGCCGCAGAACCTCTCCTCCGTCATGCTCGGGCCTGTCCCGAGCATCTGCAACGTTTCAATGAATGAGACGTGGTTAGATCCTCGGGACAAGCCCGAGGATGACGTCGAATTTGCGGGTCACGCTACGTGCTGTCGCAGCCCTGATGTTGCACATCATAGTCGCGGCAGCCGGATGAGCGACTATCTGGGCTGTCAAGTTGCATATTCGAAATCTCTTCGCGCGTCTCGTGCTTTTGCATTGAGAATAACCAGGAGTTTTCGGGCGAGCGCGATGCGGATGACCATTTTGGCTTTGCCGGCGCTTTGCAACCTTTGCTGGAAGGCGGCCATGTGCGGATCATATCTGGCTGCGATGGCGGCGACCAGGAACAGGATGCCGCGCGGTCCGCGGCGTCCGCCGCGCACCGGCCGGGGACCGCTGCGTTTGCCGCTGTCGTTGGCGATCGGCGCCAGGCCGGCCAGCTTGGCGATCGCCTTGTTGGAGATCAGGCCGATCTCGGGCAGCTCGGCCATCAGCCGGGCAACGGTGCGGTCGGCGACACCCTTGACCGACCGAAAGGCCCGGTTGAGGCAGCCCCAGAGCGGATCGTCGTCGATCATCGAGGCGATCTCGCCTTCGAGCGAGCGGCTCTGGCGCACCAGCAGCGCAATCACCTCGTTGAGGCTTTCCACGGTCTCGCCGTCTCTGGCCGCACTTCGGCGCTGCTTCTGGACGATCAGGTCGCTCGTAACCTGGGACAACCGCGCCACCAGCGCCGACAGCCGCAGCTGCGCGGCTGTCGGCGGCGGCAGGGCGAGAACCCGCCTGGTCTCGGCAAAATGGGCGATCACCGCCGCATCGATGCGGTCGGTCTTTTCCAGAAAGCCCATGGCGTCGGCAAAGTGGCGCACCTGGCGCGGATTGGCCAGCGCGCAGGCGATCCCCAGCTCCCACAACAACAGGAAGACTGCCCGCTCGTAGCCGCCCGACGCCTCCATGACGACGAGCTCGACATTCTCGGCCCGGCACAGCGCAGCCAGCTCACCGATGCCGGCCGCATCGTTGCCGAAACGCTCAAACGTCCCGGACGGACGGATGAACGCATCCAGCCAGTCCTTCGAAACATCCACTCCACATATAACTCTATTCACGGTAACCTGCCTTGTGCGTGCGGTTGGAACCAAGCGACTATTCGGTCGTACGTGACGATGACGAAGATCCCAGGCTCATCCACGGTTGTAACCGGAGGGGGGACGGGCGACTTCGTCACGCCTCTGGCAGGGTGGCCACCCGGCCAGAGGCGCAATCGCTTCCATCGCACAAAATCAGCAATGTGCAGATACAAGGGGGCAACGCCAGCGATGGACCGCACCCTTGCCCCCTCAACCCGCTGCCGCGACCTTCTCCCCGGCGGGGAGAAGAAACATGCCGCAGCCGATTGCCCTAGATGCCATGGGCTTTGGGCGGGTGGTCAAAAAAAAAGGGGCCGTCATTTCCGACGGCCCCAGCTCTGCGGTGGATGGGAGGGGATTTTGGTCAGTGCGCCGCGTCTGGTGGCGGCGCTGCTTTGGGTTTCTGGATCAGCACGGTCATGAAGATCAGGCTGCCGAACAGCAGCGTCAGCGCGAAGAACACATCCGCAAAGGCGAGTATCCATGCCTGCTGCGAGACCATGCCGACCAGCTTCTTGATCGCGACGGAAGCGCCGTCCAGCCCGTAGGAATCGTAGTTCGCGCCGACATTGTTCAGCCATTCCAGCGCCTGCGGGTTGGAATAGCTGACATGTTCGGCCAGCCGAACGTAATGATCGTCGGTGCGCTGCGACAAAAGGGTGTTGATGACGGCAAGGCCAACGGCGCCGCCGAGGTTACGGGTGAGGTTGAACAGGCCCGACGCATTGCGGATGCGGGCGGGCGGAAGCGTGCCGAGCGCGATGTTGTTGATCGGCACCATGCACATCATCAGCCCGAAACCGCGCAGGATCTGCGGGATCAGCAGCTCGTAGAAATCCCAGTCGGTCGTCACATAGGTCATGATCCACGTGCCGCAGCCGAAGCTGATGAAGCCGATGGCCATCATCACCCGCGGATCGAGCTTGGTGGAGACCTTGCCGGCAATCGGCGCGGTGAAGAACATGGCCAGACCGGAGACGAACATGGTCTCGCCGATCATCAGCGCATCGTAACCGCGCACCCGGCCGAGATAGAGCGGGTAGAGATAGGTCAGCCCGTAAAGCCCGATGCCCATGACGAAGGAGAACAGCGAGCCGAAGGCGAAGTTGCGGTCCGCAAAGGCGCGGATATCCACGACCGGGAAGTCCACCTTGAAGGCACGCCAGAAGAACACCACCGCGCCGATGACCATGGCCACCGCCCCGATGACGATATGTTCGTCGTTGAACCAGTCCTTGTTGTTGCCCTCTTCCAGCACATATTCCAGCGAGCCGAGGAAGACGGCCATGGAGATCAGCCCCCACCAGTCGAAGCGCTTGAGCAGGCTGTGATCCGGCTTGTCGAAATCGATCAGGGTCCAGGTCGGCGATGGTGACGATGATGCCGGGGATGACGTTGACGAGGAACAGCCAGTGCCAGGAAAAGGCATGGCTGAGATAGCCGCCGACCGTCGGGCCGATGGTCGGCGCAAGCGTGGCGACCAGGCCGATCATCGGCGAGACGATCGGCCGCTTCGAGGGCGGGAAGATGGTGAAGGCCGCCGCGAAGACCGACGGGATCATGCCGCCGCCGATAAAGCCCTGGATCGCCCGGTAGATGATCATCTGGTCGATATTGGTGGCGGTGGCGCAGAGCGCGCTCGACAGGGTGAAGCCTGCAGCGCAGGTGGCAAACAGCACGCGCGTCGACAGGATGCGCGCCAGCGTGCCCGACAGCGGGATCATGATGACTTCGGCGATCAGATAAGAGGTCTGGACCCAGGCGATTTCGTCGGAACCCGCGCCGAGGCCGGCCTGGATTTCCGCAAGCGAAGCGGAGACGATCTGAATATCGAGAATGGACATGAACATGCCGAAGACCATCGCGAAGAACGCGATGAGCCTGCGCCTGTCCATCGGTGGATCGACGGGGACAGATGCCCCGCCTGTTCCGACAACCGTAGCCGCCATGATCTTGCCCTCAACGAAGCCTTATTTGGCTTGCGGGTTAACTTGTGCCGTTCTGGTGTTTTCCGGTGCGGTGCGCGTATCGACATCGACAACGACGCTGAGGCCCGCACGCAGATTGTGCTTGGCGAGATCTTCCTTGGAGAAGACGATACGGACCGGCACGCGCTGGATGACCTTGGTGAAGTTACCCGTGGCGTTTTCCGGCGGCAGCATCGAGAAGACCGAACCGGAGCCGGGCGAGATCGACTGCACCGTGCCCTCGATGGCCTCGTCGTCGAAGGCATCCACATGGACGCGGACCTTCGAACCGGGCACCACACGGGCCAGCTGCGTTTCCTTGAAATTGGCATCGATATAAAGCTCGTTCATCGGCACCAGCGAAGCGAGGCGCTTGCCGACCGAGACGAGATCGCCCGTCTGCACCGCCAGATTGCCGATGACGCCGTCATAAGGCGCCTTCAGCACGGTGAAGGCCAGGTCGCGGGCTGCCTTGTCCTTGGAAAGCTGCAGCGAACGGATGGTGCTTTCGGCTTCCTCGCGCTGGGCGCGCAGAAGCTCGACATTGGCTTTCGCAGACGAGATCGCCGCCTCGCCGGCCACGACATTGGCGCGTGCCTGATCGAGCGCGACCTGCGCATTGTCGGACGCGGCAACCGTGCCGACGTCCTTCGCCTGCAATTCGGTGGCGCGCTTCTGGGTGATTTCGGCGCCGCGAAGGGCGGCATCCAGCGCACCCTTCTGGGCAACGGCCTGTTCCTGCGCTGCCTCGCCGCCGATAATCTGCGCATCGATACGCTTCAGCGACAGTTGCTCGGTGCGGATCTGTGCGTCGGCCTGTTCGAATGCGATGCGGTAGTCGCCGTCATCCAGCGTCACCAGCGGATCGCCCGCCTTGACTTCCTGGTTTTCGACCACGTTCACCTTGGCGACGTAACCAGCAACCTTGGGCGCGATGACCGCAATATCACCCTGTATATAGGCGTCATCGGTCGAAACCATGAAGCGGCCGTCGATCCACCAGTTGTAGCCGTACCAGCCGGCACCGGCCAGAAGCGCAAGCGCGAAGATCGGCAGAAGCGGCGAACGCTTCTTCTTCTTCGGTGCGGCAATGGTCTGGGGCGGCTGTTGCGGCGGGGCCTCTACAGGCTTTGCCGGAGAGGTCTCGGCCTTGGCGGAAACATCCGCTTCTTCCGCATCGTTGACGGCGCGAACCGCGCTATTCTTCTGAGCCGACATGAGCTTGTACCGTGATAGATTGAAGAAAGTTTTTCGAACTGAACCGTTCGGTTCGATTGACATAATCCCTTTGCTGACACATATCAAGTGTAATCGAACTGATTGGTTCGACGTTCGGTTAAATTTTTTTACGCCATTGCAGCGCTAGGAACCGGTAACGATGGCAGGTGAAGACATGGATTTGGAGACGGAAACCGAAACGGGCTGTCCGGGAAACCCCGCCGGACGTTTTGCGGCGGGCGAAGACCCGGCCAAGCGTGAGCAGATTGTTGCCGGCGCCTGGCGCGTGTTCAAGCGCAAGGGCTTCGATGCCGCCAGCATGAACGACATCACGCGGGAAGCCGGTGTTTCCAAGGGCACGATCTATGTCTATTTCTCCAACAAGGAAGACCTGTTCGCCGCCCTTGTCGACCATCACCGCCAGGAATTCGCCACCTCCATGCGCAATATTCTGGCCGGCACCGAAGAGGTGCGCGACGGCCTGAAACAGTTCGGCAAGGCCTTCGCCAACAAGATGATCTGCTCCGAAATGATCCCGGCCATGCGCTCGGTGATCGGCGTCATCGACCGCATGCCGAAGCTGGCGCAGCGTTTCTTCCTCGCAGCGCCCAATAATGTCCGCACCGTGCTTCAGGATTTCATCGAGCATCAGGTCGCGCTCGGCCATCTCCAGGTCGATGACATCGAACTTGCCGCCCGGCAATATATCGAGCTTTCCACCGGCACTTTCTTCAAGCTGCGCCTGTTCGGAGAACTCGAAGGCCCGGTTCCCGAAGAGGAACTGGACCGGGTGATCGACAGCGCCATCAAGGTGTTCATGGCGGCCTACGGAACCGACAAGGCCTGAAATCATTCAGCAACGGGCGACCGGACCGGCAACGGCACGGGGCCCGATACGCGGTTTGCGCGAAATTTCGGTGAAATCTTGCCCATCACAGGAACGCTCTCCTTGTTTCTCGCGTATTGCGCTATAAATTCCACGAACCGAATGTTTCGGGTGGCCTTGTTGCTGAAAGGAAAAATTCCCTGATGGAGTCCGTTCTCCCTCTTCTGTCCGACCCCGCCGCCTGGGTGGCGCTCGTCACCCTGATCGTCATGGAGGTCGTGCTTGGCATCGACAACCTGATCTTCATCTCGATCCTCACCAACAAGCTGCCGCCCGAACAGCGCGAAAAAGCCCGCAAGATCGGCATCGGCCTTGCCCTTATCATGCGCCTCGGCCTGCTCGGCACCGTCGCCTGGATCGTGCAGCTCACCACGCCAGTCTTCGAAATCTTCGGCCATGCCTTCTCGTGGAAGGACATGATCCTCATCGCCGGCGGTCTGTTCCTGATGTGGAAGGCCACCAAGGAAATCCACCACAATGTCGATCCGGAAGACCACAAGGAAGACATGGTGGGCGGCAGGGTGGCCATGAGCTTCGGCGCGGCCATCGGCCAGATCCTGCTGCTCGACCTCGTCTTCTCGGTGGACAGCATCATCACCGCCGTGGGCATGACGCCGCATCTGCCGATCATGATCGTCGCCGTGATCTTCGCCGTTGCCGTGATGCTGCTTGCCGCAACGCCACTCGCCAACTTCATCGAGCGTAACCCCACCATCGTCATGCTGGCCCTTGCCTTCCTGATGATGATCGGCACCACGCTGATCGCCGAAGGCATGGGCTTCCATGTTCCCAAGGGCTACGTCTATGCCGCCATGGCGTTTTCGGCGCTCGTGGAACTGCTCAACATGCTGGCCCGCAACGCCAGACAGCGCAAGAGGGCACAGGCGGCCGGCAAACCGCATTGACTTTATTTTCTCCGCCATGCCGGACCCGATCCGGCATCCGGTCAGCCCAAGCCCTTGGGCTGAAAGGCCTCTTCCCGCCGCGCAGACGCGCGGCGGCTGGATACCGGCTCAAGGCCGGTATGACGGAAATAAATTGACCGCTTGCGAAAATAATGACCGTTGCGCATGCTCTCCCTATGCGCCAGGGTTACGTGTATATTCTTGCATCCAAAAGAAACGGCACGCTCTATACTGGGGTGACGAGCGATCTTTCTCACCGGTTATATGAGCATCAGAACAACCTGGCGCCCGGCTTCACCACCCGTTATGACGTCAAGACGCTGGTTTGGTTCGAGACATACGATCTGGTCACGGACGCCATTGCGAGAGAAAAGGCAATCAAGAACTGGCCGCGCGCATGGAAGATCAAACTCATTGAAAGTCTCAATCCAACCTGGGATGACGCCTCCACTCCGTCATGCCGGACCCGATCCGGCATCCAGCCAGCCCAAGTCCTTGGGCTGAAAGGCCCCTTCCCGCCGCGCAGACGCGCGGCTGCTGGATACCGGCTCAAGGCCGGCATGACGGAGAGGGATGAAAGCACAGTTCCATCCCGGAACCCCGAGGCCATGCCTTGCGTTTCAATGCATCCTCGCCGTAAACCCGGCGACGGCGCATTTCTCTCCTTCGAAAGCAAACAAGCAGCATGACGACCGACCAGATCCTCGCCTTTACCGTGATCGCCGGCATGATGGTCGCGTTCATATGGGACAGGTTCCGTTACGATGTGGTCGCGTGCAGCGCATTGCTGGTGGCGGTGGCGGTGGGTGTCGTGCCGTTCGACAAGGCTTTCTCGGGCTTCTCCGACGATATCGTCATCATCGTCGGCAGCGCGCTGATCGTCAGTTCGGCGGTGGCGCGTTCAGGGGTCGTCGATATGACGATCAAGAAATATTTCCCGGAAATGCATTCGAAGGGCCTGCAACTGGCCTTTCTGATGATCGTCGTTGCCATCATGTCGGCTTTCATCAAGAATATCGGCGCGCTCGCGATCATGATGCCGGTCGCGTTTCAGTTTGCCCGGAAATCCGGCAGCCCGGTTTCCTACTACCTGATGCCCATGGCTTTCGCGGCCCTCCTGGGCGGGTTGATGACACAGATCGGCACCTCGCCCAACATCGTCGTTTCCCGGCTGCGCGAGGAAATGACCGGGCAGAGTTTCACCATGTTCGATTTCACTCCCGTCGGCGCCGGGCTGACGATGATCGGCATCATCTTCCTGACCTTCGGTTACCGGCTGCTGCCGGTGCGCAACCGCCAGCAGGCATCGGTGGAGGATATTCTCGACCAGTCGGCCTATACCGCCGAAGCGACGCTTCCCGCCGACAGCACCTATGCCGACAGGCCATTGCGCGAACTATTGAAACAGGCGGATGGCGACGTGATTGCCAGCACCGTGCTGCGCGGGCCGCGACGCATCTCGCCCTTTCCCGATGTCAAACTCAAGCCCGGCGACACCGTTCTGCTCGAAGGCACCCCGGAAGGGCTTGATCGCATCGTCTCGCAGGCAAAGCTTCTGCTGTCCGGCAGGCCGCTGATGGAGAACGGCCAGAAAACCGGCGATCTGATTTCCATGGAAGCGGTGATCAGCAATGAATCCGTGCTGAACGGAATTTCGGCGCGCGAACTGGCCCTGTCCTACACCCGCGGCGTCAACCTCATCGCAGTCAGCCGCCGTGGGCAGCGTGTCAGCCAGCGGCTCTCCGACCTGACATTGCAGGCGGGCGACGTCATTCTCTTGCAGGGAAGCCGCAAGAACCTGCCGCAGGTGTTGCAGGAATTTTCGCTGTTGCCTCTGGCGCAGCGGGAAATCCTGCTCGGCGTGCAGCGCCGCGCGCTACTGCCCGTCATCGTGCTTGCGGCCGCCATGATTGCAGCGGGCAGCGGGCTGCTGCCGGTTCCGGTCGCTTTCTTTGCCGCCGCCTTCATGATGATCGTGGTTGGCGCGATCCCGCTGACCGAGGTCTATAAATCGATCGACGGGCCGATCCTCGTCATGCTCGCCGCCCTCATTCCCGTCAGCGACAGCCTGCGCACCAGCGGCGCCAGCGAGCTGATCGCCGCCTGGCTCGGCCATGCCGCCCAGGGATTGCCGCCCTTTGCCGCGCTCGGCATGATCCTTCTGACCGCCATGGCGGTAACGCCGTTTCTCAACAATGCCGCAACCGTGCTGGTCATGGCGCCCATCGCCGCCGGTTTCGCCACCACGCTCGGCTTCAGGCCGGAGGCCTTTCTGATGGCGGTGGCGATCGGTGCCGGTTGCGATTTCCTCACCCCCATCGGCCACCAGTGCAACACGCTGGTGATGGGCCCGGGCGGTTATCGTTTCAGCGATTATCCGCGTCTCGGCCTGCCGCTGTCGATCATGATCGTCATTGCCAGCATTCCCATGCTGCTCTACGTCTGGCCGGTCAGCTGAGGTTCGGGGAGAGAGCGGAAGCTCCTTATTTCCTTGACGCCTGCGGCATAATATGGCCTAAGCCGATGCCGACCGGGAATGTGCAAAAGCGCGCGTGACACGCGCCTTTCCGTATGATTTCCTGCCGCATTCAAACGAAAACATCGTGATATCTGGGTAAAACCACCCCGATGTCACTGACCCGTCACGACGAGTGAATTTCATGACCACTTCCGGCGTTCGCGTCCGCATCGCACCTTCCCCCACCGGCGAGCCGCATGTCGGCACCGCTTACATCGCGCTGTTCAACTATCTCTTCGCCAAGAAACACGGCGGCGAGTTCATCCTGCGCATCGAGGATACCGACGCCACCCGCTCGACGCTGGAATATGAGCAGAAGGTGCTGGAGGCGCTGCGCTGGACCGGCCTCACCTGGTCGGAAGGCCCCGATGTCGGCGGCCCATACGGTCCCTACCGCCAGTCCGAGCGCAAGCCGATGTACTGGCCCTATGCCGAAGAATTGCTGGAAAAAGGCCATGCCTTCCGCTGTTTCTGCACGCCCGAGCGGCTTGAGCAGATGCGCGAAACGCAGCGCGCCGCCGGCAAGCCGCCGAAATATGACGGGCTTTGCCTGCATATCAAGGCTGAGGAAGTGACCGCCCGCGTCGCCGCCGGCGAAGCCAACGTCGTGCGCATGAAAATCCCGACCGAAGGGTCGTGCGATTTCCATGACGGCGTTTACGGCGATGTCTCGATCCCCTGGGATTCGGTCGACATGCAGGTGCTGATCAAGGCCGACGGCATGCCGACATATCACATGGCAAACGTCATCGACGACCATCTGATGAAGATCACCCATGTGGCGCGCGGCGAAGAGTGGCTCGCCTCCGTGCCCAAGCACATCCTGCTTTACCGTTATTTCGGTTGGGAACAGCCGACATTCATGCATCTTTCCTTGATGCGCAACGCCGACAAGTCGAAGCTCTCCAAGCGCAAGAACCCGACGTCGATCTCCTATTATTCCGCGCTCGGTTACCTGCCGGAAGCGCTGATGAACTTCCTCGGCCTGTTCTTCATCCAGATCGGCGAGGGCGAAGAGCTTTTGACCATGGATGAACTGGCGGTGAAGTTCGATCCGGAAGCGCTGTCCAAGGCCGGCGCCATCTTCGACATCCAGAAGCTGGACTGGCTGAACGGCCGCTGGCTGCGCGAAAAGCTGACGCCGGAAGATTTCATCGCCCGCACGCTGGAATGGGCGATGGAAAATGCCCGCCTGACCGAAGGCCTGAAGCTTTCCCAGAGCCGCATTTCCAGGCTCGGCGAATTGCCCAACCTTGCAGGCTTCCTGCTTTCGAGCGACGTCGGCCTGACGCCAGCCTCGTTTGCCGGCCTCAAAAGCAAGCCTGAGGAAATCCACGAGATCCTCACCACTGTCGCCGCCGACCTTGAAAAAATGCCGGAGTGGACCGTGGAAGCCATCGAGGCCGAACTGCGCGATGTTGCCGAACGCACGGGCAAGAAGCTGCGCGTCGTCACCCCGCCGCTCTTCGTCGCCGTCTCCGGTTCCTCGCGCTCGCTGCCGCTGTTCGACAGCATGGCGTTGCTCGGCCGCTCCGTGGTGCGCCAGCGCCTGAAGGTCGCGATTGCCGTCGTGGCGACGATGGTTGGCAGCGGAAGCTGATAGTTTAATGCTGGCGGCAACGGCAGCATCCTGAAATACACTTTTTGCTCGGGGTACCCCCCTCTGCCCTGCCGGGCATCTCCCCCTCAAGGGGGGAGATCGACAAGCGGCTGACACCTTGCCCATGAAACGGGCGGGCACGGCATCTGATCTCCCCCCTTGAGGGGGAGACGTCCGGCAGGACAGAGGGGGGTAAGCCCGGAGCGGGAAGCGTAAACGCAACGAACAAAGCCGCTAAAGGCGAACATAATGAACGACAAGACAACCGAAACCACCGCCCTTTCCTCCGACGCAACAGAAGTGCGCCGCCAGAAACTTGCGCTGCTGCGCGAGCAGATCGGCGATGTCTATCCGGCGCATTTCCATCGCACGCTGACCAATGCGGAGCTGGCGGAAAAATATGCCGATATCGAACCGGACACGGAAACCGGCGACACGGTAACGGTGGCGGGCCGCGTTTATTCCTCGCGCAATTCCGGCATGTTCATGGATATCCATGATGCGTCGGGCAAGGTGCAGATCTTCAGCCACAAGGATACGACGCCGGAAACGGCGCGCAATCTTCTGCCGATGATCGATATCGGCGACATCATCGGCGTCACCGGCAAGGTGCGCCGCACCAAGCGCGGCGAGCTGACGATCAACGCCGAAGAGATCACCATGCTCACCAAGTCGCTGCTGCCGATGCCGGAAAAGTGGCACGGCGTTTCCGACATCGAGCTGCGTTACCGCAAGCGCCATCTCGATATTCTGGCAAACGAGGACTCCAAGCTGCGCTTCCTGCAGCGCTCGAAAATCCTGTCCGGCATCCGCCGCTTCATGGAGGCCGAAGGCTTCCTCGAAGTGGAAACGCCGATGTTGCAGACCGTCTATGGCGGTGCGACGGCCGATCCGTTCAAGACCTTCCACAACACGTTGAAGATGGACATGTATCTGCGCATCGCGCCGGAACTGTTCCTGAAGCGCACCCTGGTTTCCGGCCTTTCCGACAAGGTGTTCGAAATCAACCGCAACTTCCGCAACGAAGGCGTCTCCACAAGGCACAATCCTGAATTCACCATGATGGAGTGCTACTGGGCCTATGCCGACTACGAAGACATCATGGGTCTGGTGGAACGGCTGTTCGAGACGCTGGCGATTGCCCTGCATGGCACGACCGAAGTTGAATTCCAGGGCCAGACGATTTCCTTCAAGGGTCCGTTCAAGCGCGTGCCGATGCCCGATGCGGTGAAGGAAGCGACCGGTATCGACTTCCTCGCCATCAAGACGGATGAAGAAGCCCGCGCTGCCGCCAAGGCCGCCGGTTTTGCCGTCGAGAAGGACTGGACCTGGGGCGAATGCCTTGCCTTCATCTTCGAGGAGAAGGTTGAAGCCACGCTGATCCAGCCGAGCCACGTCACGCATTTCCCGAAGGACATCTCCCCCTTCGCCAAGGAAGTGCCGGGCGAACCGCGCCTCGTGGAGCGTTTCGAGAGCTATTGCAACGCCTGGGAAGTGGGCAATGCCTTCTCCGAACTCAACGACCCCGAAGAGCAGCGCCGCCGCATGGTGGAGCAGCTTGAGCAGGCCCATGCCCGCGGCGAAAAGGACAAGCAGCTCGACGACGAATTCCTCGACGCCATCGACCAGGGCATGCCACCCGCCGGCGGCCTCGGCATCGGCGTCGACCGCCTGATCATGCTCCTGACCAACGCCCCCTCGATCCGCGACGTCATCCTCTTCCCGGCCCGCCGCAACAAGGCGGACTGAGCGTCCGAAACCGGGGGCGGCCTCACGGTCGCCTCCGGGACCTATTGTCATCGGCATGATCTCCGGAACAAGTCCTGCGAAATCTCGGCGCCCTGCGGCGCAGACACCGCAGCTAAACCCTGGATCCTATACTTCGGCATATTGGATTAAGCGCGCATCACCCCCCGTCCGCTTTTCGGCTTTGTATCCGCCACAAAGAAAAGCCGAAGTACTTACCCGGCTTCCCGCAAACGAACCGGATAAATTCACATAACTTTCAGTAGAATATACTGGCGAAATCACTTCAACTTGTGATACCCATTCCTCATAATTGGCATTGTGTTTGACGGCCTTCGACCAGCGGGCCGTTGGGGAGATATGCATGTCCGAGAATGAGCTTCCCAAATACCAGCCCGAGATGTTCGGAGCGCCGGAAAAGGAATGCGACGTTGTGATGAAAGGCGGCATCACGTCGGGTGTCGTTTATCCCTACGCCGTTCTGGAACTGGCGCGCCGATACCGTTTCCGATCGATAGGCGGCACATCGGCTGGTGCGATTGCCGCCGCTTTTGCGGCTGCGGCAGAGTATTCCCGAACCGTCAGAAACGATCCGGATGGATTCACCCGGCTGCAGACACATTGCGACGCGATACCCGCTATTCTGGACAGACTTTTCCAGCCACAACGTCATTTTCGCCCCCTGATGCGCTATCTCATGTGGGCACAGGCCGGCGGCTGGCCCGGCAAGGTTTTGGGGCTGCCCATGGCTTTTCCGCTCGCAGCCCTTGCCGGCACGGTCATCGGCGCCGGTGTCTTGTGGGCTATGGGAGGCAGTTATGCCGGGTCAATCCTGGGCGGGCTGGTTGGTATGTTGGCAGGAATTCTTGGCCAGTTCCTGTGGCTGGTTTTCCATCGGTTGCCGAAGGACGGCTTCGGATTCTGTTCAGGACTGACGGTTTCCGATCCGGACGTTCCGGGCCTGACGGAATGGCTCCATGCGTCGATCCAGGACATCGCTTTTGGCAGCGACGCTGCGACAGCACCGCCTTTGACCTTTGGCGATCTGGCTGGCGACGATCCGGAAAAGCCGGTCATCAACCTGAAGATGGTCACGACAAACCTGTCGATGCGGCGGCCGCATACGCTTCCTGCCACCAACCTCATGGTCGCCTACGACCCGAAGGAATGGAGCCAACTCTTTCCTTCCGGCGTAATAGACTGGTTAAAGCAGATCGCAACACCGGGTGGCCCCTTTCCCGAACTCAAGGCTTTTCCAGAGCCAGCCCAGTTGCCGGTCATCATCGCAACACGCATGAGCCTGAGTTTCCCTGTCCTGTTCAAGGCCATTCCGGCTTATACCAATGATCGCGGCACGCTGGATATCGTGCGACGTATCAGCGGCGACGCGCGACCCGTCATGAAGGCAAAAATCTGGTTCTCCGATGGCGGCATCAGCAGCAACTTTCCCATTCACCTTTTCGACGCGCTGCTTCCATCCCGTCCCACTTTCGCACTCAGCCTCGATGAATTGCCGAAATCGATCGCCAGCAGCAGCAAGCGCGTCACGATTCCGCAGGCGGCAGGCGAAGGCATCGGCGTGCCGGTTCACAAGATGGAAAAAATGAGCGGCTTTCTGGGCAGCATCCTTAGTTCGGCGAAGGACTGGCAGGACCAAACTCTTGCTACCATGCCGGGCCAGAGAGAGCGTATCGCCCGTGTATTTCTCACCGAGGAAGAAGGCGGGCTGAACCTCACCATGCCGCCGGAGCGTTCTGCGAAGCTCATGAGCTACGGCCTCGAGGTCGGGTCACTTTTTGCAAATGGCGCGCTGGATTTTGACGAGCACCGCTGGCGACGTACGCTGGTTGCCTATGATCGGCTGGAGGATACGGTATTTGCGACACAACGCCTGTGGAACGACGGCAAATACGAGGACTGGCTGACGGATTACATTGGCGCAATCGAGAGCTACAAAGCCGTGACAGTGGCTGAGCGAGAAGAATTGATCGCGCGAATTGCCGCCTTTGCCGCCCTGTCGCAGAGCTTTTCACCGGCAATCGCCAACAAGCGGAAGAAATTTCCAAATCCGGCTGGTCGCCTGCGGATCGGGCCGGATATCTGACACGCCGGGTGCAGGCTCCTCGGAGGTGTTCTCGGAGAAGCCGCGTGCGATCTTAGTGGCTCGAAACCTTCTTCTCCGCACCCGTCTCTTCCGCCGGCGCACTCTCGCTCTCGGTCAGTTTTTCCTCTGCGGCCTGCGCGGTCGTCGTGCCTTTTCCGAAGATCAGTGATTTCAGATAGGTCAGGCTGAAGATGCTGCCGCCATCGGCTTCCGGGGTGGAGGTTAAAAGCTCGTCGGCGGCGGGTTCGCCATGGGCCTCGGCGCCGGTGCCGCCTTCATTGGTTTCGACTGGCGCAGCATCGTGGCCGCCGCTGCCCTCGCTTTTGGTTTCGCCGTGTCCGCCTGCGCCTTTTGCGGCTTTTCCGCCATGCCCTTCGGGTGCGGCGTCCGAAGCGGGGGTTGCGCAGTCGGTGGCATCGCTCAGGCTTGCGGCCATGGCTTCGGCATCTTCCAGCGGCAGATCGATGCGCAGCCCGTAAAACTGGCCGCTGCCGTTTGAAGCGCCATCGTAATAAAAAGCGGAATAACGCTGGGCATCGACGCCTTCGGGAATTTTTGCCGGGTCGGCAATGAAGACCACCTGGGCGGCAATGGCGCGGCCGCGCATTTCCGAGCGCAATTGCGGGCCGTTTTTATCCAGCACGGAAACCTGCACCAGATCGGGCTTCTGTTTGTCGTAAACGGCCCTGGCGACGCGCAGCGCCGTTTTCAACCGGTCCGTGCCGTTGCCGCCATCGGTACGGACGAATTTGCGGACCCAGAGGGAACCGTTCTTGCGGATGTTGACTGTCTGGACTGCGTCGCAGGAAAGCCCGTTGGCGGAGGCATAGCTGGACCCAAGCAGCCGCTCGCTGCCGATGAACACGGCAGCAGAACCGGTCGCACCCGCTAAAAGCAGGATCCCGCCTCCGATCATAACGAGTTTGCGCGAAAACCGCATTCGTCCGAATACAGCCTTCACGCGCAAAATCCTGACATTCAGTACCCCGCCTATCGCCCTCACCCCTGAACGTGGCTCGAAGAATGAGGAACACACGCGGGATAAGCTCGGGACCTCGTTGTCCGAGCCTTACGATAGTGCCGCTTTCTCATTGAAAAAAGTTTAATCCCGGTAGCGTCATACGGGCAAAAACGCACCATTTTCAGACATTTTTGAAATCCACTAAATTGCGAATGATTTGCAATAGCATTGACAAGCGTCGATCGATGGCCGATGGTGTTGCGAATTAATTGCAACAAAAATCGGTGACAGACGTGAATCTCGCTAAAATCCGCCATGCCCTTTTTGCTTTTTCGCTTTTCCTGCCTACTGCGGCCGCCGCGCAGGAAAAACCCAAGGTCGTTACCACCTTCACGATCATCGCCGATATGGCGCGCAATGTGGCGGGCGATGCGGCGGAGGTGGAAAGCATCACCAAGCCGGGCGCTGAAATTCACAACTATCAGCCGACGCCGCGTGACATTCTCAAGGCCCGCAAGGCCGATCTGGTTTTGCGCAACGGCCTCAATCTGGAATTGTGGTTCGAGAAGTTTCTGGCCAATCTCTCCGGCGTGCCCAATGTGACCGTCAGCGACGGCGTCGAGCCGATGGCGATCAATGGCGGGGCGTATCAGGGAAAACCCAACCCGCATGCCTGGATGTCACCCGATAACGCCTTGATCTATGTGGAAAATATCCGCAAGGGCCTTGCCGGCATAGACCCCGCAAATGCCGAGGTTTATGCCGCCAATGCCAAGGCCTATTCGGACAAGATCCGGGCCACCGTGCAGCCGATCCGCGATGAGCTTTCCGCCCTTCCCGAAAACAAGCGCTGGTTGGTGACGAGCGAAGGGGCGTTTTCCTATCTCGCCCGTGATTTCGGGCTCAAGGAGCTGTTCCTCTGGCCGGTCAATGCCGACAGCCAGGGAACGCCGCAGCAGGTGCGCGGCGTGATCGATGCCATGCGCGAACACAATATCCAGGTCATCTTCAGCGAAAGCACGGTTTCCGCCGATCCCGCCCGGCAGGTGGCCAAGGAAACCGGTGCGGCCTATGGCGGCATACTCTATGTGGATTCGCTGAGCGAGGCCGACGGCCCGGTTCCGACCTATCTCGACCTTCTGCGCGTCACGAGCAGCACGATCGCCAAAGGACTGTCCTCGTGAGAATGGGCAGCAAAAAAGCCGGCGGCGGCCTGACGGTTCAAAACGCGACAGTGACCTATCGCAACGGCCACACCGCATTAAGAAATGCCAGCTTTTCCATTCCACGCGGCACCATCACTGCCCTTGTCGGCGTCAATGGCGCCGGCAAGTCCACTATTTTCAAGGCGATCATGGGTTTCGTGCCGCTGGCCGCCGGTTCGGTGTCGATTTTCGACCTGCCGGTGAAGGATGCGCTGCGCAAAAACCTCGTGGCCTACGTGCCGCAGGCCGAAGAGGTGGACTGGAGTTTTCCCGTACTGGTTGAGGATGTGGTGATGATGGGCCGTTACGGCCACATGAACTTCCTGCGTATCCCCTCGAAACACGACCACCAGATGGTCGAGAAAGCGCTGATGCGCGTCAATATGCTCGAATATCGCAAGCGGCAGATCGGCGAACTTTCCGGCGGGCAGAAGAAGCGAGTGTTTCTGGCCCGCGCGCTGGCGCAGGAAGGTCAGGTCATCCTGCTGGACGAACCCTTCACCGGCGTTGACGTAACGACGGAAGAACAGATCGTCGCACTGTTGAAGGCGCTGCGTGACGAGGGCCGCGTCATGCTGGTTTCCACCCATAATCTCGGCAGCGTGCCGGACTTTTGCGATCGTGCCGTCTTCGTCAAGGGCACGGTTCTGGCGTCTGGCAAAACCGCTGATACCTTCAACGAAGAGAACCTGCAAAAGGCCTTTGGCGGCAGCCTGCGCCACTTCGTTCTCGGCGGCGCCGAACTGCATGACGATGCCGATCCGCGCCGGGTGAAGGTGATTACCGACGACGAACGGCCTTTCGTGATCTACGGAAAGAACGGCCAGAACGGACACGATCCGCAGGTTCCGAAGGAAAAAGCCGATGATAACCAGCCTTCTTGAGCCTTTTACCTATGGCTACATGCTGAACGCCATCTGGGTCAGCGCACTGGTCGGCGGCGTCTGCGGTTTTCTTTCCGCCTATCTGATGCTGAAGGGCTGGTCGCTGATCGGCGATGCGCTCTCGCACGCCATCGTTCCCGGTGTTGCGGGCGCCTATATGCTGGGGCTGCCCTTTTCGCTCGGCGCCTTTTTGTCCGGCGGGCTTGCGGCCGGCTCCATGCTGTTTCTCAATCAGAAAACGCGGCTGAAGGAAGACGCGATCATCGGCCTGATCTTCACCTCGTTTTTCGGGCTGGGGCTGTTCATGGTCTCGCTGTCGCCCACCTCGATCAATATCCAGACCATCGTGCTTGGCAATATTCTGGCAATCACCACCGAGGACACGATCCAGCTGGCGCTGATCGGCGGCATCAGCCTCCTCGTACTGGCGGTGAAATGGCGCGACTTCATGGTGGTGTTCTTCGATGAGAACCATGCCCGCACCGTGGGGCTGAAACCGGACGTGCTGAAAGTGATCTTCTTCACCCTGCTTGCCGCCTCCACGGTTGCAGCCCTTCAGACGGTCGGCGCTTTCCTTGTCGTTGCCATGGTGGTGACACCGGGCGCAACCGCCTATCTCCTGACGGACCGTTTCGAGCGGCTGATCCTGATGAGCCTCGTCATCGGCGCGACCACCAGCTTCGTCGGCGCTTATCTCAGCTATTTCCTCGATGGCGCCACCGGCGGCGTCATCGTCGTGCTGCAAACGGCGATCTTTCTTGCCGCCTTCGTGTTTGCCCCCAAACACGGGCTGCTCGCTTCTCGCATCAAGGCCCGCAAGGCGCTGGGAGACGCGCCATGAGCGAATATCTCGAACTTGCCATCCTGCCGTTTCAGCTGCCCTTCATGCAATATGCCTTCGTCATCACCCTGATGATTGCGGTGCCGATGGCCATGCTCTCGTGTTTTCTGGTGCTGAAGGGGTGGTCGCTGATGGGGGACGCGGTTTCGCATGCCGTGCTGCCCGGCGTGGTGATTGCGTATATTGCCGGAATTCCGCTTTCCATCGGCGCTTTCATCGCCGGCATGATCTGCGCGCTCGGCACCGGTTTCATCAAGGAAAACAGCCGTATCAAGGAAGACACGGTGCTCGGCATCGTCTTTTCCGGCATGTTCGGGCTGGGGCTGGTGCTTTATGTGAAGGTGCAGAGCGACATGCATCTGGATCACATTCTCTTCGGCGACATGCTGGGCATTGCGCCAGCAGACATGCTGGAGACAGGGCTGATCGCGCTGTTCGCGACGCTGTTTCTCGGGGTGCTGCGCAAGGACCTGCTGGTCAATGCCTTCGATCCGCAGCATGCCAAAGCCATCGGCCTGCCGGTGCGCATCCTGCATTACGGTCTGCTGATGGTCCTGTCGCTTGCCGTGGTCGGCGCGCTGAAGGCTGTCGGCATCATCCTTTCGGTCGCGATGCTGGTCACGCCGGGCGCAATCGCCTTCCTGCTGACAAGGCGTTTTTCCGCCATGCTTCTGGTCGCCATCTCTGTTGCCCTTCTCTCTTCGCTTGCGGGCATATGGCTGAGCTTTCTGATCGACAGCGCGCCGGCCCCGACCATCGTCCTGTTCATGAGCCTCGCATTCGTCGCGACATTCATCCACACCACCCTCAAGGCCCGCCGGATCGACACGGCGAACGAGACGGGCATCTAGATGTGCGCTTTCAGGGAAAGTGGACCCCGGTTTTTTGCTACCCGAAGAAAAGTAAAACGCTCTAAAATAACGATATTTACGGGCGCATGGAACATTTTCGCCTTTTGCGCGTCATTTTCAAGAGCTTGCCCTCAAGCGGCAAACTCATGAAAATTAAGCAGAAGGGGAAGCTCCATGCTGAAATGGGCTCTTATTTTCTTTGTTATTTCGTTGATCGCGGGCGTATTCGGCTTTACCGGAATTTCGGCAGCGGCGTCGGGCATTGCCCGTATCCTGTTCTTCATCGCCGTCGTGATCTTCCTGGTCTTCCTCGTGCTTGCACTGATCGCCGGAAGCGTGGTGGCGTAATAAAAAGGCGACCGGCTTTTTGGTCGGTCGCCTTCTCCTCTTTCCCGTATGGAATGCTCAGCCTGTCCAGCCACCGTCGATCACGTGGATCTGGCCGGTGGTGAAACCTGCCTCATCCGAAGCGAGATAGGTGACGAGTGCGGCAATTTCCTCCGGCGTGGCAATGCGGCCCATCGGCTGGCGGGCGATGAAGTCGGCCAGCGCCTGTTCGTAGTTACCGGTGGCGCGCAGGCGGTCATGCAGGGACGGGCTGTCCACCGTGCCGGGGCAGATGGCGTTGCAGCGAATACCCTTGGTGACGAAATCGGCGGCAATCGCCTTGGTCAGGCCCACCACGGCAGCCTTGGAGGCGGTATAGGCGAAACGGTTCGGCACGCCCTTCACGCTTGATGCAACCGAGGACATGTTGACGATCGCGCCCTTGCCCTTTTCCAGCATGCCCGGCAAGAAGGCGCGGCAGGTGCGGTACATGGCCTTGGCGTTGAGATCGAAAGAGAAATCCCAGTCTTTTTCCTCGCAATCGAGGATGGTGCCGGAGTGAACGAAACCGGCGCAGTTGAACAGCACATCCGCATGGCCGATATCGGCCGCAAAGGCCGTGACGCCGTCGCCATCCAGCACATTCAGAACCCGCGTTTCCGCACCCTTGAGGGTCGAAAGTGCCTGCTCGTTGATATCGGTGGCAATAACGCGCGCGCCAAGCGAAATGAACCGCTCCGCCGTCGCCCGGCCGATACCCTGGCCGGCTGCGGTGATGACCACTGTCCGCCCGTTAAAATCCTGCACCATGAATAGCCTCCCGCTACGGCGCACCCGCCCGCTGGGGCCGAGCCGCTGAATTTCGTCAGTGAATTTCATTGATCTCAAATATGGATCGACAATTCATATGTAAACGCGGTATTCATGTAACGTCAAGCAGACTTGCGCAAAAGCGCGGCGTGGGTCAACGGTATTTCCAAAGTGCATTTCCCGCCAGCCAATCCTGCAAAGGCCACCGAAGCAAGATGACGGAAGAAGACAGCGAAAGATATCGCGCCCCCGCCCTCGACAAGGGTCTGGACATTCTCGAGCTTCTCGCCCGTACCGATGGCGGGCTGACGCAGATCGAGATTGCCAAATCCATCGGCAAAACCCCGAACGAGCTTTACCGCATGCTGGACCGGCTGGTGCGGCGCGGTTACGTGCAGCGGCTGGAGGGCGACCGGTTTTCACTGACGCTGAAAATGTTCGGCCTTGCGCATTTCCACGCGCCGGTGCGCCGGCTGGTGTCTTTTGCGGCCCCGGTGATGCGGGATTTTTCCGCAAGCGCCGAGCAGGCGTGTCACCTCGCCGTTTACGATCGCGGCAGCGTCGTCGTCATCGCCCAGCAGGAATCGTCAACCTATTGGGCGATGTCGATGCGGGTTGGTGCGCAGATGAGCCTGTTCCACACCGGCTCCGGCCATGTGCTGCTGGCCTTCCAGAACGAGGTGCAGCGCAGGATCATGATCACCGAACAGGTGCGCGGCGGCGGGGAAACCGAACCTTCGGACCTCGAGGCGCGGCTGGCGGAGGTTCGCAGAAACGGCTTTGAATCCATGGACAGCATGCAGACCGCAGGCGTGCGCAATATTTCAGCCCCGGTGCTGACGCTTGATGGCACAGCCCTTGCCGTCATCACCTGCCCCTATATCACCCCGCTTGGCGGCAAAGCCCCGACGCGCGAGGCCTGCGAGGCGCTGATCCGCGATGCGGCAAGACGCATTTCCGAAGTGGCGACGGGTGAGGGAACGCTCTGAGACGCACAAAAAAACGCGACCGGCAGGGGACCGATCGCGTTTAAAGTGACTGGAGATTTCTGTGTGGTAAACGCGGTTAGACCGTAAAATGTTCCGCCGAGTTTAAAGACAAGGGAGGCGACCTCCCCTTTTTCGCCATCCTCGGGCCTGTCCCGAGGATCTGCAACCGAATGATTTTACGCAACATGGATAGATCCTCGGGACAAGCCCGAGGATGACGTCACGTGTTTGGCACGGTTGCCGGAAGCCTAAGCTCCCTTTAAGCAGCAGCCAGCGTCAGTTCCTTGCGGACCATCTCGCGCAGCGTCACCAGATCCTTGGCGAACATGCGGATGCCTTCCGAGAGCTTCTCGGTTGCCATCGCGTCTTCGTTCATCGCCCAGCGGAACGCCTTTTCATCGAGCGATGCCAGCGGTTCGGGCTTGGCATTGTCGGGCGAAAGCTTGCGCTCGAGCGTGCCGGTGTCCTTGTCCAGCTCTTCCAGCAGCGCCGGGCTGATCGTCAGGCGATCGCAACCGGCAAGCGCTTCGATCTCGCCGACATTGCGGAACGACGCGCCCATGACGACGGTGCCGATGCCGTTGGCCTTGTAATAATTATAGATGCTGCGCACCGAAACGACGCCCGGATCGGTCTCGGCAGTGTAGGTCTCGCCGGTCGACTTCTTGTACCAGTCAAGGATACGGCCGACGAATGGCGAGATGAGGAAAGCCTTGGCTTCCGCACACGCAATTGCCTGGGCCTGCGAGAACAGCAGCGTCAGGTTGCAGTCGATACCCTCGGACTGCAGAACTTCGGCAGCCTTGATGCCTTCCCAGGTGGAAGCCAGCTTGATGAGGATACGCTCGCGCTCGATGCCGCGCTCCTTGTAGGAGGCGATGATGTGGCGTGCCTTGGTGATGGAGGCCTGCGTATCGAAGGACAGGTCGGCATCGACTTCCGTCGACACACGGCCGGGAACCAGACCGGCAAGGGCCGCACCGACGGAAATGGCAAGACGGTCGGCAACGGCTGCAACGACTGCGTCGGACTGGCCGCCCTGCTTCTTGCCCCAGGCAACCGCTTCCTTCACCGCATCCGCAAAAGCGGGCGTGCCGAGAGCTTTCAAAACGATGGTCGGGTTGGTGGTGCAATCCACCGGCTTCAGGCGCGCAACCGCTTCGATGTCGCCGGTATCGGCAACAACCGTGGTGATAGCGCGAAGTTGTTCGAGTTTGGACGTCATGGCGAATGATCCTTCATGATCTCTTGTAAACTTGCACAGCCGTCTTTTCGTTCCCGCACTAGGGTGCGCCCAAGGCCGAAATCACGGTTTTGTCCGGCCCTGACTATCGCAAGCGGCAAGGCCGAAAGTCAAGACATTTGCGCATCGCAATTGACATAAGTTTCACGCCTGCGATACTCCGCCTCAATAAACAGAGTGACAAAAACCGTGGCGAAACTGAGAAGAGAAACCCATACGGCCTATTCGGAAGCGGCTTCGCTGAGGCTGCGCGCCGCATGGCTTTATTATAACCAGGGTTTGACGCAGAAAGATGTCGCCGAGAAGCTGGGCATCAGTCGCTCCACCGTCATCCGCCTTTTGGATGAGGCGATGAAACGCTCCGAAGTGCAGATCTGGATCAACGAGGGCATCGAGGATTTCGTCGAGCTGGCCGGCAGGCTGGAGGCGGCCTATGGGCTGGACGAGGCCGTGATTATTCCCTCTCCCGGTTCATCCCCCGGCTCGTCTGCAAGCAAGATGAACGCTGAAGGTACGGCCAAGGCGGTTGGCCTGGCACTCGGACAGTTCCTCTCCGAAGCGGTGCCGAACAACGCCACAATCGGCGTCGGCTGGGGACGCACCATGACCGCCTCGCTATCCAGCTTCCGCCCGCCACGGCGGGAAAACTGCAAGGTCGTCTCGCTGCTTGGCGGTATCGTTGCCGTGCACCAGACCAACCCGCTCGATTATACCTGGCGGCTGGCAAGCGCGCTCGGGGCGGAATGTTACATGTTCCTGGCGCCGCTGCTGGTGGATTCGATCGAGACCAAACGGGCGCTGATCGAAAAATGCGGTCTCGCCACGCTTTACGATCTGGCCGAAACGCTCGACCTCGCCATCGTCTCCTGCGGCGATATCGGCCCGCATTCCACCTCGCTGTCTGAAGGTTTCATCTCGAAGGAAACGCTTCAGGAACTGATCGATGCCGGTTGCGTCTGCGACACCATGTTCAACTTCATCGACGCGGAAGGCCGCTCGGTCGATCACCCGATCAATGAGCGCGCCATGGCGATCGATCTCGACACGCTGCGCAAGGCCAAACACATCGTTCTCGCCTCCGGCGGCGCCCACCGCGCCATTGCCATCCGCGCCACCATCAAACGCATCGGCTGCAACACGCTGATCACAGACGAGGCGGCGGCAAGGGCGTTGATGGAACTGGTTTAGGCCGCCTCACCGCG
Source organism: Agrobacterium sp. (assembly GCA_034519725.1). Classification (GTDB taxonomy): domain Bacteria; phylum Pseudomonadota; class Alphaproteobacteria; order Rhizobiales; family Rhizobiaceae; genus Agrobacterium. Next base: position 56,331 of record JAXHOC010000045.1, read on the forward strand.
TTTCTCCCTCCGTCATACCGGCCTTGTGCCGGTATCCAGCCAGACCAAGTCCTTGGGCTGAAAGAACTTTTCTCGCCGCGCAGACGCGCGGCGGCTGGATTCCGGCTCAAGGCCGGAATGACGGCAATAATATTCTACCGCAAGGTCCTGGGCTCAAACCTTCCCCGTTTCCCACCCCAGCATCGCCCGCTTGCGGGTCAGGCCCCAGTGATAACCCGTCAGCGCCCCGCTTTTGCCGACGGCGCGGTGGCAGGGGACGACGAAGGAGACGGGGTTGGCGCCGACAGCTGCGCCGACCGCACGGGAGGCCGTGGGCTGGCCGATATCGCTGGCGATGTGCGAATAGGTAACGGCGCGGCCCATCGGGATTTTCAGCAGGCTTTCCCATACCCGCACCTGAAAATCCGTGCCGAGCAACACGACCCGCAATGGCCGGTCCGCCGACCACAGGGACGGTTCGAAAATACGCGCGGCATAGGGCGCGGTCGCGTCGCGATCCTCGACATAACAAGCATTCGGCCAACGGCCCGCCATGTCCTCGAAACAGGCGCGCTCCTCGCCGGGATCGGCGAAGGCGCAGCCGGCAAGGCCGCGATCGGTCACCATGACCAATGCAAGACCGAAGGGCGAAACATGAAAACCGTACCGGATCGTCAGGCCACCGCCCTTGGCCTTCCATTCGCCGGGAGACATGGCTTCATGGGTGACGAACAGATCATGCAGGCGCCCCGGCCCCGACATGCCGACCTCGATCGAGGTTTCCAACAGCGGCAAATCCTCTTCGCGCAACAACCGCTTGGCATGATCGAGCGTCACCGCCTGCAAGAAGGCCTTGGGGGAAAGACCGGCCCAGCGGGTGAAGGTCTTCTGCAATTGCGTCGGCGACTGACTGAGCCTTGCGGCAATGGCTTCAAGGGAAGGCTGGTCGCGATAATCCAGCGTCAAAAGCTCGATAACCCCACGCACTGTCTCGTAATCCGAGCCGATGGGGGTGATGTCCTCTTTCAGCATGATATTGGTGTTCATCGCATGTCTCCTAACCGACATGACAAAACCACTAAAGCGCGTCTGTCTCCACCCGTTTCTTGCGTCGAATATTATTCTTCCGTCATACCGGCCTTGAGCCGGTATCCAGCCGGTGCGGCTCTCGGGCGGTGAAAGACCTGTTTCAGCCCAAGGACTTGGGCTGGGTGGATTCCGGCTCAAGGCCGGAATGACGGAAGAAGGGATGACGACCTCACATCCGCCGCACGGTCGCCAGCGCACCGCCGAAAGCCTTGGCGAAGCTTTCCCGGTCATCCGGATTGAGAAACGAGCCGATATCGGTCGCCTTGCCCTCACCCGTCACCTGCATGGAGACGATGCCGATTTCCTCGTGGCGCTGAACCCTGAAGCGCGCCCAGAAGGGGTTGAAGCGATGCTCCACCACGCGGCCGGTGGGCGAGAATTTGCGGATCGACAGGCTGGTGCGCGAGACGCTGACCTCTTCCCGCGCTTTCGCGGCCCGGTAATTGGCGCGGAAGGCGACATAGAGCAGCAGAAAATCCAGCCCGAAAAACAGGCCGACGGGCCATGCCCCGCTGACAAGAAAAAAGCCGCCATGGATGAGGCAGGCAAAGCCCGACAAAGCGAGAAGCAGCCGGAAACCACGCCTTCCAAGCGAACGGTGCGGAACGAGTTCCGCCGCAAAAATCGGCTGATCGTTGAGCGTATCCACGTTGATTTCCTCAGGGCGGGCTGGCTATAGATAGGTCATGACAGTCGCCAAAAAACGATCCAGCACCCAAACTTTAAAAAAGTCAAATGCGACATCCGCCCGCACACCCGTGCGTGTGAAAACGATTTATTCGAAGGACGAATTGAACGAAATCTTCCGCCGGTTCTCCATTCAGCGGCCGGAGCCGAAAGGCGAGCTGGAACATACCAACCCCTTTACCCTGCTGGTGGCCGTGGCACTTTCCGCGCAGGCGACCGATGTCGGCGTGAACCGGGCGACGCGGGCGCTGTTCAAGATTGCCGATACGCCGGAAAAAATGCTGGCGCTGGGCGAAGAAGAGCTGATCGGCCATATCAAGACTATCGGGCTTTACCGCAACAAGGCGAAAAACGTCATTGCGCTTTCACAGATGCTGATCGACAATTTCGGCGGCGAGGTGCCGAGGACGCGCGAGGAACTGGTGACCTTGCCCGGCGTCGGCCGCAAGACGGCCAATGTGGTGATGTCGATGGCCTTCGGCGTGCCCACGCTTGCGGTGGATACTCATGTGTTCCGCATCGCCAACCGGCTCTGTCTTGCCCCGGGGAAAACCCCGGATGAAGTGGAAGACCGGCTCGTCCGCATCATTCCCGAACAATATCTGTTCCATGCCCATCACTGGCTGATCCTGCACGGGCGTTATTGCTGCAAGGCGCGCAAGCCGGAATGCGAGCGCTGCGTGATTGCCGATATCTGCAAATCACCGGAAAAGACCTTCGATATCCCTGCCCCTTTGGTGGAATTACCCGCGCAATTGTTCGGTGCGGCCGGCGGCGAATGACGGATCGCGCCGGCTGACGGCCTTGTGCAGATGCACCATCATCGACGCCGCAAACAGCGGCGTCAGAAGGTTGAGGAAGGGGATTGCGAGGAACGCCGCAATCACCAGCCCGGCCATGAACACGGTGGTCCGGTGTTTGGAGCGGAACAGCCGCGCATCGGCAGGCGAGCGGAAACGCATGGCGGCAAATTCGAAGAACTCCCGGCCGAGCAGATAACCATTCACCAGAAAAAAGGCGATGAGGTTGACGCCAGGCACGAGCAGCAGCAACAGCGCAATCAGGTTGCCGGCAATGACGACGCCGAAAAACTTGATCGACGACACCACGGCCTCGCCGATGGGCATCGCCTTGCCCGGCGGATCTTCAGGATAGGTGTTTTTTTCCACGACTTCGGCGACATCGTCGAGAAACAGGCCGGCGATCACGGCAGTGACCGGCGAAATCAGCAGCGCCAGCGCCAATGCAAGCCCGATACCGGCGAAAATGGCGAACACGAAGCTCAGCCATCCCGCCCAGTCGGGCACGCCGGGGATCAGCGTATCCACCCACGGCAAGGCGAAATAGATGAAGATGGAGCGGATGGCGAACCACAGCGCTGCCAGCACCAGAAGCGTCAGCCCCAGCACCTTCCAGAACACCGACCTTGTCTCGGTGGCAAAGAGATTGCTGAAGGCAAGCCTCGCCGCATCAAAAATCATTCGGAACTCCTTTGACGCCTCTCGCGTTTAAACCTCGGTACAAAGGAGAGATAGGCTCCGGCCAGCCGCTCCGCAAGACAGGGAAAAACACGTCGCTGTGGGCAATTAAACCGCAGATGGAATTTCTCTTGAATAAAAGACGTCTCTAAAATATAATAATTTATCTATTATAATTCGCATTCCGGTCCGGTGGAGGACAAGGCCGGAAAAGCTGCCCCCACCGACAAGTCGCGGTTCGCACGCTCGTCCGGGCGTGCGGATGCATCGTCATTCAATAAATACAAAAAGAATGAGGCGTTGGTGGAACAGTTATTGTTGAATCTGACCCGTGCCATGAAGGCCGGCACCCCCTCGGAGCGCAAGATCGGCAAATATCTGATCGAGCATCTGGACGAATTGCCTTTCGAAACGGCGCAGACGCTGGCTGCCAAGCTCAGTCTCAGTCCGATGACGGTTGGCCGCTTCCTGCGCTCGCTTGGATACCGGCAATTCAGCGACATCCGCATCGATCTGCGCCATGCCGAAGAAGCGGCAGGCGGCGACCAGCCGGCCATGGCCGAAAGCGGCGACCGCCAGTCCAATCCGTTCTCCCAGCTTTTGTCGCAACAGATCCAGGCCATTCAGACCGCGTTCGAAATGACCTCGCAGCCGATCTGGCGTGTCGCGATGAGCGAGATCGCTTCGGCAGCCGATGTTTTTCTGGCAACGTCACCGGAAGGCCTTGGCACCGGCAGGCACTTTCACGGCCGCTTGCTGGAAGTTCGCAGCCAGGTGCACTATCTCGGCGGCAACAGCGCCGCTTATATCGAACTCTGGGACTTCGATCCGGCGGACGCCCTTCTCATCCTCATGGATTACGGCGGCAGCCTCGCCCCGTTGCAGAGCCTCTCTGCAACGGCACGAAAGAGCGGTTACAGAACCCTGCTGATCACCACCCGGTTCTACGAATGGGGACCGGAAAGCGCCGATATCTGTCTTGCCATGCCGCACGCCCAGAATGGCGGGCAAGGCCTGCTGCAACTCGTCGCCATGATGGAATTCACCCTCTGCAGCCTGATTGCCGCAGCCGATGAACCGCGCAGGACCCGCATGAAAAACCTCACCGGCCTGAAACGCTCGCTGGGCATCTGACTGGCGGAACGCTTGTAAATGGATCGAGCGGGTGCCGCGCATTTCTTCTCCCCGCCGGGGAGAAGTCCGCGGCAGCGGGATGAGGGGGCTTGGCCAGCGATAAACCGAGAGCTTGCCCCCTTGTATCTGCACATTGCTGATTTTGTGCGATGGAAGCGATTGCGCCTCTGGCCGGGTGGCCACCCTGCCAGAGGCTTGACGAAGTCGCCCGTCCCCCCCTCCGGTTACAACCGTGGATGAGCCTGGGATCTTCGTCATCGTCACGTACGACCGAATAGTCGCTTGGTTCCAACCGCACGCACAAGGCAGGTTACCGTGAATAGGAGTTATATGTGGAGTGGATGTTTCGAAGGACTGGCTGGATGCGTTCATCCGTCCGTCCGGGACGTTTGAGCGTTTCGGCAACGATGCGGCCGGCATCGGTGAGCTGGCTGCGCTGTGCCGGGCCGAGAATGTCGAGCTCGTCGTCATGGAGGCGTCGGGCGGCTACGAGCGGGCAGTCTTCCTGTTGTTGTGGGAGCTGGGGATCGCCTGCGCGCTGGCCAATCCGCGCCAGGTGCGCCACTTTGCCGACGCCATGGGCTTTCTGGAAAAGACCGACCGCATCGATGCGGCGGTGATCGCCCATTTTGCCGAGACCAGGCGGGTTCTCGCCCTGCCGCCGCCGACAGCCGCGCAGCTGCGGCTGTCGGCGCTGGTGGCGCGGTTGTCCCAGGTTACGAGCGACCTGATCGTCCAGAAGCAGCGCCGAAGTGCGGCCAGAGACGGCGAGACCGTGGAAAGCCTCAACGAGGTGATTGCGCTGCTGGTGCGCCAGAGCCGCTCGCTCGAAGGCGAGATCGCCTCGATGATCGACGACGATCCGCTCTGGGGCTGCCTCAACCGGGCCTTTCGGTCGGTCAAGGGTGTCGCCGACCGCACCGTTGCCCGGCTGATGGCCGAGCTGCCCGAGATCGGCCTGATCTCCAACAAGGCGATCGCCAAGCTGGCCGGCCTGGCGCCGATCGCCAACGACAGCGGCAAACGCAGCGGTCCCCGGCCGGTGCGCGGCGGACGCCGCGGACCGCGCGGCATCCTGTTCCTGGTCGCCGCCATCGCAGCCAGATATGATCCGCACATGGCCGCCTTCCAGCAAAGGTTGCAAAGCGCCGGCAAAGCCAAAATGGTCATCCGCATCGCGCTCGCCCGAAAACTCCTGGTTATTCTCAATGCAAAAGCACGAGACGCGCGAAGAGATTTCGAATATGCAACTTGACAGCCCAGATAGTCGCTCATCCGGCCCTTCGCGCCACCTTCTCCCCGGCGGGGAGAAGAAACGATCCGCACCCGCCCACCGTCCAACATGCCCTTACAAAAATCAGAGGTTTTCCAGCTCCTGGCGATGGCGGTGCATGGCGAGGAAACGGCGGTAATCCCGGTCGTAGAGCGGTGCGAGCGTCGGGTTGCCGAGGATTTCGGTATTGCCGGGATACATGGCGGCACCTGCTGCCGCAAGGCTCGCATGCACGCCGCCGGCCGCCGCCGCCGTCATTGCCGTGCCAAGAAGAACGGCGTCGGCGGTGGCAGGCACGACGATGCGTTTGCCGGTGACATCGGCGTAAAGCTCCATCAACAGCGGGTTCTTCACATGGCCGCCGGTCACGTGCAGGCTTTCGACGGCATAACCGAAACGCTCCATCGCATCGAGCACATGGCGCGCGCCGAGCGCGATTGCCACTGACGTGCGCCAGTAAAGGCGGCAGAGACTGTCGAAGGACGTGTCCAGCGTCAGCCCGCTGATGACGCCCACTGCATGTGGATCGGCGAGCGGCGAGCGGTTGCCGTGGAAATCTGGCAGCACATGCAGCCGCTCGGCAAAAGCCGCGCCCTCGAGCCCGCGCAATTCGGTGACCCGCGCAACGATGCGGGCGTGCAGCGCCGTATCCGGCTCGCCGCCCGCCGCATGCATGCGCACGATATGATCGAGCAACGCGCCGGTGGCGGATTGGCCGCCCTCCACCAGCCAGTGGCCAGGCAGCACCGCCTGCCAATAGGGACCCCAGAGGCTGTGGCCAGGCATCTGCCGCTCGGACATGGCGACGAGGCAGCTGGAGGTGCCGGCGATCAGCGCCACATGTTTGCCGACATCGTCAGACAGGCAGCCGCCCAGCGCACCGAGCGTGCCGGCATAAGCATCGATCATGCCCGCCGCCACCCGGCAGCCGGTGTCGAGGCCGAGTTCCGCCGCAGCCTCGCGCGAAAGCGGGCCGATGGCGGTCCCCGGCATCACCGTGGTTTCGGGCAGGCCGGCACGCTGTTTCAGGTCGCCAAGACCGGCCAGATTGAGATAATCCGCCTGCCAGCCGGGATTTTCCTGCGCCAGGAAATTCCACTTCGCCGTCTGCGTGCAATTGGAACGTTTCGCGGAGCCGCTTGCCTTCCATGTCAGGAAATCCGCCAGATCGAAGGCGAAAGACATGCGCGCCCAGCTGGCCGGCAAATTCGCCTTCAGCCACATCAGCTTCGGCATCTGCATTTCCGGCGATACGCTTTTGCCGGCGAAATCCAGCACGCGGTGGCCGGACGCCGTCAGCCGGTCGGCCTCGGCAATTGCCCGGTGGTCCAGCCAGACGATGGTGTCGAACCGGTCTTTGCCCGTGACGGAGACCGAAACCGGCTCGCCATGCTCATCGCGGATAACCAGCGAGCAGGTGGCGTCGAAACCGATGGCGGCAATGCTTTCAGGCAAGACGCCCGCATCGGCAAGCGCTGCCCTTACCGCAATGCAGACGGCGTGCCAGATATCGGTGGAATCGTGTTCGGCGTGGTTTTCCTGCGGTCTCTGCATCAGGATGGGATGGGTGGAGCGGGCGAGAAGTCGGCCCGCCGGATCGAAAATCCCGGCGCGGGCGCTCGCCGTTCCGACATCGACAGCGACGAGATTTTGACGCATCAAGACTTCAGTTCCATCCCTTGCGTAACGACCTCCCGGTGGTGGCAGGCATGGTTTCCCTCAGCCTGCGTCACGGTCCACCTGGCTGTCAAAACCGCCCTTCCCCAGATAATCGCCGACAAGTTGAACCAAATCCGGCATCGCGTCAAACGTGGCATCGGCGCCAAGACCGGCGATCTTTTCGCGGAATGCCGGAAACCGCGCATGCGAGCCGCCGGTAAAGGCAAAAACCGCCATGCCGGCCGCTTTTGCGGCGGCAATGCCCGCCGGGCTGTCCTCGATCACGATACAATGACGCGGATCGACGCCCATCTCCCCTGCTGCATGCAGGAAAAGGTCGGGTGCCGGCTTGCCGTTCTTCACCATGGTGGCGCTGAAGACGTGCGGTTCGAATTTGTCGATCAGGCCGGTCAGCCCCAGCGAATAACGGATGCGTTCCGGCTGGCTGGAAGAGGCGACGCAGCGCTTGAGGGCCGCCAGCCTGTCCAGCGTTTCGGCAATGCCGTCAATCGGACGCAGCTCGGTGCGGAAACGCTCGAACAGGGTCGCGCGCATATGTTCGAGAAAATCGATGTCGGTCTCGACGCCATATTCCTCAAACAGGGTCGTCGTCATGCTGGCGACGCTGCGGCCGAGAAAGCGGTTATAGGCCTCCTCCTCCCCCATCTCCACGCCGAGATGGGAGAGCATGTCGAGAAGAACCGCAATGGAAACCGGCTCGCTGTCGACGAGAACGCCGTCGCAGTCGAAAATCAGAAGAGGTCCGGTCCCGTCGCGCATCTCACGTCACTTTTCAGCCAGCTTGTCATCCAGATAAAGCTGCAAGGTCTTCGCCGTGCCTTCGCGCCACAGCGTCGTCAGTGCATGGGCGAAGCGTTTACGGAAAAGCACCGATTCGGCAACCTCCCCGAAAATATCGTCGAGCGCCAGGAAGGCCATCGGATCGTCCTTGGCCTTGATCGCGGCCGCCTGTAGCCGCTCGGCGTTGGCGTCGTTGAAGGTGATTTGCTGGCCGCTGTCGGAGGTGCCGTAGAAATAACGGCACCACAGCGCCGACACCAGCGACAGCCCGACAATATCATTGCCCGCCGCCAAACGGTCGGCCGTGGAGGGCAGGATGAATTTCGGCTGGCGGTTGGAGCCGTCCTGCGCCAGACGCGGAATGGTATCGCCAATCTTCGGATTGAGGAAACGCCGCTCGATCAGCCCGAAATATTCGTCAAGATCGGTATCGGGCACCGGCGGAATGACCGGGATGATCTCTTCTTTTTCGAGCTTGGCCAGAAACGCCCGGATCAGCGGATGCTCCATCGCCTCATGCACGAAATGAATGTCGAGAAGTGTTGCCGGATAGGCAATCGCCGCATGGCCGCCGTTCAGGATGCGGATTTTCATGTGCTCGTAGGGCGCGACATCCTTGACGAACTGAACCCCCGCCTTTTCGAGCGCCGGCCGGCCCGCCGGGAAATTATCCTCCATCACCCATTGCTTGAACTCCTCGCAGAAGACAGGCCAATTATCCTCGATGCCGAAATCGTCGCGGGCGATGGTGCGTTCGCGCTCGCCGGTGGCGGGTGTGATGCGGTCGACCATGGAATTGGGGAAAGCAACGGTGTCGCCAATCCAGTTGGCGAAGGCCGGATCGGACAGGGCCGCCAGCCCGACAACCGCATTTTTCGTGACCTTGCCGTTATGGGGAATGTTGTCGCAGGACATGACGGTGAAGGGCGAAAGCCCCTTGTCGCGCCGCGCCTTCAGCCCGGCAACGATCAGCCCGAACACGGTTTTCGGAGAAGACGGGTTCCGTCCATCGTCGGCAATCGCCGGATGCTGCGGATTGAACGAGCCGGAGGCATCGATGAAATAACCGCCTTCGGTAATCGTCATCGAGACGATGCGGATTTTCGGATCGGCGAGCGCGCTGATGATGGCCTGGGTATCGCCAACCGGCAAAATGTCGATCATCGGCCCGGTAACGCGGGCACCAGTGCGGTTATTGTCCTGCTCCACCACCGTGGTCAGGAAATCCTGGGCGGCGAGTTTTTCGCGCATGGTGGCATCGGACGGCAGAACGCCGGCACCGACGATGGCGAAGTCGTGGTCCGCGCCGGTGTTGAACAGATCATCGAGATAAACCGCCTGATGGGCGCGGTGGAAATTGCCGACGCCGAAATGCACGATGCCGGCGGAAAGATCGGCGCGGGAATAGGCCGGAATCGCCGCCGTTTTTTTGGCTTCGTCAAGCGTGGCGAGGGAGAGTTTGCATGTCATGTCACGATCCTCGAAGGGGAAACGTTGTTTGTGCCAGGGCCGGATGGCAGGTGGCCGGCACGCAGCGCCGATCTGCCGTCCGGTCTTCGCGTCATATCGCGAGGCCCTTGTCATCGAACCTGTGGATCTTGGCATCATCGGGGGTGATGAAGACGGTATCGCCGTGTTTGCATTCGAATTCGCCGTCGGTGCGGGCGGTGATCGGGCCGATGCCGGGGACATCGAGGTGGAGGAAGGTGTCGGAGCCGAGATGTTCGGCAACCGTAACCTTGCCTTGCCAGAGACCGGTTTCTTTCGACAGCGTCAGGTGCTCGGGCCGCACGCCGGCGGTTGCGGCACCCTTTTGCCGGGCGTAATCGCCGGTGACGAGGTTCATGCGCGGCGCGCCGATGAAGCCGGCGACGAAGAGGTTGCGCGGCGTGTTGTAGAGGTCCAGCGGCGAGCCGACCTGCTCGATGTGGCCGGCGTTCAGCACGACGATCTTGTCGGCCATGGTCATGGCCTCGACCTGGTCGTGGGTGACGTAGATCATCGTCGTCTTCAGCGTGTTGTGCAGCTCGGAGATTTCCAGCCGCATCGTGCCGCGCAGCGCCGCGTCGAGGTTCGACAGCGGCTCGTCGAACAGGAAGGCCGTCGGTTCGCGCACGATGGCGCGGCCGATCGCGACGCGCTGGCGCTGGCCGCCGGACAGCTGGCCGCGGGCGTGCGCTCGAGATAGTCGGTCGAGGTTGCAGCATGCGCGCGGCCTCGTCGACCTTCTGCTCGTCGATCTCGGCCTTGTCGAGCTCGGCCATCTTGAGCGGGAAGGCGATGTTGTTGCTCACGCTCATGTGCGGGTAGAGCGCGTAGGACTGGAACACCATGGCCAGGCCGCGCTCGGCCGGCGCCTTGTCGGTGACGTCGCGGCCGTCGATCTCGATCGTGCCGCCGGACGTGTCCTCGAGCCCGGCGATCAGGCGCAGCAGCGTGGACTTGCCGCAGCCCGACGGGCCGACGAAGACGACGAACTCGCCGTCGTCGATGGTCGAGGTCGATGCGCCGGGATGACCTGGTGCCTCGCCGAAGAGCTTGTTGACACGTTCTGGAGTGTGATCTGCTGCCCATGTTGCTCGTTCCTTATTTCACGGCGCCAAAGGTCAGACCGCGCACGAGTTGTTTCTGGCTGAACCAGCCGATGACGAGAATGGGGGCGATCGCCAGCGTCGAGGCGGCCGAGAGTTTCGCCCAGAACAGCCCCTGCGGTGAGGAGAAGGAGGCGATGAAGGCCGTCAGCGGTGCGGCATTGGTGGTCGTCAGCCTGATGGTCCAGAAGGCTTCGTTCCAGGCGAGGATGACGTTCAAAAGCAGCGTCGAGGCAATGCCCGGCACCGCCATCGGCGTCAGCACATGCACGATTTCATTCCACAGCGACGCGCCGTCCATGCGCGCGGCTTCCAGGATTTCGCCGGGGATTTCGCGGAAGTAGGTGTAGAGCATCCACACCACGATCGGCAGGTTGATCAGGGTCAGCATGATGGTCAGCCCGATGCGAGTATCGAGCAGGCCGAAATCGCGGAAGATCAGGTAGATCGGCACCAGCACCGCCACCGCCGGCATCATCTTGGTGGACAGCATCCACATCAGGATGTCCTTGGTGCGCTTGGTCGGCGAGAACGCCATCGCCCAGGCGGCGGGAATGGCGATCATCAGCGCGATGATCGTCGAGCCGAGCGACAGCACGACCGAGTTCATGAACGGCTTGAAGTAATCGCGCTGCGTCTGCACGGTGATGTAGTTTTCGAGCGTGCCTGATGGAATGAGGCTGAAGCCTGCGATCGCCTCCGGCTCGGTCTTGATCGAGGTGAGGAAGGCGTAAAGGATCGGGAAGAACAGCAGCAGCGCCACGGCCCATGCCGCAATGGTGAAGCCGATCTTTGCGCGTGGAAGTTGTCTTGCGGGCCATGATTAGACCTCCCCTGAGGCAATAGCGGTAAAAGCACGGGGCCGTTTTGGTGTGGAGACGTGTGCATCCACTCCACCCTCATTCCTGTGCTCGTCACAGGAATCCAGTCGGCGCGCGTCGGCGCGACGGAGGGACTTTCTTTCAGCCCAAGGACTTGGGCTGGCTGGATTCCTGTGACGAGCACAGGAATGAGGGAGGTTGGAAGACCGTCCTGCGAAAACCATTGTCATCTCGTGCTCCCTTTACCGGTCGAGGTTCTTGCCGACGGCGCGCATCAGGAAGATCGCGACGATATTGGCGAGCACGACGGCGATGATGCCACCGGCCGATGCGCCACCGACGTCGTAACCCAGAAGCGCCGTGCGATAGATGAGGAAGGCAAGGTTGGTCGAGGCATAACCCGGTCCGCCATTGGTGGTGACGAGGATTTCCGCGTAGACGCCGAGCAGGAAGATCGTCTGGATCAGGATGACGACGGTGATGGCGCGGGCAAGATGCGGCAGCGTCAGATAGATGAAGCGATTGACGAAGTTGGCGCCATCCATCTCGGCCGCTTCCTTCTGCTCGCCATCGAGCGATTGCAGGGCGGTCAGGAGGATCAGCGTTGCAAAGGGCAGCCATTGCCAGGCGACGATGATGATGATCGAGAGCAGCGGAAACTGCGCGAACCAGTCGATGGGCTGCAGGCCGAAGAAACGGGAGAGATCCGCAAGCACGCCGTAGCCGGGATGCATGATCATGTTCTTCCACACCAGTGCCGCCACCGGCGGCATGACGAAGAAGGGCGAGATGATCATGATGCGCACGATGCCCTGGCCGAAAATGTCGTGGTCGAGCAGGAGCGCAATCGCGATACCGCCGATGACGGTGATCAAAAGCACGCCGCCGACGATGGCAAGCGTGTTGAAGATCGACTGGAAGAAGGCCGGATCGGTATAGAAATACTGGTAATTGAATAGGCCCGCAAAGCTGACATTGGCCGGGTTGAGCAGATTGTAGTTCTGGAACGAAAACCACAGGGTCATCGCCAGAGGCACGATCATCCACACCAGCAAAAGCAGAACCGAAGGCGCAAGCATGACCCGCGCCAAGCCGCTCGTGTTTCGTGTTGCCATTGCACTGACCTCGTTGGCGCCGGCATTGCGACATGCGCCCGGCCATATCCAGGAAGAACCCCGGCTCATTCCGCCATTTGATTTGAAGTCTTGCGCCACCGTGCCGCGCGCAGCGCGCCCGCCGAGGTCACGCTGCCCGGCGTCGGGCGCCGGGCAGCGATCTTCAGGAGGATTACTTGATGTAACCGGCGCGGGTCATTTCGCGATCGGCTGCCGACTGGCGCTGGCGCGCCAGGGACGTCATCGACGCTGGTCTGACCGGCGAGCGCCGCCGAGAACAGCTGGCCGCACCGTAGTGCCGAGCGATGCCGCGGGAATTCGGGGATCGCGACGAACTGCACGCCCGCCAGGTAGGGCACGGGCTTTACGGTCGGCTTGGTGATGTCGGCGGCATCCATGGCGGCAAGCGTCGGCTTGGCGAAGGCGGCAGCCTTTTCATAATCGGCGTTCTTGTAAAGCGAGGTGCGGGTGCCCGGAGGCACGTTTGCCCAGCGCCTTCTCGCAGCAACGAGTCCGGGTATAGGCCTTGCAGTTGCCCAGGAGATGAACTTCTCGGCGGCATCGCGGCCTTCTGCGAGCTCAGCCGGGACGGCGAGGTTCATGCCCACAACCAGTTGCCGCGGTTCTTCCAGTTCGCCATGTGTCGGGAGAGCAGCGCGAAGCCCACCTTGTCGGCAACCGAGCTTTCCTTCGGCGTTGGTCACGAACGAAGCCGCCACGGTGGCGTCGATCCACATGCCGCACTTGCCCTGCTGGAACAGCGTCAGGTTCTCGTTGAAGCCGTTGGAGGAAGCGCCGGACGGACCGGCATCCTTCATCAGGTCGACATAGAATTGCAGCGTCGCTCTTCCACTCCGGCTGGTCGAACTGCGGCTTCCAGTTCTCGTCGAACCAGCGCGCGCCGAACGAGTTCGACATCGCGGTCAGGAACGCCATGTTCTCGCCCCAGCCGGCCTTGCCGCGCAGGCAGATGCCGTTGATCTCCGTCCGACACGGTCGGTCATCTTGCGGGCCGCGTCGGCGATGAATTCCCAGGTCGGCGCGTCGGGCATGGTCAGCCCGGCCTTCTCCATCAGGTCCGTGCGGTACATGATGAAGCTCGACTCGCCGTAGAACGGCGCGGCGAACAGCTTGCCGTCGGCGCTCGGCCACCGCGGATGGCGGGCAGCAGGTCGTCGACGTCATAGGCGTCGCCGAGGTTGTCGAGCGGCAGCAGCCAGCCGTTCTTGGCCCAGATCGGAACCTCGTAGGTGCCGATGGTCATCACGTCGAACTGGCCACCCTTGGTGGCGATGTCGGTGGTGACGCGCTCACGCAGGATGTTCTCTTCCAGCGTCACCCACTGCAGCTGGATGTCCGGGTTCTTGGCGGTGAAATCGTCGGTCAGGCCCTGCATGCGCACCATGTCGCCGTTGTTCACGGTGGCGATGGTCAGCGTCGTCTGCGCGTAGGCCGTCGAGCCGAGCGCAAGCACGAGCACGCTCGAAAGAAGCGGAAGCAGTCTCATCAATCGTCCTCCCAGTAGAATTGCGAGCATTTGTCTCGCTCGTGGGCAATTACTCACCAACTTTAGGATTATGTCAAGCGGCACGAACATCCGCAGGCCGCTCGCGGCGCACATGAACCGAACATCAGGCTCCATTGATTCATGCAGATAAGCATGATATGCTGACTCAATGCGTGCCGCAAGTATCGCTTCGGCCGTCACCTCGTCGGTGATCAGTCCACGTTGACCAGCCGCCGCCCGAGAGCCGCCCGTATACCGAGGCATTCTTCGCTCGCCGACCTGCGCAATCGCCGCTCACCGTGCGAGGTCTCTCTGCGACGGGCAGCGGCGCGCGAGGCGACCCGGTCATTGGTGATTCCGTCGATGATAGCGCCCCTGCGCATCGACAGCGCCCAGCCGCACGATCTCGCCGACCGCCCCGGCCTTCTGCAACTGCTTGACTCTCGCTCGACGCCGAGAATAACCCGTCCACCACCAGCGGCGCATTCTCAGCCCAAGGTCGCCAATACCGACGAAGGTGATATTCGCCTGCTGCGCCAAGCGCGCGGCGTTTCGCAGCGGATCATTGGACTGGCTCATGCAGCATGCTCCCGCTCCGCCGCCGACGACGCAGATCACCGGCAGCGGCATCGGGAAACTGCCGCGCCTTAACTGGCTTCTGCTATATTGAAAATGACGTTGTAGATAGGCCGCCGATCCATCCGGCGCGATCGAGCCGGTCAGCGACACGATCTTGTGCTGCGGCGCCTCCATCGGCGTCAGCTGTTCGATCGCTGCCTTCAGCGTCCGCCCCGTGCCGATCGCCATCACCGTCGGCTCGTCACGCCTCAGCCACCGCTCGATCTGCGCCGCCGCCCGGCCTGCGACCCCATGCAACGCCCCCGGAGGCGCGGCCGGATCGCTCGGCACCACCTCGCAGTATATCCAAGGGTCGCATTTCTGCGGTCAGCCGCTCCCCCAGCTCCATGCACCGCGCCGATCGGATGGTCAAGCCGCACCTTGCACCAGCCCCTCGGCGACCGACAGCGACACCAGCCGCTGCGCCGACTGCCGGGATATGCCCATGGCAGCGGCAATCTCGTCCTGCGTGCGGCCCGCGACATAATAAAGCCAGCCCGCGCGCGCCGCATCGTCCAGCCGTCCATGTCCGTCGTTCCGTCTGGCCATGCCGCCGCCCTCTGAGAATTATGCTGTCCGCATTTGCTGGCATTTTTTTGTGTTGGCTGTCAAACGGCGGGATGGGGGGAGCGGACGTTCGGCGGATTAAAATCACCTGGCGCGGCGACACGGCGCGTTTCTTCTCCCCGCCGGGGAGAAGGTGGCCCGAAGGGTCGGATGAGGGGGCAAGCTCCCGGTTTATCTCTGGCCAGGCCCCCTCAACCCGCTGCCGCGACCTTCTCCCCGGCGGGGAGAAGAAATGAGCGGCAACCGCCCGGTCCCTTGCCGGCGCTCAGCCCGTAGCGAGCCGATCACTCAAGCCGCTTCCTGCACCAGATGCCCCGCCGAAACCTCGCGGTAATGGCGCTGCGGCGGCACGTAATCCACCGGGCGGATCGGGCTTTTGATCTCGTCCGTTGCCATGTTGCGCCTGATCTGGCGGCGGGCCGGATCCGGCACCGGAACAGCGGACATCAGTTTTCTCGTATATGGGTGCTGCGGATTATCGAAGACGGCGGCGCGGGGGCCGATTTCGACGATCTCGCCGAGATACATCACCGCGACGCGGTGGCTGACGCGCTCCACCACCGCCATATCGTGGGAAATGAACAGGAAGGCGAGGTTGAGGCTCTGTTGCAGGTCGAGCAGCAGGTTGCAGACCTGCGCCTTGATGGAGACATCGAGCGCCGACACCGCTTCATCGGCAACGATGACCTTGGGGTCGAGCATCAGCGAACGGGCAATGGCGATGCGCTGGCGCTGGCCGCCGGAAAATTCATGCGGGAAGCGCCGCATCATATCCGGGCTGAGACCCACCTTTTCCATCAGGTCCGCCGCCTTTTCGCGCGCCTGCGCCTTCGGGCCAAGCCGGTGTTCGATGAAGGGTTCCATGATCGCCGTGCCGATACTCATGCGCGGATCGAGGGAGGCGAAGGGGTCCTGAAAGATCATCTGCACGCTGCGGCGCATGGTGCGCAACGTCGTCTTGTCGAGTTTCATCACCTCGTAACCGTCGAGAGTGACATTGCCGGAGGTCGGCTCGATCAGCCGGGTGATCGAGCGGCCGGTGGTGGACTTGCCGCAGCCGGATTCGCCGACCAGCGAGAGCGTCTCGCCTTCGGAGAGATCGAAGGAGACCTTCTCCACCGCATGCACGGCACCGGATTTGCGGCCGAGAAGGCCGGAGCGGATATCGAAGCGGGTCGTCAGGTCCCGAACCGAAAGAATCGGCGTGCGACCGCCGGAAACCGTGTTCCTGACCTCTTCGACCGGCTGGCTTTCGCCGGTCTTGATATCGATGATCGGGAAACGGGCGGGCAGCACCCGCTCCTTCATCGAACCGAGCTTCGGCACCGCCGAAAGCAGGGCGCGGGTATAGGGATGGTTCCCGCGGTGGAAAATATCGTCCGTCGTGCCTGTCTCCACCACATCGCCGCGGAACATCACGATGGTGCGGTCCGCCACCTCGGCCACCACGCCCATATCATGGGTGATGAACAGGACCGACATGCCCTCCTCTTCCTGCAATTGCTTGATGAGGTCGAGAATCTGGCCCTGAATGGTCACGTCGAGCGCCGTCGTCGGCTCGTCGGCAATCAGGAGCTTCGGCTTTGAGGCAAGCGCCATGGCAATCATCACGCGCTGGCGCATGCCGCCGGAAAACTGGTGCGGATAATCGTCGAAACGGTTTTTCGCATTGGGAATGCGGACCTTTTCCAGAAGCCTGACAACCTCGGCTCTGGCAGCCGATGAGGAAATATCCTGATGCACGGTCAGCGCTTCGGCGATCTGCTTGCCGATCGGGAAGATCGGATTGAGGCTGGTCATCGGCTCCTGGAAGATCATCGAGATGTCCTTGCCGCGAACCTTGCGCATCTCCTCTTCCGGCAGCGCCAGCAGATCGCGCCCGCCGAGCATGACCTTGCCCTCGATGCGGCTCGTTTTCCTGTCGAGAAGCCGCATGATCGATAGCGACGTCACGCTTTTGCCAGAGCCGCTTTCGCCGACGATCGCCACCGTCTCGCGCGGGGCGATATCGAAACTCATATTGCGCACCACCGATTTCCAGCCGCCATCGACGCGGAAGGATGTGGTGAGATTTTGAACCGATAGAACCGGGCTTACCGAACCGCCGGTCTGTTCCATGGACGTTGCCGCCAAAAGCATGCCGATCTCCTGAAAAGCGAAAGGCGGCCACGAAGGCCGCCGGATGTTTTACGCAGCAAGCGCGGTTTCGGCCATCGAGACCCAGTAGCTGATGCCGTAAGGCAGGGCCTCGTCGTTGAAGTCATAGGCCGCATTGTGCAGCCCGGCCGTATCGCCGTTACCGATGAAGATGAAGGCGCCGGGGCGCGCTTCCAGCATGTAGGAAAAATCTTCCGCGCCCATATGCGGGTTGGGATTGGTGTTGACGGCGTTGGCGCCGGCCACCCCTGCCGCGACGCCGGTTGCGAATTCGGTTTCGTCATTGTGGTTGAAGGTGACGGGATAACCGCGATCGTATCGCACCTCCGCCGTCGCGCCATGCGCCATTGCGGTGGCTGTCGCCACTTCCTTCAGGCGTTTTTCGGCGAAATCGCGGGTTTCCGGCAGCAGGGTGCGCACCGTGCCGGTCAAAGTCACCGAGCCGGGAATGACGTTGGAGGCCGTGCCGCCATGGGTGGTGGCGACGGTGACGACGAGCGATTTCAACGGGTCCGTCTCGCGCGAGACGATGGATTGCAGCGCGATGATGATATAGGCCGAGGTCAGCACCGGATCGACGGAAAGATGGGGTGCCGCCGCATGGCTGCCCTTGCCGGTAATGACGATTTCAAAACTATCCGCCGCCGCCATCGTCGAGCCCTTGCGGATGGCAAAATTGCCAACGGGAATGCCCGGCTCGTTATGCATGCCATAGACCTGGGAAATGCCGAATTTTTCCATCATGCCGTCGTTGAGCATGGCCAGCGCCCCTGCCCCGCCCTCTTCGGCCGGCTGAAAGATGACCGCAACCGACCCCTTGAAATTGCGGGTCTCGGCCAGATATTGCGCCGCACCCAAAAGCATCGCCGTGTGCCCGTCATGGCCGCAGGAATGGGCCTTGCCCGGCACTTTCGACGCCCATGGCTTGCCGCTGGTTTCGAGAATCGGCAGCGCGTCCATGTCGGAACGGAAACCGATGGTCGGGCCGTCGCCGTGCCGCCCCTTGATGATGCCGACCACGCCGGTCTTGCCAATGCCGGTCTCGACGATATCGCATCCGAAGGATTTGAGTTTCTCGGCCACGAATTTCGAGGTTTCGAAGACGTCGTAAAGCAGCTCCGGCGTCTCGTGCAGGTGGCGCCTCCAGCCGGCAACTTCTTCCTGCATCTCGGCCACACGGTTCAATATCGGCATTCCCTTTTTCCTTTTTTGTTCCCCGCCGGGTTGTCGGGAACCATATTGCGTTTGGAATTTCTGCTTTTGCAAGCATGAAATTTGCTGCATGGTCGAAAAATAGGCCCAAGGCCGAATGGCACAAATTTTGTTCATCAATAAAAGTTTGGGGCTTGCATTTCAAAAAAACTGACAATAGCATCATCGCGAACGAAAGAATATTCGTCATAAAAATCAAATACTTATAAAAAAAGACTTGCAAATGGCGTTGAGGAAAAGCGTCAGACATTCAAACAGATAAAATCTCAAAGGGGAAAAATCACGATGAAGAAGCGCAGCGTGCTCTTTGCCAGCACGGTGGCGGCGATGGCCTTGGCAGGCTCTGCCGCCCATGCCGAGCGTGGCAGTGATGGGGAACTGAAAATCCTGTTCTGGCAGGCCGTATCGACGCTCAATCCCTATCTTTCCGGTGGCACCAAGGAGATCTACAGCTCGTCCATGGTGATCGAGCCGCTGGCGCGCTACAACGAAAAAGGCGAGCTGGTGCCGATGCTGGTGAGCGAGATCCCGACGGTCGACAATGGCGGCGTCGCGAAGGATCTGCTCAGCATGACCTGGAAGCTGAAAAGCGACGTCAAATGGTCGGACGGCACGCCGCTTACCGCTGACGACGTCATTTTCACCTGGAAATATTGCACCGCACCGGATGGCGGCTGCGCGCAGGCTGCGCAATATGAGGGCGTGAAAAACGTCGAGGCCATCGACGCCCACACCGTCAAGATCAGCTTCACCGAACCGAAACCCTATCCCTATTCCGCCTTCGTCGGCGCGCAATCGCCTGTCATCCAGAAGAAGCAGTTCGAAAAATGCGTTGGTGCTGCGGCCCCCGGCTGCACATCTGCCAATTTCGGCCCCATCGGCACCGGCCCCTTCGTGGTCAAGGAGTTCAAGCCGAACGACGTCATCAGCTACGTCGCCAACCCCAATTATCGCGATCCGGCCAAGCCCGCCTTCGCCACGGCCACGCTGAAGGGCGGCGGCGATGCCGCTTCCGCCGCACGCGCCGTTCTTGAGACCGGCGAATTCGATTACGCCTGGAACATGCAGGTGGAGCCGGAAATTCTGGCCACCATGGTCGCCGCCGGCAAGGGCAAGCTGGAAACCGCCTTCGGCACGCAGGTCGAGCGTATCAATCTCAACTGGTACAATCCCGATCCGGCGCTGGGTGACAAGCGCTCCACCAAGGAGGGCGGCCCGCACCCGGCCCTTTCCGATCCGGCCGTGCGCCGCGCACTCTCGCTCGCCATCGACCGCGACATCATCGACGAGACGGGTTATGGCGAAGCGGGTAAGCCGACCTGCAACATCGTGCCGGCGCCTGAAGCCGTCGCTTCCACCAAGAATGACAGCTGGTGCCTGAAGCAGGATCTGGAAGGTGCAAACAAGCTGCTTGATGATGCCGGCTGGGTGAAGGGATCGGATGGCATCCGCGCCAAGAACGGCGTGAAACTGTCCTTCCTTTACCAGACCTCCACCAACTCGGTTCGCCAGGCCGCGCAGGAACTGGTGAAGGACATGTGGTCGCAGATCGGCGTTGCTTCCGAGCTGCGCAATGTCAGCGCCTCGGTGTTCTTCGGCGGCGATCCGGCCAGCCCGGATACCTTCCAGAAATTCTACGCCGACGTCGAAATGTACACCAACAACTTCGACGGTACCGACCCGGAAAAATATCTGGCGGAATGGCTGTGCGACAAGATCCCCGCTCCCGCAAATGGCTGGCAGGGACAGAATGTTCCGCGTTATTGCAACCCGGAATTCGACAAGCTGGTGAACGTGCTGTCCAAAACGACGGACTTTGCCAAGCGCGGCGAAATCGCCAAGCAGCTGAACGACATGCTGACGGAGGAAGGCGCGCATATTCCGCTCATTCACCGCGGTAACGTCTCCTCGCATTCGCTGACGCTGGAAGGCGTTCGTATGAATGCCTGGGATTCGGAACTCTGGAACGTCGCGGACTGGTCCCGCAAGAAGTAACCCGCAAATGCGCGGTCGCCCCTTCCGGGGGGGACCGCGCCCTTTTGCGAGACCCTGACGGTCTGGAGACTTTCCGATGTTTACCTTTACGCTCCGGCGGCTTGCCTTTGCCGTACCGACGTTGCTCGTTATCAGCTTCGTCATCTTCGCCCTGCTCGATCTTGCGCCGAACGATCCAACCTTCGACCTGCCGCTGACCATTCCACCCGAAGTGCGTGAGCAGATCCGCGCCTCGCTTGGCCTCGACCAGCCCTTCTTCATCCGTTACCTGATGTGGCTGCAACAATTCTTCATCAACGAACCGCTGAACCTGTTCGAACGGCTGACCGGCTGGCAGATCGGCGATGGTAACCGCACGCGGGTGCTATCGTGGGCGACGCGCAGCCCAGTGGTCGATCTGGTCGTCCAGCGCATGCCGCAGACGCTCTGGGTGGTCGGCCTCGCCTATCTTTTCGGCGCGCTGCTGGCGATCCCGATCGGCGTCATCTCCGCCTACAAGCAATATTCGATCTTCGACCAGATCGGCACCTTCGTTTCGATGGTCGGTTATTCGGTCCCGACTTTCTTCACCGGCGTGCTGCTGGTCGTCATCTTCAGCTCCTGGCTGCAATGGTTTCCTTCCGTCTACGATACCAATCTGCAGGTGCGGGACTGGGCAAGCTTCGTCGCACAGATCAAACAGATGTTCCTGCCGGTACTGGTGCTGACCCTCTACAACGTCTCGCAGATCAGCCGTTTCGTGCGCGCCTCCTCGATGCTGGATAACCTGCATCAGGATTATGTCCGCACGGCGCGGGCAAAGGGCGTGAAGGAAAAATCCGTGCTGCTCGTTCACGTTCTGCGCAACAGCCTCATTCCTGTCGTCACCGTGATTGCCCTCGGTGTGCCGACGATCTTTTCAGGCGCCATCATCACCGAGCAGATATTCCGCGTGAACGGGCTCGGCCAGTTGCTGATAACAGCCGTTCAGGGCGCGGATATTCCACTCGTACAGACACTGACCTTCATTTTCGCGGTGCTTATCGTGCTGTTCAACCTGATTGCCGACGTGCTTTACGGCATTCTCGACCCGAGGATCCGCTATGACTGACGCCACGCTTGCAGCGCCGACGGTTGCGGCCACGCCCGTCAGATCCGCCCTTGCCGATATCTGGAAACAGTTCCGCGTCCACAAGGGCGGCGTGGCGGGCCTCATCGTTTTTGTTTTCATCCTGCTTGCGGTCTATGTCGGCCCCTATATCCACACCGTCGCGCCCAATGCCTTGAACGTGAGGGAGCGCAACCAGTGGCCGTCGCTGGCGCATCCCTTCGGCACCGACAATCTGGGCAAGGACATGCTGGCGCAGGTGCTGGCCGGCGGGCGCATCTCGCTTGCCGTCGGCATCACCGCCATGCTGCTGGCGCTGCTGCTCGGCACGCTGGTGGGGGTGCTGTCGGGCTATTTCCGCCGGCTGGACGGACCGCTGATGCGGCTGACGGATCTGTTCCTGGCCCTGCCGCTGCTGCCGCTGCTGCTCGTCATCCTCCTGCTGTTCCGCGATACGCTGCGCGCGGCCTTCGGGCCGGAAACCGGCATCTTCATCCTCATCGTTTTCGTGATCGGGATAACCAGCTGGATGCATACCGCGCGCATCGTGCGCGGCGATGTGCTGACCATCAAAAGCCAGGAATTCATCATGGCGGCGAAATCGAGCGGCATGCGTGAATACCGCATCATCATCAGGCACATCCTGCCGAATGTGCTGAGTTCGATCATGGTCTCGGCCACGCTCGGCATCGCCTCCGCCATCATCACGGAATCGGCGCTGTCCTTCCTCGGCCTCGGTTTCCCTTCCGACTTCCCGACCTGGGGACGGCTGCTGTTCGACGGCGCCAACTTCCTGCAACTGACGCCTTCGCGCGTGCTGTGGCCGGGACTGGCGATCTCGCTGACGGTCCTCAGCGTCAATTACATCGGCGACGCCGTGCGCGATGCGCTCGATCCAAGGGCGCTGAAGAGCTAATTGCGCGCTCCCTCATCCCTGTGCTTGTCACAGGGATCCAGCCAGCCCAAGTCCTTGGGCTGTAAGGGGTCTCCCCGTCGCGCAGACGCGCGCCGGCTAGATTCCTGTGACAAGCACAGGAATGAGCGACTATCTGGGCTGTCAAGTTGCATATTCGAAATCTCTTCGCGCGTCTCGTGCTTTTGCATTGAGAATAACCAGGAGTTTTCGGGCGAGCGCGATGCGGATGACCATTTTGGCTTTGCCGGCGCTTTGCAACCTTTGCTGGAAGGCGGCCATGTGCGGATCATATCTGGCTGCGATGGCGGCGACCAGGAACAGGATGCCGCGCGGTCCGCGGCGTCCGCCGCGCACCGGCCGGGGACCGCTGCGTTTGCCGCTGTCGTTGGCGATCGGCGCCAGGCCGGCCAGCTTGGCGATCGCCTTGTTGGAGATCAGGCCGATCTCGGGCAGCTCGGCCATCAGCCGGGCAACGGTGCGGTCGGCGACACCCTTGACCGACCGAAAGGCCCGGTTGAGGCAGCCCCAGAGCGGATCGTCGTCGATCATCGAGGCGATCTCGCCTTCGAGCGAGCGGCTCTGGCGCACCAGCAGCGCAATCACCTCGTTGAGGCTTTCCACGGTCTCGCCGTCTCTGGCCGCACTTCGGCGCTGCTTCTGGACGATCAGGTCGCTCGTAACCTGGGACAACCGCGCCACCAGCGCCGACAGCCGCAGCTGCGCGGCTGTCGGCGGCGGCAGGGCGAGAACCCGCCTGGTCTCGGGCAAAATGGGCGATCACCGCCGCATCGATGCGGTCGGTCTTTTCCAGAAAGCCCATGGCGTCGGCAAAGTGGCGCACCTGGCGCGGATTGGCCAGCGCGCAGGCGATCCCCAGCTCCCACAACAACAGGAAGACTGCCCGCTCGTAGCCGCCCGACGCCTCCATGACGACGAGCTCGACATTCTCGGCCCGGCACAGCGCAGCCAGCTCACCGATGCCGGCCGCATCGTTGCCGAAACGCTCAAACGTCCCGGACGGACGGATGAACGCATCCAGCCAGTCCTTCGAAACATCCACTCCACATATAACTCTATTCACGGTAACCTGCCTTGTGCGTGCGGTTGGAACCAAGCGACTATTCGGTCGTACGTGACGATGACGAAGATCCCAGGCTCATCCACGGTTGTAACCGGAGGGGGACGGGCGATTGCGTCAAGCCTCTGGCAGGGTGGCCACCCGGCCAGAGGCGCAATCGCTTCCATCGCACAAAATCAGCAATGTGCAGATACAAGGTGAAGGGGTTTCGCGGCACAAAAACCGGACATGCTCTAGTGATAATTCACTTCCGCATCGAGAATGCTGTCGGCATCCAGTGCCGCAATCGGAATGTCGCTGCGCGCCGGAATATCGCCGGAAAGCTGCAAGGCCAGATAACGCCCGCAGCAGACCCGCAAAAACGAGGTGAAGTTGCCGAGATCATGGCCGGCATCGATCGATTCATTATAAAGCTTGGCAATGAGCTGCGCGCTGTTCATGCCGTCGCGGCGTGAAATCTCGTCCAGCGTCGCCCAGAAGAAGTTCTCGAGCCTGACGCTGGTGACCATGCCGTCGATACGCAACGACCGGGTATGGCTTTCCCAAAGCGTCGGGTCTGCCTTGATGAAAAGCTTGCACATGGTGTTCTCCCTTCAGCACATTTCCGAAGATAGACGGGAAACGGGGCCGGTGACAGCCCCATTCCTCTGGCGCTATTTGCCGGGTATGGCCTTATTTGCCAAGCACCGCCATGAATTGCGAAAGCCACGCCGGGTGCGCCGGCCATGCGGGCGCCGTTACCAGCTTGCCGTCGGTAACGGCCGCGTCGATGGCGATATCGGCATAGGTGCCACCCGCCAGCTCCACCTCCGGGCGGCAGGCCGGATAGGCCGAGCAGGTGCGGCCTTTGAGCACGCCCGCAGCCGCCAGCAACTGGGCACCGTGGCAGACGGCCGCCACCGGCTTGTCGGCCTCGAAGAAATGTCTGACAGCGGCAAGCACGTCGGCATTGAGCCGCAGATATTCCGGCGCACGGCCGCCCGGAATGACCAGCGCATCGTAATCCGCAACTTTGATGTCGGCAAAAGTGGCGTTGAGCGCGAAATTGTGGCCGCGCTTTTCCGAATAGGTCTGGTCGCCCTCGAAATCATGGATGGCGGTGGCGATCGTCTGGCCCGCTTTCTTGCCCGGGCAGACGGCATGCACGGTGTGACCGACCGCAAGCAGCGTCTGGAACGGTACCATGGTCTCGTAGTCCTCGGCGAAATCGCCGGTGATCATCAAAATCGTCTTCGGCATGCTAGCTCCTCCCGTTTCTGAATGCCTTGGGCACCGTAACAGGAGGGGTGAAGATGCGGGTATTATGACTATACTACAGGGCCGATAAAGGCGGGATCAGCGCGCTTTCGGCGGTTCCGGCCAGCGCCGCACACCGCCGCCCCAGTCCTCGAAGGCTTTGGAAAGCTTGAGAACGAATAGATCCTGATAACGCGGGCCGACGATCTGCAGGCCGATCGGCATCCCGGATTTCGAGAAGCCGCAATTGATCGAGGATGCCGGCTGTTCCGACATGTTCCATGGCACGGTGAAGGCGATATGTTCGAATGGCCGCTCGGGATCGTTGGTCGGCGAGGCCCAGTCGGCGGGATAGGAAACGATGGGATTGACGGGCGAAATCACGGCATCAACAGATTGCATCACCCGCCCGCAGGACTTGCGCATTTCCATGGTCTGGTTGAAACCGAAAGCGGCACGCGCACCGGAAACATCAGCGCCTTTCTGTGCCCACTCGTGAATATAGGGAAGGATCGCGGCGCGGCGCTCCGCGCTCAGCGCCACCATATCGCCCCAGAATTTCGCGCGCCAGAAATCATCCAGCCCATCCAGCATCTGCCGCGACAGCACCGGCTCGACCGGGATGACGATGGCACCGGCATCTTCGAACAGTTTCGCGGCTGAGAGCACGGCGTCGCGCACCTCTTCGTCCAGCGCCAGGCCGCAGCCGGCATCCAGCATCAGGCCGATCCTCAGGCCTTTCACATCGATATCGAGGTCCATCCAGTCGATATCGTTTGGCGGTAGCGCGGTGCCATCGCGCCAGTCCGGGCGGGACAGTGTCGCCATGGCATAGGCGGCATCGACAACCGTGCGGGTCATCGGCCCGGCGCAGCGGCCGGTATAATAGGGATCGACGGGGATGCGGCCCTGGCTGGGCTTGAAGCCGAACAGCCCTGTCCACCCCGCCGGCAGCCGCACCGAGCCGCCAATATCGGTGCCGATATGCAGCGTGCCGTAACCCGCAGCCCCGGCAGAGGCCGCACCGGCGCTGGAGCCGCCGGGGTTCTGCGTCGGGTCCCACGGGTTGCGGCTGAGTTTGTGGAAGCTGGAAAGGCCTGACGATAACATGCCGTAATCCGGGCAGGTGGTCTTGGCATAAAGGATCGCGCCATCCTCACGGCATCGGGCGGCCACCGGCGCATCTTCCAGAGCCGGCACCAGTTCCACCGCCTTGGTGCCGAGCGGAACCGGCTGGCCCTTGGTGGCGATCAGTTCCTTCAGCGACACCGGAATTCCATCGAGCGCACCCAGCGTTTCGCCTTTTTGCCAACGCTCCGTCGAGGCGAGCGCCTGCCTGCGGGCATCTTCGGGATCATAGGCGTAAAGCGCATTTACCGTCGGCTCGAATGCGTCGATGCGCGCCTCCACCGCCTGCCAATATTCCGATGGCGACAGTTTGTTTTGCCCGTAAAGCGCCAGGATTTCGAGCGTGTTGAGGTCTATGAGATCGGTCATCAGCTTCGTCTCGTCAGAAAACAGATAATAGGGGCGATATCGGCTTGCGGCGATCAGCTGGTATCGCGGGGGTCCAGCAGGTCACGCAGGCCATCGCCGAGCAGATTGAGGCCGAAGACGGCAAGCGCAATCGCAAGGCCGGGCATGATGGCAAGCCAGGGGGCTGCACCGAGATAGGTCTGCGCATCCGCCAGCATCCGCCCCCAGGTGGCGGCCGGCGGCGGCATGCCGAGACCGAGAAAGGAAAGCCCTGCTTCGGTGAGGATGGCGAGACCGAGCTGGATCGTCACCTGCACGATGATCTGGTTGGAGATATTCGGCACGATGTGAAACAGCGTGATCTTGGCGCGGTTCTGGCCGATGCTGGTGGCGGCGGTGATATATTCGCGCGACCATATCTGCAACGCCGCGCCCAGCGTCAGCCGGGCAAAGACCGGCACCATGAAGGTGGCGATGGCGATGATGGCGGTGAACCGGCCCGTGCCGATGAAAGCGCCGAGCATCATGGCCGACAGGATCGGCGGCAGGGCAAAGATGATATCGCAGGCGCGCATGACAACGGTTTCGGTGAAACCGCGCAGTGCCGCGACCGTAACGCCGAGCGTCGTGCCGATGAAAGCGCCGATGGCAACGGCGGCGATGGAGGTGGAGAGCGAGTTCCACGCCCCTGCCATCAGCATGGACAGCACATCGCGGCCAAAATGGTCGGTGCCAAGCCCGCCATAGGCGAAGGGCGATTTCAGCTTCTGGGCAATCTGTATCTTCGTCGGCGAAACCGGCGTCCAGACCAGCGAAAGCAGGGCGACCGCGACCAGAAAGACGGTGACGGCAATGCCGACGACGAAAGCGGGGCGGCGGCGGATCAGTCGCATCATCATGCACCTGCCCGCAATCTTGGATCGATGAAGAGATAGGCGATATCGACCAGGAAATTCATGACGATGACGAGCGCCGAGAAGAACAGCACCACCGATTGCATGACGACGATATCCCGCTGGGTCAGCGCCTGATAGGCAAGCCGACCGAGGCCCGGCAGGTTGAAGACATTCTCCACCAGCACGGCCCCGGCAATCAGGAAGGTGAATTGCAGGCCGATCATGGTGACGACGGGGATCATCGCGTTCGGCACCGCATGCCGCCACAGCGCCACACGCTCGCTCAGGCCCTTGGCGCGGGCGGTGCGCACGAAATCCTCGTTCATGACCTCAAGCATCGCCGAGCGGCAGACGCGCGTCAGGACACCCGCCTGCGACAGTGCAAGGGCGATGGCCGGAAGCACAAGCGCGATGAGACCGGCAGAAAAACTCGGACGCCAGCCGGGAAACCCGCCTGATGGCATCCAGCCGAGCGTGGTGGAAAAGACGATGATGAGCAGCAGCCCGACCCAGAAACCGGGCACGGCAATGCCGACATGGGAAAACAGCCCGGCTACGAAATCCACCGCCCCGTTACGGCTTCTGGCCGCCGCGACGCCGAGCGGAATGGCGATGGCAACCGAGAGGCACACCGCAAGCAGCGCCAGCGGCAGGGTGACGGCAAGCCGCTCGACAATCAGCCCCGCCACCGGCACGCCATAGGTATAGGATTGCCCGAGATCGCCCCTGAACACGCCCGCAAGCCAGTGGATGTACCGCAACGGCAAGGGCTGATCGAGACCCATCTGCTTTTGCAGGGCGGCCAGCGTATCGGGGCTCGCCGACGTGCCGAGCATGATGGCCGCCGGATCACCCGGCAACAGCCCCATGATGATGTAGATGATGAGCGAGACCGCAAACAGCGTGACGACGAGGCTTGCAAGGCGCCGGATGAGGACGGCTAACATCTGGCATCTTCTCCATGCGTGGTTTCGTTGGTGGATACGGTAGAAGGAGTTGCCGTCTTTTTGCGCAAATCTCTCCTCATTCCCGTGCTTGTCACGGGAAACCAGTCGACGCACGTCTGTGCGGCGGGAAGGGCCCTTTCAGCCCAAAGACTTGGGCTGGCTGGATTCCTGTGACAAGCACAGGAATGAGGGAAGATTTGCACCTCGCCATTCACGACAAACGTCACTCTTCCCAATGCACATCCGTCAGCACATTCGAAGGAATGGGCTCGTTTTCCCAGAGACCCTTCAACTTCTTGTCCCACACGCCAAGTTTCGGCATGACGAAAAGGTAGAGCGCGGGTGACGTCTTCGGCGAGGATTTTCTGGGCGTCGCCATAGAGCTTTTCCTGCTCGGCGGCATCAGCGGTCTTTTCGACGTTGCCGATCACCTCGTTGAAGGCCGGGTTCTTGTAGTTGAAGTAGTAGGGATCGCGGGCATAGATATCGATATCCATCGGCTCGGCATGGGCAACGATGGTCATGTCGTAATCCGCGCCTTTCAGGACATCCGCCACCCATTTTGCCGGAAATTCCGTGGTCTCGATGGTCATCGTCACGCCAATTTCGGCCAGCATCGCCTGCAATATCTGCGAGGTGCGCTGCGCATAGGGCATCTGCGGCGCCTTGATGGTGAAACTGAATCCGTCAGCATAACCGGCCTCGGCAAGAAGCGCCTTTGCCTTGTCGATGTCGAAAGGATGCACGCCCGTTGTGTCGATGTAACCGCGATCGTTCGGCGTATAATGGCTGCCGATCGCCGTACCGTAACCCGACCACGCGCCTTCGATGACCGTGCCGCGATCCACCGCCATCATCAGCGCCTGACGCACGCGCTTGTCGTTGAAGGGCTTGCGGGCATTGTTCATGCCGGCCACGACCTTGAGTTCGGTATTGCCGACGAAGGTTCCAAGCCGCGCATCGCCGTCGAAGGAGGTCATCAGTTCGGGAGCGCCGAATTCCGGGAAGGCATCGATATCGCCGGATTTCAGTGCTGCCGCCTGCGCCTGCGGATCGGATACGAAGCGGAAGGTTGCTTTTTCAAGCTTCACCGCAACCGCCTTGTCCCAATAGGTCGCGTTTTTCTGCAATTCCACCTTGTCGCCCTTGGCCCAGTTCACGAATTTGAACGGGCCGGTGCCGATGGGCGTGGTACGGTTGTTGTCGGCACTTTTCGGCGCGACCATGACGGAGGCCGGCCAGCCGAGCCAGTAGATCAGGCTGCCCGCCGGCTGCTTCAGCTTCAGCACCAGCGTCGCCGCATCCGGCGTCTCGATGCTCTCTATGGCGGTGAAGAAGCGTTTTTGCGGATTTACCGACGTTTCACCGCGCGCCCGGTCGAGCGAAAATTTCGCAACGGAGGAATCGAACGCCTCGCCGTCGTGGAAGGCGACGCCCTGACGCAGCTTGAACGTATAGGTCTTGCCATCGGCCGAAATTTCCCAGCTTTCGGCAAGCTGCGGTTTCACCTTGCCATCATGGTCGATGGTGACGAGACCTTCGAATATGTTCTGCCAGCTGACCTGACCGATGGCGACGGGTGCCGCGATTGTCGGATCGAGACCGGCCGGCTCCACTGTCATGCCCAGCGTCAAGGTGGTCTTGGGCGCAGCCTCGGCGTGCGTCAACGAAAGCGGCATCCAGAGCGCCGTCCCCAGTGCAAGCGCAAGTGCTGCACGCCGCGTCACTGTCAGCGGCTGCGAAAAATAACTGCGTGGCATCATTGTCCCCTGTCTGGCGGCCGCGGCATTTTTGCCCTTCGAAAACCACCCGTTGCAAAAAGAGTGTCATGTTGCAGGCGCACACACAATCGTGATTTTTGTGTGCTCCGTGTAGCGGAAATGGCTACACGGAAATGCGGATGGAAATCAACCGGGCCGGACAAATCTTCAAGGCTGGCAAATTCCCCTAGCCCGCCGTCGCCTCGCGCATGAAACGCTCGATGAAATCGGCAAGCTTGGAGGCGGCAAACGACAATTGCCTGTCGGGCGCAACGCAGAGATCGATCTGGGTGTGAATGCCCTTTTTGCCGGACAACGGCACTGCAACCATCTGACCGCTGCGGATTTCGCGCGCCACCGACAAGGCCGGCAACAGCGTGGCAGCGGCATGGCCCAGCACCAGCTCCTTCAGCATTTCCAGCGAGCTGGTGATGAAGACAGGATCCAGCTCGATGCCGGCATCGGCAAACAGCGTATCGAAGGCCTGACGGGCGGCAAAACTCTTGTCCGGCAGGGCAAGCGGCAGGCCGGCCAGCTCCTTCAGCGAGACTTCCGGCAACGCGGCCAGCGCATGGCCTGTCGGAAAGATCGCATCGTAACTGATGCGGGTGCGCGAGCGCACCTTCACGCCGGAGACCTTCGGGGCGAACAGGCTGACGACCAGATCGGCCTCGGCCGCCCCCAGCGCTTCCATCGCCTGGCGGGCGCTGGTGATGTGCACCTCGAAGCGCAATTGCGGATATTTGAGGCTGAACTGCGCCAGAACCGGCGCCAGCAGGTTCGCCACAGTCGCGCCATTGGCATAAACGGTGACCCGGCCACGCTGAAGCCCCTTGAGGTCATCGATCAGCTGATGCACATGGTCGAGCTCGCGCAGCGTCTTGCCGGCACGGGCCGCCAGCAACTCCCCCGCCGCCGTCAGCTTCACGCCCCGGCTGGAGCGCTCCACCAAAGGCGAGCCGAAATAATATTCGAGGTTCTCGATCTGGCGGCTGACTGCCGTCGGCGCGACATTCAGATTTTCCGCCGCCGCGCGCATGGAATTGGTGCGGACCAGTTCGTCGAAATACATCAATGCGCGCAATTGCATGGTCTGGATACCTTGTTTTGGCCAACACCGTCCGGCATGCCGGGCTTGACCATATCACCGCCGCGCGGCGAGAGAATACCGAACATTCGCCGTCATGAACCTGCCCGAGACCTTGGCGATTGCATATGGAGCGAGCGGTTGCGGCTGGTTTTTCTTCTCCCCGCCGGGGAGAAGGTCGCGGCAGCGGGTTGAGGGGGCAAGGGTGCGGTCCATCGCTGACGTTGCCCCCTCATCTGACCCTTCGGGCCATCTTCTCCCCGGCGGGGAGAAGAAACGGGAGGCAACCTCGTGCCTGCCCGATCAGCCCTCAAACGCGCTTGAAACCCTCGCTCGCCACCAGCAGCTGCCGGGTATAATCCGCAGTAAACTCGCGGCTTTCCAGCGCCTCGGCCTCCAGCATCTCCACCACCTTGCCGCTTTTCATCACCGCGAGGCGATCGCACATGTGGCTGATGACGCCGAGATCGTGGCTGACCATGACGAAGGTGAGGTTGCGATCCTTGCGGGCCTGTTCGAGCAGGTTGAGGATTTCCGCCTGGATGGAAGCGTCGAGCGCCGAGGTCGGCTCGTCCAGCAGCAGGATCTTCGGCTCGAGGATCAGCGCACGGGCGATCGCGACGCGCTGGCGCTGGCCGCCGGAGAGCTGGTGCGGATAGCGGAAGCGGAAGCCCGAGCCGAGGCCCACCTCGTCGAGCGCCCGTTCCACCCGCTTCTCGCGGTCGGAGAAATTGTGGATCGCCAAGGGCTCCGACAGCACCCGGTCCACCGTGTGGCGCGGGTGCAGCGAGCCATAAGGGTCCTGGAACACCATCTGGACGCGGCGGTAGAAAGCCTTGCTCGCGCGTGCTTGCACGAATAGGCGCTGCCCGGCCGAGCCTCATCGCGCCGTCGATCGAACGGGTCGAGGCCGGCAGATGGCGCGCAGCAACGTGGATTTGCCGGAACCGGACTCACCGACGATGCCGAAGGCTCTCGCCCGCCTCGACTACATCGACGCTGACGCCGTCGCAGCGCGCACACAGCCGTCGGAACGTCGACAACCATGTCTGCGATGGCAAGCAGCGCCTGTCTCGCCTCACTCGATCGCGCCACTCCGCCTTGCGTTCCAGCACCGGCAGCGGATGCCGGTGGCCGCCGATTTCCGGCAGGCAGTTGAGCAGGCCCTGCGTATAGGGGTGCTTGGCCTCTTTCAGATTGGCCGACGACAACTCCTCGACGACCTTGCCGGCATACATGACCAGCACGCGGTCGCAGAAGGACGAGACCAGCCGCAGATCGTGGCTGATGAAAATCAGGCCCATGCCGCGATCGCGCACCAGCTTGTCGAGAATGTCGAGCACTTCGAGCTGGACGGTGACGTCTAGCGCCGAGGTCGGCTCATCGGCGATCAGAAGTTCCGGGCCGCAGACCAGCATCATGGCGATCATCACACGCTGGCCCATGCCGCCGGAAACCTCGTGCGGATAAAGATCGAACACGCGCTCGGGCTCGCGGATCTGCACCGCTTCCAGCATGGCAAGCGTGCGCTGGCGGGCCTCACCCGTGCCGATGTTCTCATGGGTCCGCAGCGTTTCCATGATCTGGCGGCCGATGGTCATCACCGGGTTCAGCGAATATTTCGGGTCCTGCAGGATCATGGCCAGGCGCTTGCCGCGCAGCTCGCGCCGCGTGCCGTGTCGAGGCGCTGCAGCAGGTCGATGCCGTCGAAGCGCAGCGCTGTCGGCGCTCGATCCGCGCCGGTCGGCGGGGTCAGGCCCATGATGGCGCGGCCGGTCTGCGACTTGCCGGAGCCGGATTCGCCGACGATGCCGAGGCGTTCGCGGCCCAGCGTGAACGAGACGCCACGCACCGCCTCCACCAGCCCGGTGCGGGTGGGGAAGGAAACGCGCAGGTTCTCGACAGTCAGAAGCGGCGCGCTCATTGGTTCGCCTCCTTGGGATCGAGCGCATCGCGCAGGCCATCGCCCAGCAGGTTGAAACCGAGGCTGACGATCAGGATCGCAATGCCCGGCATGGCGGCAACCCACCATTGGTCGAGAATGAAGCGGCGTCCCGAGGCGATCATCGCACCCCATTCCGGCAGCGGCGGCTGCGCGCCGAGGCCAAGGAAGCCGAGGCCGGCGGCGGTGAGGATGATGCCGGCCATGTCGAGCGTGACGCGCACGATGAGCGAGGACATGCACAGCGGCATGATGTGGCGCAGGACGATGCGCCAGGGCGAGGCGCCCATCAGCTGCACCGCAGCGATGTAATCGGAATTGCGGAAGGTCAGGGTTTCGGCGCGCGCGATGCGCGCATAAGGCGGCCAGGAGGTGACGGCGATGGCGAGCACCGCGTTCTCGATGCCCGGCCCGAGTGCTGCCACCAGCGCCAGCGCCAGGACCAGCTTCGGGAAGGCGAGGAAGATATCGGTGATGCGCATCAGCACCGCATCCACCCAGCCGCCGGCATAGCCGGCGACCGTGCCGACCAGAAGCCCGATGGGGGCGGCAATGATCGCCACCAGCAGCACGACGAACAGGGTCAGCCGCGAACCGTGGATGAGGCGCGAGAGAATATCGCGCCCCTGATCGTCGGTGCCAAGCAGATAACCTTCTGTGCCGGGCGGCAGAAGCCGGGCATTGCGCAGATCGCCCTGCACCGGATTGTGCGGCGCCAGCACATTGGCAAACAGCGCCACGAACAGCAACGCGATGATGATGGCAAGCCCAAGCAGCGCCAGCCGGTTGCGCGAGAACCGCCGCCAGGTGACATAGGCACGGCCAAGCCGCGCCTGCCTGCGCGAGGCAGGCCGGTCGGAGAGCAGCCATTCGCGGCTATAGGGTTTGAGTGTGTCAGTCGAAATCGTCATCGGCTGCGCGTCCTTGGATCGAGCGTCCGGTAGAGCAGATCGGAGAAAAGATTGATGCCGATGAAGACGGAACCGATGACGATCGTGCCGCCCAGCACGGCGTTCATGTCGGCGTTCTGCAGCGAATTGGTGATGTAGAGGCCAAGCCCCGGCCAGGCGAAGACGGTCTCGGTCAGTACCGAGCCTTCCAGCAGGCCGGCATAGGAAAGCGCGATCACGGTGACCAGCGGCACCGCGGCGTTGCGCAACGCGTGGCCCCAGATGATGCGGGTCTCCGACAGCCCCTTGGCGCGCGCCGCGACGATATATTCCTGACTAAGTTCGTTCAGCATGAAGGAGCGGGTCATGCGGCTGATATAGGCCAGCGAAAAATAGCCGAGCAGCGAGGCGGGCAGGATGATGTGGCGGAACAGGTCCCACAACACGTCCCATTGCCGTTGCCAGATCGCGTCGATCAGGAAGAAACCCGTGATCGGCGTGAAGGTGAATTCGTAGACGATATCCATCCGGCCGGGATAGGCGACCCATTGCAGCCGGGCGTAAAACACCAGCAGCGCCAGCAGGCCGAGCCAGAAGATCGGCACCGAATAGCCGATGAGGCCGATGACGCGCACGACCTGGTCGGCAAAGCTGCCGCGCTTGACGGCGGCCAGCACGCCGAGCGGAATGCCGAAGACAGCACCGATGATGGTGCCGAGCGTGGCAAGCTCTATCGTTGCCGGGAACACCCGCTTGATATCCTCCATCACCGGATTGGTGGTGAGGACGGAGATGCCGAAATCTCCCGACAGCGCCTGCTTCAGATAGATGAAGAACTGCTGCCAGAGCGGCAGGTTAAGGCCGAGCTGCTCACGCACGCGCTCCACCACATGGGCCGGCGCCCGGTCGCCGACGATCGCCAGCACCGGATCGATCGGCACGACGCGGCCGATGAAGAATGTCACCGCCATCAGACCCAGAAAGGTGGTGATGACGGTCAGGACGAAGCCCAAAATGGCTCTGCGCCGGGCCGTTGGCACGGCGTTGGCCGCGCCTCGCCTTGCTGTTTGCTTCAACGGTGCTCAAGGGGCCAATCCTACTGGATCATTCCTTGGAGATCGTATAGACGTAGTTGGTGTCGAAGCTCGGTCCGAGCTTCAGGCCCTTCAGCTTGGCGGAATATCCCGCCACTTCCGTCTGCTGGAAGATGATGACGAACGGGCCTTTTTCGAGAACTTCCTTCTGGAGGTTCTGATAGATGGCGGCGCGCTTGGCATTGTCCTTTTCCAGAAGTGCCGATTGCGTTTCCTTCGTCAGCTCCGGAACGTCCCAGGCATTGCGCCAGGCCAGCGTCTTGTTCTTGCCTTCTTCGGAGTTGTCGTAGTTGATCGTGAAGGTTTCCGCATTCGAGTTCGGATCGAAATAGTCCGAACCCCACTGGCCGATATAGATATCATGGGTGCGGGCGCGGTATTTGGTCAGCGTCTGCTTGCCGTCGCCCGGAATGATTTCCAGCTTGATGCCGGCCTGCGCCAGCGTCTGCTGCACGCTTTCGGCAATGCCGGTGACCGGCTGCGTGTTACGCACATCCATGGTGACCGTGAAACCGTCCTTCAGACCGGCCTTCGCCAGCAGTTCCTTGGCCTTGGCGACGTCGAGCTTGTAGGGGTTCTCGTCAAGCGCGCCGAGCTGGCCCTTCGGCAGGAAGGTCTGGTGGATTTCGCCGATGCCCTTGATGATCGTTTCGCCGATCGCGTCGTAATCAACGAGATATTTGAAAGCCTCGACGACCTCAGGCTTCTTCAGGTTCTCGTTCTTCTGGTTGAGGCTGAAATAATAGACGGTGCCCTTCGGCGCCGAGGTGACGGCAAGGCCTTCCTTCTTGGCAACCGCTTCCATGTCGCCCGGCTCAAGGTTGCGGGCCACATCGATATCGCCGTTTTCAAGCGCCAGACGCTGGCCGGAGCTTTCCTTCATGTGGCGATAAACCACGCGCTTCAGCTTCGGCTTTTCGCCGTAATAATTCGGGTTCACTTCCAGAACGACGGATTCGTTCGCCTTCCAGCCCAGGATCTTGTAGGGGCCGGAACCTGCATAACCGGTTTTCAGGAACGCATTGCCGAAATCCGTGTCGTATTTGTAGTCAGCGCTCGGGGTGACGGGCTTGGCCTTTTCAGTCACCAGCTTCTTGTCGACGACGGCTGCAACCGTCGCGGTCAGAACGTTGAGCACGAAGCTCGGCGCATAGGGCTTGTCGACGGTCAGCACGAAGGTGTTCGCATCCGTCGCCTTCGCCTTTTCGGTGACATTGTCACCATTGAGGCCGAATTGCGTCAGAAGGAATGCCGGCGACTTGTCGAGCTTGATGGCCCGCTCGAAGGAAAAGGCGACATCGTCAGCCGTGACCGGGTTGCCGGAAGCAAATTTCAGGCCGGACTTCAGCTTGAACGTGTAGGTGAGGCCGTCCTCGGAGGTCGTCCAGCTCTCGGCCAGATCGCCGATCACCTTGGAGGTGTCGTTGAGATCGATGGAAACCAGCTTGCTATAGGTATTGCCGGTGACTTCAGCCGCCGACAGCTCGAATGCCTCACCCGGATCGAGCGAAATGATGTCGTCGATGGCGAAACCTTCGACCAGCGTATCGGCCGGCGTGGCGGCAAAAGCATGTGGCGCAGACAGCATCATCAGCGACAGCGCAGCGCTGGTGCTGAGAATGCGCATGGACTTGTTGAGCGATTTGATCATAGGATCTCCCCTTTTGTTATAAATTTGATTTCGTTCGCTTTTATACGCTTTCAGGCCGGCTCGTGCCATGCCTGCGACAGGACGCGCAGCCAGTTTTCCCTGCATATTTTAGCAAGTTCTCCATCACCGTATCCCGCCGATTTCAGTGCCGCAACCAGATTGTGGTTGCCGCTGGCATCGGCAATGCCAACGGGTACCGTCGCGCCGTCGAAATCCGATCCGAGCGCCACGCAATCGATGCCCATGCGCTCCACCATGTAGTCGATGTGGCGCACCATGTCGGAAAGCGGCGTGTCGGCAATGTCGCGCGCATCCGCCCGCAGCATGGTCACGGCATAGTTGAGGCCAACCAGCCCGTGGCTCTCCTTGATGGCATCCATCTGCCGGTCCGTGAGATTGCGGGCGACGGGGGTGAGCGCATGCGCGTTCGAGTGGCTGGCGATCAATGGCTGGTTCGTGGTCTTCGCCACGTCCCAGAAGCCCTTTTCGGTGATATGGGCGAGATCGATGAGAATACCGAGCCGGTTGCATTCCTTGACCAGCGCAAAACCGGCATCGGTGAGGCCGGGCGCGGTATCGGGCGACATCGGATAGGAGAAGGGAACGCCGTGGCCGAAAATATTATGCCGGCTCCAGACCGGACCGAGCGAGCGCAGGCCGGCGGCATAAAACACCTCCAGCGCGTCGAGATCAGGCCCGATCGCCTCGCAGCCTTCCATGTGCAGCACGGCGGCGAAAATATCCTCGGCGAAGGCCTTGCGGATATCGGCCGTGGAGCGGCAGAGCCGCCACGCGCCGGCACGATCGAGCCTCAGCGCGATCGCGGCCTTTTCCATGGCGATATCGAGTGAGGGCTGGCGCTCGAGCGGCGCCGCAAGCGGTGTGTCGTAGTGGCCGTTCGCATCCGGCTCCTGCAGGATCAGATCGCCCGATGGAATGTAGATGGCGCAGATGCCGCCGCCGAGACCACCTGCCCTGGCGCGGGGGCCATCGATATGACCTTCGCGCGTGCCGTTTCTGAATTCCACAACCGGATCGGTCCCGGCCTTGCTGTTGCGCCACAACCGAAGCAGCACATCATTATGACCGTCGAACACTGCATGCATGTCAAGAAATTCCAGTAAGCGGGAAAACCAAAAGGGGGCGGGCAGACGCCGGAATGACACCGTGCGAGAGCAAACCGGCGTGTTTTTCGCCGGCCGCTACGATCTGTCGGAAATGATCTTAGGACGATCTCTCACGGCTCCGCAAGACGCAAATCAGGCAATGATGAAATTATCACCACTTGCGTTTTTCCGGGAATTGCGCAACGTCAAGCCCGCCAACCGCCTTCGGCCTTTTTCAGGAGTGGCGTCGCAAAAACACCCCTCACCCGCTCCGGCCATTCCGGCCCGAATGCAGCGATTTTTTCGCGCCAGCGATCCGATTGCAGCATGGCTGCGCCGATTGCCACCGGCCGGATGCCGGACGAGGCGAGAAGCGAAAGGCCCGCAATGATCGAGCTGCCGCTGGAGATAACATCATCCACCAGCACCACCCGCTTGCCCTCGATGAGCGGCAACATGCGCGGATCGATGTAAAGCCGTTTTTCCTGGCTTGTGGTGATGGAGGACATCGGCACCGACAGTTCCTCCAGATACCAGAATTTGCGCGAGGTGCCGAGCGGCACGTAACGGGAATGGCCGAGATGACGGGCAACAGCTGCGGCAAGCGTCAGCCCCAGCGTCGGCAGGCCGATCACCACATCTGGCTTCAAGGGGGAAAGCTTGCGGGCAAGATCGGCGGCCAGCGCCTCCAGAACCTCAAAAGAGGCCTGATTGACGATGAGCGAGGCCAGCGCATGTTCGCCGTCCGCCAATGGCCGGATCGGCAGGCAGATCTGGCGTCCGTCATCCAGCTGCGCCGGAAAGAAGCCGGAATGCGGGCCTGCCGTTTCAAAGGTGCGGGGCGCGCGGATATCCTGCCAGAACTCATGTGGGGCGGCAGGGGCCGGGGCAGCAGGCGATGCGGGCGGCATCGTTCTTTTCCTTTCAGGAGCGGGGTGGCGACAAGCACGCGCATTTTCAGCCACGCCAGCCCGGCTCTTCACATCAGGCATTTCAACAACCGCAAACATGCGGCGGGTTCATTTAACTGACTTTTTCATTTACACTATTTACGCATTTCCGAACGCAAAACCGCTCCACATTCTTGCTGGAAATGCTCTAGAAAGAAACAAAGCAACAGGCATTCGGACAAGCTCACCTATGGCGTGGGTTTTTCCCATATTCAAGGACAAGCTGCCCATGAGACTGCTGGACCGCATCGGCGAGGACCTGCCATTCCTGACGGAGCTTCGCCACGATCTCCACGCCCATCCGGAACTCGGTTTCGAAGAGGAAAGAACGAGCGCCATCGTCGCCGATCTTCTCGAAAGGGCAGGACTGAAGGTGCATCGCGGCCTTGGCGGCACCGGCGTCGTCGGCACCTTGCAGGTCGGCAACGGCACCCGCAGCATCGGTCTTCGCGCCGACATGGATGCGCTGGCCATGCCCGAAGTTCCAGACCGGCCCTATAAATCGAAGTTCCCCGGCAAGATGCATGCCTGCGGCCATGACGGCCACACCGCCATATTGCTGGGTGCTGCGCGTTATCTCGCCAGCACCCGCGATTTTTCCGGCACCGTGCATTTCATCTTCCAGCCCGCCGAAGAAGGCCGCGGCGGCGCCAAAAAGATGGTCGAAGACGGGCTTTTCGAGCTGTTTGCTTGCGATGCGGTTTATGGCCTGCACAATATGCCGGGGCTCGGCATTGGCGAGATGGCCGTGGTCGAAGGGCCGCAGCTCGCCTCTTCCGATAGCTGGCGCGTCACCTTCAAGGGCATCGGCACCCATGGCGCCAAGCCGCATCTCGGC
Source organism: Agrobacterium sp. (assembly GCA_034519725.1). Lineage (GTDB taxonomy): Bacteria > Pseudomonadota > Alphaproteobacteria > Rhizobiales > Rhizobiaceae > Agrobacterium. Next base: position 95,968 of record JAXHOC010000045.1, read on the forward strand.
CGCGATCCGGTAACGGCGGCGGGCACCTTCCTCGCCTCGCTGCAAAGCATCGTCGGCCGCGTCGTCGATCCGCTGCAACCTGCCGTCGTCAGCGCCTGCTCCGTGCAGGCGGGTGACCCGAAGGCGCTCAACGTCATTCCCGATCTCGTCGAAATCGGCGGCACGGCGCGCGCCTATGCGGCGGATGTGCGCAGCCAGCTGGAAACCGAAATCGGCAGGCTCGCCAAGGGTACGGCGGCGATGTTCGGCATCGAGGCGAATTACGAGTTCATCCGCCGCATTCCGCCCGTCATCAACGATGCCGAGGCGACGAAACGGGCGCTCCGGGCCGCAAAAACCGTCTTCGGCAACAAGGCCCGCACCGCCTTCCCACCCTCAACCGCCGGCGACGACTTCGCCTTTTTCGCGGGCGAGGCCCCGGGCTGCTACGTCTGGCTCGGCAACGGCCCGGCAGTGGATGGCGCGCTGCACCACAACACCTCCTACGACTTCAACGACGCCGCCATCATCCCCGGCGTCGCCTTCTGGGCAACCCTGGTGGAACAGGAACTGGCGGCGGAGTGAGGCCCCCGTTCCGGTGTAGTAGCCGGCACAGCCTTCAGACCTGACCCTGCGTTCAACAATCACCCCGGGGAAACCGCGACGAAACAATACTCCGCGCGCCGAATAATTCTCGGGCATATACATCGATATTTAATAGACTCTGTCAAATATTTAGTATACACACGAATAATATTCGCATTTTTATTTGATTTTGGCTCAAATTTTTCAAGCGAGCAAGCATCATGGCGAGACTTGTTGTGCCACAAAGCGCGATCACCGGGCGTCTGGCCTCGGCTAGATCGCTGAAAAACCTTCCGCCCGACGATTATCGCGACCGCCTTGTCAAATATATCCCCGCAGAATCCGTCGCCCTCTACGTTGCGGTCGACAAGATGGTCAATTCCCACTTCGGGTTAAGCATGCTGACGCCGGAGAGCTTCGTATCCACGCAGGCCTTTCTTGTCAGCTGGGCCATTCTCGTTCTCGGCATCGTCGGCACGCCCATCTATCTCTACCGCCGGAAGTTGCCGGGCCAACCCTGGCTGTTGAATGCCAGCATCTCCACGATCGCCTTCGTGCTCTGGGCCTACACTTTGAGCGGTTCCGTCTTTCTCGTGCACCAATGGTACAGCGTTTTTGCGGCTGGTCTGCTCGCACCGATCTTCACCTTCGTTGCTGGATTTTTCGAACCAAAACCGGAGTGAGCGTCCATGCCAACCTATGAGGAACTGCGCGCCTATTTCGACACCTCCGAAGCCATGACGCAACTGGCCCGAGCCGCCTCGGAAGTTCCCATCGTGCATGGCTTCACGCTTGATGTCGACCCCCTCTGGATGCTGCTTTACGATCTGGAAGACGGTGTGATTCCAGAAAGCGAACGCTACCGGTATGACTATCTGCTCGAACACCGTCCCTTGCGTGACCTCTGGGGCGTGCCCTTTACCCATCCGTACTGGCCGATCCAGCTTCCTTATCAGGGATACAGACGTCGCGACCTCAACCGCAAGGTTTCGCTGTGGAACCCAATCCCGCACCCCTTTGAAAGTGGTCCGGTCGTGATGACGATTGCCTATGGTCCGCTTAAGACCCCGGAAAAAAGAGCAGCTTCGGCGGAGGATGAGGGCGATCTCGCGGCGCTGCGCGACCTGACCGCCCTGGTTAACCGAAGCCCGGCCTATGCCCGTATCGAGGAGCGACCACGGGCCCGGCTCGCCTTTTCGGGAGGTGATGAAATTACGAACAGCGCCGGTGATACCGGCACCTATGGTGGGACGCTAACCGATGCGCGAAAAAAGAAATACGGGATGACCTGTGCGCATGTCGCCAATACCGGCGACGATATTTTCGATGTTTCCGGAAAGCGGATCGGCACGGTGAAACATCACACCAAGCTCCATCCGTTGCCAGCGCGAACGGTCTGCGATCCAGTGGTGCTGCCAATGCCCAGTCCCTATCCCGGCAACGATCCGCCGGTGAATATGTTCGACTTTTCGCTTATCGAACTCACCACCGCGCCAGCATCGTCGTCATTGGGTGGGGTGGCTGCCAGCCTGACATCGGGCCAAAATGTGACGTTGAGGGGCAAAAGTGGTCTCTACAAATGTAAGCTCGGTTCACTTGCGATCAGCTACGCCTTTACCGATGGCAGTTCCACCTATTGTTTCCGCGATCAGATCGAGCTGCGGCCCCAGCCAACCCTGCCAATCGGCGGCGCGCTGGGGCATCTCGTGACGCCCGTGCCAACACAAGGTGATTCCGGCGGCTGGGTTCTGACGGATGATGCGACGCCGCTCTGGGCAGGCGTATTTTTTGGCGAAGACGGCAGCCGCGGTTATTGCTCACGAGCCAGCTGGGCGCATGACTGGGCAGAAAAACAGGTGGGCAAAACGCTCTCCGTATAGTCCACGTTTATGGCTGTGTCGGTTCCCCAGATTCGAAAAGAGCGCGCGGTAAGCGCCCGGCGCTACCCCACCACCGCAATCACCGGGCTTTCCATCACCCTCCCCGTCAACACATCGGCAATCCCCATATCCGTCTGGTGCGGGCCGATGTTGCAGGCGAGTGTGGCGCCGAAGCAGGCCTTGAAGACGAGGTAGGGCGGCTGCCATTCGACGACCTTGCCGACGGCGGCGCGCAATGCCTCGAAAGCCTTTGCCACGTCTTCAAGCGGCGCATCGGAAACCAGCCCGGAGAGCGGCAGGGGTAGCAGCGCGGTCACTTTGCCCTGCGCGGCGACAGCCATGCCGCCGCCGGCCGTTATCACCGCATTGGCGGCCAGCGCCATGTCTTGCGGGTTGCCGCCGAAGACGGTGAGGTTGTGGCTGTCATGCGAGACGGTGGTGGCGAAGGCGCCGTTCCACTCTCCCCAGCCGGTCACGAAGCCGGTTTTCGTGACGGGATCGGCCATGCCGTGGCGGTGGGTGACGGAAATCATCGTCGCACCTTCGGGCGGAACGACGAAACCGTCCTTCACCGCAGCCTGCACTTCGCCCCATTGCGTGAAGCGCGGGCGGTCGATGGTGGCGAGGCGCACCTTCGCGCCTTCGGAGGCCACCCGAAAATCGTCGGCGTTGCGAAGCGGCAGCTTCATCGAGCCTTCGAGCGCCGTCGCATCGCATGTCGGGATGTCGGCGAGCATTTGCCCGCCTTTCGCAACCGCTCTGCCACCGGCCAGAACATGACGGGCCGAAAAGCCGCTCAGATCCTCGAAGACGACGATATCGGCGCGGCGACCGGCGGCGATGAGGCCGAGATCGGAGCGGCCGAGCCGTTGCGCGGCATTGAGGGTGGCGGCGCGCAGCGCCCATTCGGGCCGCAGCCCGTAACCGACAAGGCGGCGCACCACATCATCAAGCCCGCCGCCCTGCAATAGGTCGTCCGGGAACACATCGTCGGTGCAGAGCGTCAGCGTCTGCGGCAGGTGGCCGAGTGTATTCAGCGCATCTACGAACTCCGGCAGCAGATGATCGTGCGAGCCGCGCAGCTCGATGGTCAGCCCCGCCCGCAGCTTCGCCATCAGGTCATCAGCCGAAACAAGCTCGTGATCAGAGGAGACGCCTGCCGCCATGAAAGCGTTGAGATCGGCATCTTTCAAGCCGCGCGCATGGCCACAGACCAGCTTTTCCGAGACGAGACCGGCCTGCACGATGGCGCTCATGCGCGGATCGCGCTCGATGACGCCGCGCATGTTCATGATTTCCGCAACGCCGCCAATCTGCGGCCAGGAGAGGATATCGGCGAGAATTCCGGCATCGAAATCCGCACCTCCGCGCTCCAGTCCCGGCGCTGACGGCACCGAGGACGGTGCCAGCAGAATGGCACGCAGGGGCAGGTTTTCGATGGATTTCGCCGCCCAGCGCACCCCTTCCACACCGTGGACATTGCCGAATTCATGCGGGTCCCAGACGATGGTGGTAACGCCGCGAGCGACGACTGCGGCCGCATAGGCAGCGGGCGTTATCATCGAGCTTTCGATGTGCATATGCGTGTCGATCAGGCCGGGCGAGACATAGGCGCCGAATGCATCGATGACCTCTGCGGCATCGCTGCGGCTTGCCCGCTCGTGAACGCTGGCGATCAGCGGACCGACAATGCCGATATCGGCGGCGCGAAGCTCTCCCGTCACCACATCCACCAGCGTTCCGCCGGTCAAGAGAACATCGAAAGGCGCATCGCCGCGCGCGGCGGCAACCGCGCGGGTGCGCAGCGCGTCGTCCGAGAGATCGGCAGGCTCGCGCATCGGCAATTGCGCACTCATCGGGCGGCCTCCCGGCGCAGAGCCTCGAGAATAGCGGCCTTTGCGGCTTCGGCATTCACCGTTTCGGCGAAATGCGCGTTAAAGGCGGCAACCTTCTCCGCGCGCGTCTCGACCACAGTTCGCCCGCGCGTCAGCGCCGCGTGAAGTTCGACATCGATCCGCGCCTGCCGCCAGCCCAACAGATCAGACATGAAGGCAACAGCGGCGACGGGATCGTATAGCGCCATGGCCGGTCTGCCGCGCCGCGTGGCGATGCCGATGAACCCTTCCAGCAGGTCGGCAATCAGGCCGGCGTTCTTTCCTCCGGCATTGCGGATCGGCAGCACATCGTCCGGCGAGGCCGTGACCTTGCGGCAGGCGTCGAGATCGACCATGCGCAGCGGCAGGCCGTGGGAGAGCACGATGGCCAGCGCTTCCGGATCGGCATAGGCGTTAAATTCGGCGGAGGCCGTGTGGTTGCCGCTGGTCAAGCCGCCACCCATCCAGGTCAGATCGGAAATTCTGGCGGCAAGATCGGGACGGGCAAGGCAAAGTGCGGCGATATTGGTGAGCGGACCGAGCGCGAGGATGCGCTTTTCGCCCTCTCCCTCCAGCCAGCCGCACAGGGCGGTGAAAGCATCGCTTTCCAGCAGGGCCGGTGCTTCCGGCAGGCTGCGGCCAACGGTCGGAATGCCGCTTGCACCGAGAACGCATTGCGCGGTTTCGAGCGCGCCGAGGACCGGTTTGGCGCGGCCCTGATGGATCGGCATCGACCAGCCGAAGGCGGCAACAGCGCCTGAGGCATTGTTGCAGACGGCATCCAGCGTCGCATTGCCGAAGACCAGCGAAATCCCGTCAATGACAAGGCCTGCCGATTGCACGACCATGATGGCGGCAATATCGTCAAAGCCAATGTCGGTATCGATCCACACACCCATGATCAGTTGAACACCTTGAGGCTTGCCGCCTTTTCGACCGGCAGGTCGAAGGCGAGCGTATCACCGATTTTATGCGCGGTCAGGGCGGCATCGGTTTCCGCCTTGATGATGCCGAGCGGCGTATCGAGCAGATATTCGCGGCTGTTGCCGGCAAAGGATGTGCCGCGCACGGCTCCCTGGAAAGGACCTGAACCAAGGGTAACCATGCGCGGCCGCCAGGCCAGTCCAGATGCTGAAGGGACTGGTCCGGTAAGCGATGTCGTGCCGTTTGCAGTTTTCAACGCGCCGCCTTCCAGCGCGAAGATATTTTCAAAGCCGACGAAATCGGCGACGAAGGCGGAAACCGGCGCGTTGTAGATTTCTTCCGGCGTGCCGATCTGTTCGATCTTGCCGCCCTTCATGACGACAATGCGGTCGGCAAGCGCCAATGCCTCGATCTGGTCATGGGTAACGAAAATCATCGTCACGCCGGTTTCCTTCTGCACGCGCTGCAATTCGGTGCGCATTTCCAGCCGCAGCCGCGCATCGAGGTTGGAGAGCGGCTCATCGAGCAGCAGCACCTTCGGCTCCATGACCATGGAGCGCGCCAGCGCCACGCGCTGCTGCTGGCCGCCGGAAAGTTCGGCCGGCTTGCGCGAGGCGAAGCTGGACAGCCCGACCGATTTCAGGCCGGAGGCAACCTTGTCATCCAGCGCCTTGCCGTTCATGCCCTTGAGTTTCAGGCCAAAGGCGACGTTTTCGTAAACCGTCAGATGCGGAAAGAGCGCATAGGACTGGAACACCAGCCCGACGGCGCGCTTGTTGGCAGCCACGCGGGTGATATCGGCGCCATCGAGATAGATGCGCCCGCCCGCAACCGGCATCAGCCCGGCAATGGCGCGCATCGTGGTGGTCTTGCCGCAGCCGGACGGACCCAGCAGCGCAAGAAGCTCGCCCTTGCGGATATCGAGGTCGAGATCCTTAACGGCGATGCTGTTGCCATAGGCGAGCGAGACTTTTTGGAGCGAAAGGTAATTTGCGTCAGACATAACGGGAGAACCCCAGAAAACGTTCGGCCATGAAGACGATGCCGATGGAAAGGAAGGCGAGCAGCGAGGAGAGTGCGGCGACAGACGGATCGAAGACAATTTCCATGTAGCCCAGCATATCGATGGGCAGCGTGCGCACGCCCGGTCCCGACAGGAACAGAGACACCGGCACCTGATTGAAACTCGTGACGAAACCGAGAATGAAGGCCGACAGGATGCCGCCGCGAATGTTCGGCAGCACCACCCGGAAGAATGCACCGAGCCGCGACGAGCCGAGCAGCACCGCCGCCTCCTCGATATCCGAGCGCAGATTGTTTAGGCTGGCCGACACTACCCGCACCGCATAGGGCAGGATGAGCGCGGTGTGGGCGAGAAACAGGGCAAGCGTGATGCCGATGCCGAAGGGCACGACGAAATAACGCAACAGCGCCAGACCGACGATGATGCCAGGCACGATGATCGGCGCGGACACGATGGTGCGCACGGTTTCCGCAAAAGGCAGCTTGTAGCGCGACATGGCGTAGGAGGCGGGAATACCGAGGATCAGCGCCGTGAATGTGCCGCCGATGGCAAGGAACATCGACATTGCAAAGCTCTCGCGGAAACTTTCCACGGTAAAGACCTTGGCGATCCATTTCAGCGAAAAGCCCTGCGGCGGAAAGGCGAGCGTGTCGCCGGCCGAAAACGAGGCCGCAACGATGATGAGGAACGGCCCGATGAGGAAACCGACAACGAGAAGAAGCGTGAGCGGAATGAAGAGCTGCCGGGTCATTTCTTGTTCCTTGCGGTGGCAATGCGCTTCAGCAGGATATTGGCGGCAAAGCTCATGACGATCAGGATGAAGGCGATGACGCTGGCGGCGACGAAATTGTTGGAGACCGTGACCTGCTGGTAAAGCAGGGTTTCCAGCATCAGCACCTTGGAACCGCCGAGAATGGCGGGGGTGATATAGGCCGTCAGCGAACCGGTAAAGACCAGCGTGCCGCCGACGACAAGCCCTTCCTTGGTCAGCGGCAGGATGACCTTCCAGAACACCTGCAACCAGTTGGCGCCGAGAACGCGGGCAGCCGCGATCGTGTCCTTCGGCATGTTCTCCAGCGCGCTGATGAGCGAGATGATCATCAATGGCAGGAACAATTGCAGAAGGCCGATGAAGACAGCCGTTTCGGAAAACAGGATGCGGATCGGCGCATCGCTCAAGCCCACCGCCTGAAGCGCCTGGTTGACGATGCCGGTTCTGCCGAGAATGACGATCCAGGCATAGGTGCGGGCAACCGGCGAGATCATCAGCGGCAGGACGACCAGATTGACCACATGGCCTTTGGCGCCCGCCGACAGATTGACGATGGCGAAAGCCGCCGCATAACCCACCACGGCAGAGACGATGGTGACGAGCGCGCCGAGCTTCAGGGTGCGCAGGAAAACCTTCTGGTTCAGCGGATCGGCGAAGAAATCGGCGTAAGCGGACAATGTCCAGCCGTCAGCGCTGCGAAAACCCTCCGACAGAAGCATGAAGACCGGCACAAGAAAGACCGCCGCCGCGAAAATTGCGGCGGGCAAGGCAAGCGCCAGCGCTTCGGCCCGGTTCTGAAACATTTGGCATTCTCCGGTCTTGAGATTCCACCGACCAAGTTTGGCGGAGGACTTGTTCATTTGGCCTCAGCGGGCGCCAGCCCCCCTCTGCCCTGCCGGGCATCTCCCCCTCAAGGGGGGAGATCGGCTGGGCGCGCTGACACCGCTTCATCGCGACGTTCAAAGCAAGACGAGGCGCCGCCCCGGATCGATCTCCCCCCTTGAGGGGGAGATGTCCGGCAGGACAGAGGGGGGTAACGTGCGTCAGCACGTACACCCCACGGTCCGGCGCCGGTGCAAGCCTTTACTGCCCCACCTTCGCATTCCACTCCGACAGCCACTTGTCGCGATTATCCAGCGTGACGTCGGAAGGAATGAGCTGCAGGCTTTTTGCGGTTTCGTCGCCATAGGTGATGTTGTTTGCGACTTCGTCGGACACCTTGACTTGCCTATTGGTCGGGCTGTCCACCAGCTTTTCCGCCAGCGCCTTCTGCACGTCGGTCGAGAGCCAGAAATCCATGAATTGCAGCGCCAGCTCTTCATTCTTCGTGCCCTTGGGCACCACCAGCACGTTCATGCCGCCGGTCTGGCCTTCCTTGGGGGTTGCCCAGGCAAGTGGCAGATCGAGCTTGGTGAAGGGCGCCCAGGAGAAGCGGCCGATGGGGGCAGCCCAGATTTCTTCCTGCTGCATCAACTGCACCAGCTGCGAGGACTTGACGTAGAAGGTGACGATCTCGTCCTTCTTTTCGCCGACGGCCTCGATGGCGCCGGAAAGATCGGCCGTGTCCTTGCCGATGGCCTTGCCCAGCATGTAAAGCGCCGGCGGGCCCTGATTGGTGGTGACGTTCGGGAAGGCGACGTGATCGACGATACCGTCCTTCAGCAGATCGGCCCAGCTATCGATCTTCATCTTGTCGGTGCGGTAAACGATTGACGTGGCGTAGAAATTAACGCCGACGCTCATGCCGTCGCCATTCGGATCCTTGGCGATGTCATAAAGCTTGCCGATATTCGGAACCTTGGTGGCGTCGATCTTCTGGATCAGGTCCTTGCGGGTGGCGGAAAGCGCATCCGCCATGGAAACGATGGCGAGATCGACCACCGGATTGGTCTTGTTGGCCTCCATCTTGGCCAGACGCTCGACGCTGTTGCCGGTCTCGACGACCAGCTTGCAGCCGCATTGCTTTTCGAACGGCGCATAGACCAGTTCCTTGAATTCGTCCTGCGCAAAGGCGTAGACCGAGATCGTCAGCGTCTTGTCCTGCGCCTGCGCCGCACCCATCGTCAGCATCAGGGCGGCGCCCGATGCAAGAATGATTGTTTTCATGGTGTGAGTTCTCCTGCTGTCGTTTTTTTGGCTTCAATCGCATCATGCATTTTTTCGCCGGTGGAGCCGCGCATGATCAGCGCCATCGGTACTTTCGAGATTTCTGCCGTGACCTCGGCAGCCATGCCGTTTTCAAAACCCGCCTCGCCATCGATCGCGCGCAACAGCGCCTCCACGGCCAGATCGGCGATGCGGCCCATATCCATGCGCATCGTCGTCAGCGGCGGCGTCACCACGGCGGAAAAAATCAGATCGTCGAAGCCGGTGACACTCGCCTCTTCCGGCACCTCGATGCCCTCGCGCTGCAATTCGGTAAGCGCGCGCAGCGCGTGCAGGTCGGATACGGCGGCAAAGGCGGTGAAGCCCTTGGCGACCTTTTCGGCAAGGCCGAGACGGCAACCCGCACCACCAGCCTTTTCAAGGACGTCCACCCAAAGAGTTTCGGTGAGGCAGGCCTTGCCGAGACCGTCGCGAATGCCGCCGAGGCGGTCGTTCTGCACGTTGGAATCGCGGTTCTTGCCGATCAGCGCCACCTTGTCGTGGCCAAGGGCGGCCAGATATTCGCCGATCTGCCGGCCGCCATCCCAATGGTCGGCGGCAACGGTGTTTCCGGGTGTCGAGGGGCTGTCGATGACAGCGACAGGGCAATCGACATCGGCGATGCGCGTGCCACGGCGCGGAACCACGACCATGCCATCCACGCCGCGCTCGATCAGCCGGTTGATCGCATCCGTCTGCATGGCGATCTCGCCGCGCGAGTCGGCGATCAGCACGCCGTAACCGGCATTGACCGCCGCCTTTTCGATGGCCTGCGCGATCTGCGGGAAGAGCGGATTGGCGATGTCAGGCAGCACCAGCCCGAGAACGCCTGACCTGCCGGTGCGCAGCGCCCTGCCCGCCGAACTCGGCACATAACCAAGTTCGCTGGCGGTCCTGCGGATGCGCTCCACCAGCTCGGGCGAAACCCGGCCCTTGCCCGACAGCGCATTGGACACGGTTGCAACCGACACGCCGAGTGCCGCTGCTATCGCGCTCAGATTGGTAGCAGGCCGGGAAGGCGCCATGATGGTCCGAAAGGGCTGATTAAACGTTTAATCACGATAATCCACCAAAACCCGCCTGTCGAGTCCAGCCACGGGGAAATCCAGGCAAAAATCGAGGCACAAAGCCTAAATGCCCGAAAAAAGTGCGTTTATTTTTTAAACGGGCGGATTGGCCGCCGCGCGATAGGCCTCGACCTGGCGCACCAGCCAGTCGCGAAACAGCACGACGGGAACGTGGTTGGCGCGGGATAGGGGCGCGACCGCGTAGTACGAACTCGGGCTTTTGGCCTGATGATCGTAGGCTTTGACCAATTGCCGCGATTTCAGCTCGTTATCGATCAGGAAAAGCGGCATCAAAGCCACGCCAAGCCCGGCAATGCAGGCCTGCGCCACACTGGAAAACTGCTCGAACCGCATGCCCTGCGGCAAGGCAAGCGAATGGCCGAGGCTCTCGAACCAGTGGCTCCAAGCGCCCGGCCGCGAGGCCATGTGCAGCAGCGGCAGGGCGGCGATATCCTCGCCCTTTTCAACCGGGTGCGCCTTCAGGAATTCCGGGCTGCACACCGGCGCGACCATTTCATGCATCAAAAAGGTGCTCTCCGCCCCCGGCCAATCCGCCTGGCCGATGTGGATCGCAATATCCAGCTGTTCACGCTCGAAATCGAACTGGCCGATGCGGGTGGCGAAATTGATGGTGATTTCCGGATGGCTGGAGACGAAATCGGGAATGCGCGGCAAAAGCCAGCGGGTGCCGAAGGTCGGCAGCATCGCAAGGTTCAGCGTATTGCCATGCGTTTTGGTCATGATCTGCAACGAGGCGGCGCGGATCTCGCCAAGGGCTGCGGCAATCGATTTCGCGTAAGCGCGGCCCTCGGTCGTCAGCGACACTCCGCGCGCGCCGCGCTCGAACAGGCGCACGCCAAGCTGCTCTTCCAGTGACATAACCTGACGGCTGATCGCCCCTTGCGTCAGGGCAAGCTCATCGGCGGCGGCGGAAAAACTGCCGAGCCGGGCAACGGAATCGAAGGCGGCAAGCGCACTGGTGGAGGGCAGGAGTTTGCGGCTGAGAGACGTCATGAGCCATTACTATATGTAATGCAAAAATGAGTAAACATGGCTTGTGCCATCCGTATCGAATACCAATAATCCGCCCAGCAAATCCGGAGGCATAACGTGAGCGAACGCGCAGCATTCAATTGGCAGGACCCTTTTCTGCTGGAAGACCAACTGACCGAAGACGAGCGGATGATCCGCGACGCCGCCGCAGCCTTCGGCAAATCGGAACTTATGCCGCGTGTGTCCGAGGCCTATCTTTCCGAAACCACCGAACCGGAACTGTTCCGCCTGATGGGCCGCACCGGCCTTCTCGGCATCACCCTGCCGGAAGAATATGGCGCCGCCAATGCCAGCTACGTGGCCTATGGTCTCGTCGCCCGCGAGGTGGAGCGCATCGACAGCGGTTATCGCTCGATGATGAGCGTGCAGTCCTCGCTCGTCATCCATCCGATCTTCGCCTACGGCTCGGACGAGCAGAAGAAGAAATATCTGCCCGGCCTCGTCTCCGGCGAACTGATCGGCTGTTTTGGCCTCACCGAGCCGGATGCCGGCTCCGACCCCGGCGGCATGAAGACCCGCGCCGAAAAAATCGCCGGCGGCTATCGCCTGCGCGGCTCGAAAATGTGGATTTCCAACGCGCCGATCGCCGATGTCTTCGTCGTCTGGGCGAAATCGGAAGCGCATGACAACCAGATCCGTGGTTTCGTGCTGGAAAAGGGCATGAAGGGTCTGTCTGCCCCGAAGATCGGCGGCAAGCTTTCGCTGCGCGCCTCGATCACTGGCGAAATCGTCATGGACGGCGTGGAAGTTGGCGAAGATGCGCTGCTGCCCAATGTTTCCGGCCTGAAAGGCCCGTTCGGCTGCCTCAACCGCGCCCGCTACGGCATTTCCTGGGGTGTGATGGGCGCTGCCGAAGATTGCTGGTTCCGCGCCCTGCAATATGGTCTCGACCGCAAGCAGTTCGGCAAGCCGCTGGCCGGCATGCAGCTTTACCAGAAGAAGCTCGCCGACATGCAGACCGAAATCGCCCTCGGCCTCCAGGCATCGCTGCGCGTCGGCCGGTTGATGGACGAGCACAAGATGGCGCCGGAAATGATCTCCATCATCAAGCGCAACAATTGCGGCAAGGCGCTGGATATCGCCCGCCAGGCCCGCGACATGCACGGCGGCAACGGCATCCAGATCGAATACCACGTCATGCGCCACGCCCAGAACCTCGAAACGGTCAACACCTATGAGGGCACGCACGACGTCCACGCGCTGATCCTCGGCCGGGCACAGACGGGCATTCAGGCGTTTTTCTGAGGCTTGGTCAGGATCAAGAAGCAAGGTTTTGCGAAGGCCTAAAACGTCTCCTTCGTCATGCTCGGGCCTGTCCCGAGCATCTGCAACCGATACTTCCAACGCGACGTGATCGGATCCTCGGGACAAGCCCCAGGATGACGGCGAATGTGAGAGAAAACCAGCAGATCGAGACCTCCGAAAATCATGTCGGAGGTCTCTTTGTTTTTCAGTTCAAGCCAAGGGCTTAGAACGTGCCCCTGACGCCGATGCCGAACATGCGCGGTTCGGTCATGCTGGCCTCGATGCCGCCAATGCCGCGGTTCTGCTGCATATAGGTCGGCGCACGCTCGTCGAAGACGTTCTTCACATAAGCGTAGACCTCCATTGCCTCCTGGAACTTGTAGCTCGCCCGCACATCGGCGATGGTGTAGGGGTCGATTGCATAGGCGGCGGTGTTGGCCGTGTCGGAATAATAACCGTCGATATGGCGGACCTGCCCCGAGACGGTGAACTTGTCGGTCACATCCCAGCTTGCGCCGACGCTGAACATGTAACCCGGCGATTTCGCGAATTCATTGCCGGCATAGCTGGCATTGGCGGAAATCTGGTCGATTTCCGTCTTTAGCACGCCTGCACTTGCCTTCAGCGTCAGATTGTCGAGAACCTGATAATCGGCGCCGACTTCCAGACCATAGGCATGCGCTTTCTGCGCATTGATGGTGTAGGATTGGGTGATGCCCGAGGAGATAACGACCGGAATATTATACTGGGCGTTCTTGTAATCCATGTAGAACAGGTTGCTGTTGAGCGTCAGCCGGTCATCCAGCAGCTTCGCGCGCGTGTACAGTTCGTAGTTCCAAATGGTCTCCTTCTCGAAGGGCAACCATTGACCCGACGAGATGTTGAGCGAGATGCCGCCGGGATTGTAACCACGGCTGATCATGCCGCCCACGGTCCAGTCATCGTTGATCGCATAGGCAAGCGAGGCCTTGGGCAGCAGCTCGGAAAAGGTCTCGTCAAAATCCACCGCCCTGGCCGAATAGACGGAGCGGCCTGCCCGCTGGATACGGTCGGTCTGGTACCGCAGGCCGCCGGTAAGCGTCCACTGGTCGGTCAGACGATAGCTCAGCTCGCTGAAGATGCCGAGATTGTCCTTGGTGTCATCGAATGTCGAAACGCTGTTGTTGTAGGTGCCGCGCAGATAAAGAACCTCATCGGCCTGCGTGTGGGCGTAAAAAATGCCAGCAACGCCACTCAGCACGTCTTCCTGGTCACCGAAGGTCACACGGGTTTCGTGGGACGTATTCGTCTGATCGATATTGGCATCGCCATTATTGACCACACCCACCCTGCGGCGCGCATCGGAGGCGGAAAACTGCGTCTGGTTGAAGAGTTTCACGCCGTTTTCGAAGTCGTAGTTGATGTCGAGGATGCCGGTGTGGGTATTCTGGCTCCAGCTCGGCATGGTGGTGGTGATGTGGTTGAGATCCTCGAAAGGACGCGACGCCGCTTCCTGGCTCGGCCGGTTGGCGGCGTTATAGGAATAGGTCAGCTTGGTCGTCAGGCCCGGAATTTCCGGCGGTTCCCACAGAAGCTTGAAACGGGCGTTGAATTCCTTGAAATCCTGGTTGGTGCCGGCATGGGCAAAGCCGGAATTGATGTAATCGATAAAGGTATCGCGGCCGGAATAATCGATTGCCAGACGCGCCGCCAGCTCATCCTCGATCAACGGCCCCGAGACCGCAAAGGAAGCCCGCTTCTGGTGGTAATTCCCGATTTCGGCCTGATAGCTTGCTTCCGGCGTAAACGTCGGGTCCTTGGTATTGACGATAATGGCGCCGGCAATGGCGTTGGCGCCCTGCGACGTCGTCTGCGGGCCACGGAAGACCTCGACGCTTTCGACATCCCAGATGGAGGTCGCGCCATAGATGAACTCGTTATAACCGAGATAGTGACCATCGACATTGATGGTGGCGCGCGGCACGGTGCCGGCGAAGAACGCTGTCGCCCCCGTGTTCGGCCCCTGCGTGTCGAGACCACGAATGATCGGGGCGCTGACATTGTCGGTATAAACGACGTTGGGAATATCCTTGATCGCTTCCGATACCGTGGGATCGCCGGTCTTTTCGTTCTTGATTGTCTCGCTTGATATGACCGAGACGGACGACGCCGTGTTCTTCATGTCGCGCGCGACTTTTTCACCGGTGACGACAATCGGCTTGAGAACGGTCGTCCCCGATGCCTCGGCCTGTTGGTCCTGACCGAAAACAGGCGTAACAAACAGAGCGGCCAGCGTCAAAACGCTGACCCCGCTCATCAAACGGCCGCTAGAACGAAACCCCATAACACACCCCTAATAAACATGAGTATTCAAGTCATATTCAAGTAACGGAAGCGTTATCCGTTTCGCAATAGAGAATGCGTTCCGTATTGTGGACGAACTGGGTTCCGTAACGGGATGTGTCATATTTACAACAAAGCTCGTGGGCAGCTTTTTGTCACGCCATTACGCGCCTTGAGGGGAAGGCGTTGAAACGGCTGAGAAATCGATTCCGATTTCCGGCCGGATGCGCTAGGCATGTTCACGCCATAAATCGGGGAACGGGCTTGGACGCCATGGATGACGAGCCGGACAATCTGCCGGAAAACGAGGGAGAGAAGCGCTCTGCCCTCATTCAGTCGGTCTCGATTGCCGCGCGCTTTCTCGATCATCTCTCTAAATCGGACACGGCGCTTGCGCTCGGCGAACTTGCCAGGCGCGCCGGCACCGGCCGCTCGACCGCCCATCGTTACCTGCAAAGCCTTGTGCGGGAAGGACTTGTGGCGCAGGACCCCGCTACCGGCAACTACGACCTCGGCCCGACCGCACTCGCAATCGGCGTCAGCGCGTTAAGGCGGATAAATCCGGTCGAGACCGCCGGTCGCCAGATGAAAGCGCTGGCCGCAAAGATCGGTGCCAGTTGTGGCGTGGCGATCTGGACGGATCGCGGCCCGACCGTGGTGCAATGGGCGAGAAGCGCCAGCTTCTCCATCAGCACCGTGGCGCTGGGCGATGTCCTGCCGCTGGATAACAGCGCCTGCGGGCTGGTTTTTCAGGCTTATCTGCCCCCGGACAGGATAGCGGCGGTGCGCAAGCTGCAACCGGCTGCCTTTCGCGGCTCCCGTCCCGACGCCAACGTCCTGCACACCATCCGGGAAACAGGCGGCGCGGAACTCAATGAACATCTGTTCTCCGCCCTGACCGGCAAGGCCGCCCCGGTTTTCGACGCCCGGGGCGAAATCTGTTGCGTCGTCACCACCGTGTCCTTCCTGGCAACCGCCGAGACCGAGCGGCATTTTCCGCAGCTTCTCGAAGCGGCCAGAAAGGCAACGGCAGAATCCGGCGGATCGTAAGCTACTCGGCCAGATGTTCCGCGAAGGTGCGGCCGCAGTAGCCGGTGCGGAAAAGCCCGGCATCCCCGAGCCTCGGAAGCAGCCGCTCCAGCACCAGCCGCATCGACGCGACCGAACCGCCGGGCACCGCGACAAAACCGTCTATCGCGCCCGCCGCCACCCATTCGCGGATGTTTTCAAACGCATCCTCGACCGTGCCGATGATCTGCCAGTGGCCGGACCCCATCACTTCCGGACGCCGCAACAATTCGGCAACGCTCAGCGTTTCGCGCTCGATCAGCCGGCGCAGCAAATTGGCATGGGTGCGGCTTCTCGGCGTCTGCGGCGGCGGCGGCGGCGGCAAGTCAGATGTGGTGACAACACGCGTGAGCGGCCAGTCGGAGAGATCGAGGCCGGTCAGATTTTGGATGGATGCAAATACCCGGCCACGGTTGGCCCTTGCGTGGGTCTCCGCAAAAAGCTCGAGCGCCTCGGTCTTCGTGTCCGCCAGATAAAGGCTGAGACCCGGCATCAGCTTCACGACGTCAGGTGAGCGGCCATGCCGCTCAGCCCTCCGCCGCAAGTCCGCCCTGAGTTCGATTGCCGCCTGCATATCCGGCGTCGAGGCAAAGACCGCATCGGCAACGGAGGCGGCGAAGTGGCGGCCCTCAGGCGAAGCACCCGCCTGCACCAGCGGAATGCGGCTGGCATGGGCCGGCAGGTTGAGCGGGCCTTTGACGCTGAAGTGCTTTCCGTCATGCGCGATTGGCCGCACCAGCGACGAATCGGCAAAACGTCCGCTCTCCCTGTCGAGCTTCAGCGCCTCGTTGGGAAAACTCGCCCAGAGCTGCTGCACCACCTGCGTGAACTCGGCGGCGCGCTCATAACGCTGCTGCGGCGAGGGCATTTCCGTCAGGCCGAAATTTTCATGGCCATCCAGCGCCGTGACGATGTTCCAGCCCGCCCGGCCGTTGCTCAGCCAGTTCAGCGACTGTAGCTGGCGGGCAACCACATAGGGCGGCAGGAACGTCGTCGAAACGGTGGAGAGCAGGCCGACATGGCTTGTCTCCCGCGCGATGGCGGCCAGAAGCATGGTCGGGTCCATGCTCGCAAATCCGCCGCCGGTTTCCAGCCCCTCGGTGCGCAGAAAAAGCGTATCGGGCCGGAAGACGAAATCCACAAGCGCCGCCTCGGCGCGCTTTGCCAGATCGACGAAATAATCGCTGGAGAAAACCCCGTCTATACCGCTGTCTCTACGCCGCCATGCCTCGCCGCTGAGCCAGGTTGGCGCCAGCGACATGCCGACGTGAAGCTTGAGCGCGACTGACATGAAACACCTCGAATGAAAAAACCCGCACAAAATCCGCGATGTGAATCGGCAAATTTCGATTTGTGGAGAGTTTTACTATAGTTTAGTGTCGCTTCAAGACCACCCCGTCGCGCTTGCCGGAACGAAACCCGATTCTGGCAAGTTCGATGTTTGAATTCAAAACCTTAGAACATATGTGCGTCGTCTCGACGCATGGTGCCATGAATAGCAGGAGTTGTATTCCGGTGCTTGATGCCACGGACCTTCATGTCAGTTACGGACACGTCCCCGTATTGCAGGGCCTGTCAGCCCGGTTTCAAACCGGCCGCGTCACCGCGCTGGTTGGACCCAACGGCTGTGGCAAGTCGACGCTGTTGAAGACCATCATGGGTTTCGTGCCTTTATCGTCAGGCAGGATAAGCCTTGGCGATCGTCTGATCGGCGAGATCGGACGCCGCGAACTCGCCCGCCGCATCGCTTATCTGCCGCAGGAATGCCATTGCCCTGATTATATGACGCTTGGCGAATTGATCGAGCTTGCGGGTTATGCGCGTTACGGGCTTGGCGGCGGTCCATCCGAGCGCGACCGGGCGCTTTTTGCCGAGGCGCTGAAGACCGTCGGGCTGGAAGACAAGGCCAAGGCGCAGGTGAACACGCTGTCCGGCGGCCAGCGCCAGCGCGCCTTCATCGCCATGGTGCTTGCGCAGGACACGGAGGTGATCCTGATGGACGAGCCGGTCAACCATCTCGACATGAAATATCAATATGCCGTTCTCAGCCTCGTGCGCGAACTGACGGACAGGCACGGCAAGACGGTCATTGTCGTGCTGCACGATCTCAACCTTGCCTCCACCTTTGCCGATGACATCATCATGCTGAAAGCCGGGCGGGTTCTCGCCTCCGGGCCGGTGGCGAGCACGGTCACATCAGCCAATGTGGCTGAGGTCTTTGATCTCGAGGCCGACATTTTTTCCCGGCAGGGGCGGCTCATCTGCGTGCCTCGCCTCGAGCGGCAGGAACAGGCCATTCCGGCATGACCTCGAAAATAACGCTGATCTTTGCCGCAGCCCTGCTGCTGGCCGTTATCCTCGCTCTCAACCTCGTGCTGATGGCTGGCGGCCTGCCGCTTGCTGAAATCGTGACGACGCTGCTGCATGGCGAGGCCGAAACCTACGAACAGTCGGTCCTTCTCTATCAGCAGATTCCGCGTTCGCTGATTGCGATCTATGTCGGCGCCACCACCGCGGTCAGCGGCTGCGTGTTGCAGGGACTGGCCCGCAATCCTCTCGCCTCGCCCTCCACTCTGGGCTTGAATGCCGGTGCGACGCTTTTTGTGGTCGCCGGGGCGCTGGTGTTTGATTCTTCTCCTGAAGTGCAGGGTCTTGTCGCACTTGTCGGCGCCGGCTTCGGCTTCGGCGGCTGCTTCCTCGTCGCCCGGCTGGCCGGGCGGGCAAACGATCCGCGCGGCCTGTCGCTCATCCTTTCCGGTGCGCTTGTCTCCATGCTGCTGATCGGCATCACCAACGCCCTGCTCTTATCCAACCCCACACGGCGCGCCGAATTCCTGAGCTGGGTCGGCGGCAACATCAACCATGTCTATGCCGAACGCCTCAACGATTTCTGGTGGATTGGTGCCATTGCGCTGGTGATGCTGTGGTCGGTCGCCCGCCCGCTGACGCTCGTTCTGCTGGGTGCGGAAAAAGCCGCCTCCGCTGGCGTCAACGTCACGCGCGTGTCCCGTATCGCACTTTTCGCCACCATGCTCGCCTCCGGCTCGGCGGTGGCGATCTGCGGCCCCATCGGCTTCGTCGGCCTGATCGTGCCGCATATGGTCCGGCCGCTGGTCGGGGTGAACTTCAAACTCGCTCTGCCCGCTTCCGCCCTTGTCGGCGCAAGTCTCTGCGTGCTGGCCGATCTCGGCGCGCAGACCCTGTTCAGGCCCTATGTGGTCAATACCGGGCTGTTCATGGACCTGCTCGGCGGCCTCGTCTTCATCGTCATCGTCAAGCGCTTCTATCTTTCGCCTTCGGCCAGCGGGTTGTCATGAAGAGGGCTGTGATGAAAAGGCACTTCGCCACCGATGGCAAAGCCATCCTGCGGTTGCCGAGCGGTCTGCAGATCGGCATCGGCAACCTCAAGGCCGGTCTGGCGCTGATCCTGCTGGTACTGGTGCTGGCCGCCATTTCCGTTAGCCTCGGCAATACGCAGACCGGCCTCATCGATCTCCTGCGCGGCCTTGCGGGCGGGCATCTGAGCGACGATCAGGCCTATGCGCTGTGGACGGTGCGGCTGCCGCGCATCCTGCTCGGTTTCATGGCCGGCTGGAGCGTTGCGCTGGCCGGGGCCATGTTGCAATCGGTCGCCCGCAATCCGCTCGCCGATCCCGGCCTGTTCGGGCTGAGCCAGGGATCTATGACGACGATCATGCTGCTTCTGGTGCTGGTGCCGGCAGCACCGAAGACCATGGTGGCGCTTGCCGCCGTTGGCGGCGGTCTTGCGGTGGCCTTCCTGCTCATTGCCCTCGTCGGGCGCGAGCGTTCGAGCGGGCTTGCCATCCTGCTGATGGGTATCGCAATCGAATCCGCCCTCTCCTCCGTTTCATCAGTGCTTTTGCTCTACACGCCGACGGAAACGTCGCTGTCGCTGGCCGACTGGATGGCGGGTTCGCTGTTTCAGGCGAGCTGGCCGATCATTCTCGTCTTTGCGCCGCTCTTTGCGGCGAGCCTTGCGGGCATTTTTCTCATCGGCCGGGCGCTTGCGGTTTTCGATCTCGGCAACGAGATGGCGATGGCGCTTGGCGAAACCGTCAAACGCTCGCGCCCGCTCGTCATCGTTTTTGCAGTTATCCTCAGTTCGGCCTCCGTCACGGCGGTCGGGCTGCTGACCTTTCTCGGGGTCATCGCCCCGCATCTCGCCACCTTCGTTTCGCCCGCTGTGGGTCGCGCCAGGCTTTTCCTGTCCGGGCTGACCGGCGGCATTCTGGTGGCAACTGCCGACACGCTCTCGCGTGGGCTGGTGGCCGATACGCCGATGCCGATCGGCCTTGCCCTGACGCTGATCGGCGTGCCGCTTTTCATCCTCACGCTGCGCCTGCAGGCGCTGCGCCGAACCAACCGCCACTGAATAGATTGAACAAAGGGTACGCCATGCGATTTGCCATCCTCTTTGCCGCACTTCTGTCCGCCGGAAGCAGCCTTGCCACTGAGCGAACCGTCACCGATGCCGCCGGCCGCACGGTTTCCGTGCCGGAACACCCGCAGCGCATCGTCGTCATGCACGAGCCGCTGCTGGGGGTACCGCTGATGGATCTCGGCGCCAATGTCGTCGGCGCCTACGGCCGCAACAGCGACGGCAAATTCGCCACCGCCGTTGATTTCATCGATAGCGTTCTCGGTGAAGGCCGCACCAAACCTGGAGGTTTCGGCGCGGTCGGCCTGATCGATCTCGAAAAGCTGAGGGCGCTGCAACCCGATCTGATCGTCGCCACGGAAATGGACAGCGGCAAGGCCGAACAGCTCTCCACCGTCGCGCCCGTCTATCTGCAAAAGGTCAGCACCGGCCACACCTATGGCTTCAGCGTCGAGGAGGATCTTGCGCGTCTCATTGGAAAAAGCGACGCCTTTACGGAGCGCCGGAAGACCTATGACGAAAAACTCGCCACCGTCAAAAAAGCGCTCGGCGAAGACGCAAAGGGCAAGACCTATCTCGCAATCCTGCTGACCGACCAGATCAACGCGGTCGGCGACATGTCCGGCGCGGTGCAGGCGCTGGAGGATCTGGGTTATGCGCGGCTGAAGATCGACAACGCCACCCCGTCGGGCGGGCTGGGTTCCACCCTGACGATGCCGCTGAGCGCCGAGGCCTTCGGCAAGCTCAACCCGGATTTGCTGGTGGTGATGAACAGCTATAACAGCCCCGCCCGAGGCGAAGCCGGAACCCGCGCCGCACTCGAAAAGATCATTCCCGGCTGGGAGCGCTTCGTCAAACCGGCACGTGACGGCCGGATCGTCTTCCTCGATTCCTACCAGGTCACAACGCCGTCCATCCCCAGCGCGCTGCACACGCTGGACGCCGTTGAAGGCTGGGCAGGCCGCCGCTAAACGCTCGTTCAAAAAGCCCAGTTCCGGCGCAAAACCTGCGCCGGCAATAAACTTGAGTTTTAGGAGAAAGTTATATTGCGACACCCGAATACGCCTGCTATGGTTTGCCCATCTTGACGCAACAACGCCGGGCCGCCGCCGGAAATTTCCGACGCGCTGTTTTCAGGCAAGCCGATCCGGGACCGCGATGCAGCCGATCCCATCGGCGAAAATCCCAGGAAAGACCCCGACATGAGCATGCCAGAAAGCACCGAAACCGCCATTGCCGACCGCACCCCGAAACGCCATCGCTACGCCGTCAAGCTGCGCTGCCTTGATGTCAGCCGCGTGGAAAAACTCAGCCGGTCGATGGTGCGCATCGTTTTGACCGGGCCGGAACTGGAGGGCTTTGCCAGCCTTGGTTTTGACGACCACGTCAAGATGTTCTTTCCGCTGCCCGGTGAAACCCAGCCGAACCTGCCGGTCATCGGCCCGAATGGCCTTGAATTTCCGGACGGCGCGCGCCGCCCACTCGCACGCGATTACACGCCGCGCAGCTTTAACGCCGAAACGGGCGAACTCGCCATCGATTTCGCCACACACCATGACGGTCCCGCCAGCAACTGGGCAAAATCCGCCAAGGTGGGTGACAAGGCATGGATTGCCGGCCCGCGCGGCTCGTTCACCATTCCCTTCACCTTTGACTGGCATCTTCTGATTGCCGACGATACCGGCCTTCCCGCCCTTGCACGGCGGCTGGAAGAAATGCCTGAAGGCACCCGCGTCGTTGCCCTGATCGAAGTCGAGACCGATGCCGACCGTCTGGAGCTTACCACGAACGCCGACGCCTCGATCGTCTGGGTCAATATTGCGGCCAATGGCGATGCCTTGACGGCCGCGCTGCGCGCACTCGATCTGCCAAAGGGTGATGTCTTCAGCTGGGTTGCCTGCGAATCGAAAACGGCGAAGGAATTGCGGGCCATCCTGGTCGATGAACTCGGCGCCAACCCCAAATGGACACGCGCTTCCGGCTACTGGCGGCGCGGGGCCAGCGGCGTTCACGATCATTTCGATGAATGAGCCGGCCACAACGGCAAAAGACCGGAGGCGGAAACGATGATGACGGAACTTCGGAGCCATCTCGCCAGGGTTCTGGATGAGGAAACGCATGCCATCGGGGAAAACACCAACCTGTTTTCCTGCGGCCTTCATTCTCTCGCGCTCATGCGCCTGATCCCGCCGCTTTCACAGCTCGCCGGCAGGCGCCTCGACTATGACGATCTCGCCCGTCAGCCGACGCTTGCCGCCTGGCAGGCACTGATCGAACGTGCGCGCGCGGAAGCCTGATCCCGCGCAAAATACGGGACTTCTCGCGCCGGGCACGACGCCCTCGACCATTTTCGCAAAAACAAGTCCAAGGAGAGGACCATGGCAGCAGATAATTCGCGCATGCTTGCGCGCCGCATCGAACAAACCTTCGACAATGCGGACGAAGCCCAACCGAGCGGATCGCAGCCAAGCCAATATGAGGAACGGGTCTGGTTCCAGCAATTTCAGGACCCCGATCAGGTCTTCCGGCACATTCTTACCTATCGCATCGGCGGCGAGAGCGACCTTCTGCGCCTGACATCGGCACTGGAAACGGTGTGCGAGGCATGGCCCGCGCTTCGCGTGCGGTTTTCCTTCGGGGAAGATGGCACGCTTGCCAAGAGCGTCGAAGCTCCCTCGTCCTCCCTCGTGCAACTGTTTCAGGCGCCTTCGACGGACGAAGCGGTAGCCCTCTTGCACGACCTTCAGGCAAGCCCCTTCGATGCGGAAATCGATCCGCCGTTTCAGGCCATCGTGCTTCTGAGCGATGGAGAGGTGTTGCTGGCGCTTCTGGTGCATGGCCTGCTCGGCGAAAGCCTCTCGCCGCAGATCTTGCTGGAAGCTATCGCCGCCGCCTATGCCGGCGAGGCACCGAAGCCGCTTTTGCCACGCGCCACCGAAACCGGCATCGTCACCCCCCTTCCGCTCCCCTGGCTGCAAGGGCCAACCTGCGCCTCGCAGGTGGTCTCCTTGCGCAACAGGACGGCGAAGCCGGCGAGCCACAGCCACGGCATCGATATTCCGGTCGCCCTGCTCGACCTTGACGGTGCGACCGCAACCGAGGCGCTTCTGGCGCGCACCGGCGCCCGATTCGCGCTGTTTCTGGCTACGAGTGGCCATCTCGACGCTGTCACCCTGCGCCTGCCCCTGCAAACGGGCAGCGAGCCTGGCTTTCCGCTGCCGGTGGAGGCGGTCACCCGCATGTCGATCCCGCCTGGCCAGCCAATGCCGGAGGCCGAACAGGCCGTGCTGGCGGGGCTGCAACGGAAAATCGGAAACGGGGACGAACACAACGACGAAGCGGCCACCTTCACGTTACAGCCGCTGGCAACACCCGCCGACACCTCATCCGTCGATCGCCTCCGGTTCGAACGGCTGCCGCTGCCTTCGCTCCAGTCCGGCCTTGGCCTGACGCTTGCCGCCGGCAGCACGGTCAATGGCCATATCCGTCTGGAACTGACGGGTGGCAAGGAGACGTCGCCGCACGCGACCGCATTCCTGCTGGAGCGTTTCGTCACCCATCTCGAAGGCGGCGCGGATGTTTCCGGTATCACGCATCAGACCTCGCCCGCAGGACTGGAGGCTCCGGCATCCCTGCCCGCCACCTCTTACGCGCACGATAGTGAGACTGCCGCAACGATCCTTGCCGAATTCCGCGAAGCACTCGCCTGCCCGGACATGGGGCTGGATGACGATTTCTTCGATTTTGGCGGCCATTCGCTGATCGCCACCCGCATCATCGGCCGGCTTTTGAGCAATCACGGCATCGAGGTGCGTTTCAACGACCTGTTCAGCTACCCAACCGCCGCATCGCTTGCAAAACAGGCGACCCGCCTCGAAACCGCAGCCCCTGCGCAGGCGGACGTTACCGCGACCGGCTCGCTCACCGCACCGCTGTCGCTGGCGCAGATGTCGCTGTGGAAGGCCTATGCCGCCTTCGGTTTCGGTGAGATTTTCAACATTCCCTTCGCGCTCGATTTCCTCGATCCCGTCGATGAGAACGCCTTCGAATGCGCCTTCCTCGATATTATCGAGCGCCACCCCGGTCTGCGAACCCATTTCTACGTCGAGGACGGCACGGTTCTGCAAAAGATCGTGCCGATGCACGATCTGCCCGGTTACAAGTGGTTCTGGACCAGCGAGGAAAGCGAAGGGGTGGACCGGCAGGCGGAAGCCTCCTGGCGCTTCGATCTTGCCCGCGAATTGCCGATGCGGCTGCGTTTCCTGCGCAATCCGCAAACCGGCGGACAGGTGCTCTCCTTCCTCTTCCACCATATCGTGCTGGACGAATGGTCGGTGAACCTGATGATGGACGAGCTGACCGAGGCCTATCGGGCAAGGGCGGCGGGCAAGGCGCCCGTCTTTGCGACCGCACCTGCGCCTTTCCATGAATTCGCCAGAAAACAGGTGGCATCGGGCGTGAATGCCGACCACCTTGCCTACTGGACCGACATGCTTCGGGATGCGCCGAAGGGCCTTGTGCTGACCGGGCAGGCGAGCACGCCGCCGCAACCCTCACATGACGAAGCGCCTGCAGGCGGCTGGATCGAGTTCAAGCTGGAAAAACACGTCAGCGATGGACTTTACGCCATCGCCAGAGAGAACAGCGCCTCGCTGTTCAACGTCGTTTATGCCGCCATCGCCGCGTCGCTGCGGCATCTGGGCGGGCTGAGCGATCTCGTCGTCGGCACCTCGGCCTCCGGCCGCACCGACAGCGGTTATTTCGATACGATCGGCTACTTCACCACGGTCGTCGCCCATCGCGTGCGTTTCCGCGATGAAATGACGGTCGGCGAACTGATTTCCTCGGTGAAGAACACGATCAACGGCTCGCTGGAACACAGCGAAATCCCGATCGATCTCGTCGAAGAGGCGCTCGGAATGACGCCGGGTCGTGATCATCTGTTCGAGGTGTTCATTCAAATCCACGCCAGGAACAAACTGAACGGCACTCTCAAAGGACCGGACGGCAGGCCCGTCGAATTCCGGCAGATCGATCCCGACAAGCACGAATCCATGCTGGGTCTGCAATTCGAGGTGATGGAAGAAACGATTGGCGGCGAACGCTCCATCCGGGTGTTGATGAGCTACCGCTCCGACCGTTACGGCCCTGCGGATGTCGACCGGCTGCGCAACACCACCAGTGGCGTCTTTAGCCGCTTCGCCGAAGCGGGCGCTTCGAGCCGGATGCTGACGACGCTGGCGTGATTGCAGTGAGAGTGACGAAACCCGGCTTCGCGTGACGGAGCCGGGTTTGTTTTGTTGATAAATTTCCTGAAAGCTCTCTTCCGTCATGCTCGGGCCTGTCCCGAGCATCTGCAACGTCTCGATTTTATTGGGCGTGATTAGAGGCCGCCTCAAAAAGAGGTGGGTGATTTCAACAGGTTATGATTCCTTCGGATTTGCGAGATTCGATGGAGAACACAATGGCCTGGACCAAAATCACCCGCCGACAATATGCCCGGCGAACGGCACGCTACGCAAGCGATATGACGGATCGGGAATGGGGACTGGTTGAACCTTTCCTACCAATGCCGCGCCGCTTGGGCCGTCCACGGACCACGGATTTGCGAGAGGTGGTGAATGCCCTGCTGTACATCGCCACAACTGGTTGCCAATGGCGGATGCTGCCGAAGGATTTTCCACCCTGCTCAACCGTGCAGCGCTATTTCTACGAATGGAGGGCGTTGGGACTTTGGCCACGCATCAACCATTGTCTCGTGATGGAAACGCGCGAGTTAGAGGGCAAGGAGGCAAGTCCGACTGCCGGTGTGATCGATAGCCAGAGCGTCAAAACCACGGAAAGCGGCGGCATCCGGGGCTATGATGCGGGCAAGAAGATCAAGGGTCGCAAGCGCCATATCATCGTCGATACGCTGCGGCCTGATGGTCGGCCTCATGGTGCACAGCGCCGACATCCAAGATCGCGACGGTGCTCCCGATCTCCTGAAATCCATCCGCCACAGGTGGCCTTGGTTGCTGCATGTCTTCGCCGATGGCGGCTATGCGGGCGACAAGTTGAAGCGGCGGCTGAAGAAGATCGGGCGCTGGACGGTCGAGATCATCAAGCGCTCCGACAAGGCGAAAGGCTTCGAGGTTCTGCCGCGTCGCTGGGTGGTCGAACGGACCTTCGCCTGGCTTGGCAGATGCCGCAGATTGGCCAAGGACGTCGAGCGCTCCATCGCATCAGCCGAGGCGTGGATCATGATCGCCCACATTCGCCTCATCACCCGACGCCTGGCAAGGTATGGATATCGTTGAATGCTTTTCGAGTCCGACTCTTAGATCCTTGGGACAGGCCCAAGGATGACGTCAAGAGCATAGGGGTAGCGTTGTCAGCTCCCATCAAACCGCCAGCCGGAACGCCGCAGAAACCTCCTCAGCCGCAACCGCCAGCGCCTCGCCGCGCAGCATGGCATCCAGAAACAGCGGCAATTCCTCACGGTAGCGCGCGAAATCGCCGGCTTCCGTCAGTGCCGAATCCGCGTCGATATGCAGGTTCATATCACTGCCGTCATCCTCGCCACGGAAGGTGAGGTTGAACCCGTCGCCCGGACCATTGGCGAGAATGTGCCTGACAACGGCGAGCCCGGCAAAGACCGGTGCGCTGAAGGGCAGGACATTGATGAGCGGTGAGAAGAAGAACCGCCGGCCCCTCGATATGTCGCGGTCGGCGGCGATCTGTTCGATGCGGTAGCGGCCATGCAGGCGCTGCTTGCGCAGATTGGCGGCATTGCGCGCAAGGAAGCCGGCAAGGGTTTCCTGCGGTTCAATCGTCAGATGGAAAGGCAGAATATTGACGAGCATGGCGGGCATATGGGCGCCAACGCTGCCCCACCGGCTCATGAATGGCAGCCACAGCGTCAGCACATCGCGATCCGGGCGCGGCAGGACGCGGTGAAGATAAAGGCCTGAAAGCAGCACCAGCAGGTCTGGCCAGCCGATCTCCAATGCGCCGGCTATCCGTTGCAGCCTGGTGCTGAAACCATCAGGCAATGCCGCATCGGCATGCAGGCCGCCGCCGCCATAGTCCTCGCAATCCTTGTCCAGCACCGGCAAATCCACCGGCGGCGCAAGATAGGCCGTCCAGAAATCGCGATCCTTTTCAAAACGGCGGCTTTGTCGGTAGGCATCCTCTTCGGCAAGGAAACTGGGGAAAGGATGGAAATCCGGACCCGCCTCGCCCCTGCCGCAATAGTGCCCGTAAAGCTGGCCGCAGCGTTGCTCCACCAGCGTCAGCCCATAACCGTCGACGACGATATGATGGGCGCGGATGTACCAGAGGTAGCGATCGGCGGCCAAGCGGTAAAGCACCTGCGCGGAGAGCTTGTCGGTTCGAAGATCGAGCTTTG
Organism: Agrobacterium sp.; assembly: GCA_034519725.1. Classification (GTDB taxonomy): domain Bacteria; phylum Pseudomonadota; class Alphaproteobacteria; order Rhizobiales; family Rhizobiaceae; genus Agrobacterium. Next base: position 123,695 of record JAXHOC010000045.1, read on the forward strand.
CCTCGACATCCCCGTTCATGCGCCGCAGCGCCTCTTCGAACGGAGCGGAATGGGCGCTGAGATCGACAAGCTCCACCACCGGAGCATGGAGCGGATCGCAGCATTGCTGCGGCGTCTCGCCATCCTCGCCGACACGAAAACGGATCGACAGCACTTGCGATTCGCGCACCGTGCGCCTGATCGCCTCAAGCAGGGCGCCTTCGTTCACGGCACCGCAAAGCTCGATATAATGGGCGACGGTGGAGACCGGCTCGTCGGGATGAAAGGAAAATTCCTCCCAGAAATCGAGTTGCGGCTGGGTCAGGGGAAGCCAGCCGCCGGCAGGATGAATATGCGCCATCTGTTTTTCCTTGAATTATATCCGTGATTTTCCGGCCGCAACAATGCGGCTCATGCCGCCGAGGCGGGTAAAAGCGAACTGACCTGCCGGGCGTTGCGGCACCGTAAAAGCTGCTGCGGCGAAAGCTCCACGCCGAAGGCGCTGCGGATTTCAGCTGCAACGATTTTCAGATGCGAAGGCAAAAGGCCAAGCGCCAGCAGATCGCTGCTCTCATCCACATTCGCCGGTTTTTTACCCAGCACGCCAAGATAGATATCCAGCACCCGGCGATCGCCCCGATCAGCGATTTTGACTGTCTGAGCCGCAGGTGCCTTCGCCGGTTCCGCCGCCGTCAGCAATTCGCGGGCGCGGCGGCGATCCGGCTTGCCATTGGCCGAGAGCGGCAGGTCGCCGACACCAAGAAAGCGGCCCGGCACATGCGATTCCGGCAGATGTCTGCGGGCGAAACTGCGCAGATCGGCAGCGGAAAGCTCAAAGCCGGGCATCGGCACATAAAGCACGCCGATGGCGGCCTCGCCCTTTTGCTCGGCACCGTAATCGACCACCAGGACCCGCTCGATGGCGGGGTGGCGGATCAGTTCGTTTTCCACATCCGGCAAGGAGACCCGCACCCCGCGCACCTTGACGTAACCGTTGACCCGGCTGGCGAACATGATCTTGCCATCCGGCAGGTAACGGCCCCGGTCTCCGGTGCGGAAAGCGCGGACGGAGTGTCCATCGGGATCGCTGACCGTCACGAAATCCGTCTGGGTGATGGCGCCATCCTCGAGATAACCGATCGCCACATTCACGCCAGCCGTGTGGATGCGTCCGACAACGCCATCAGGGCAATGGCCGCCCTGATCGTTGAGAATGAAATAGCGATTGCCGGGGAGAGGATGCCCGTAAGGTATCGCCGTGGTATCGGCCGCCTCGATCTCGTGCCAGATGCTCCAGATGGTCGTTTCCGTCGGCCCGCCAAGCGATATCAGCCGCATGTCGGGTTTCAGCCGGCGCAACGCCTCGATGACGACAGGCTTGATGTAATCGCCGCCCTGCGCCACGAGCCGGAGCGAGCCGAGCTGATCGCCACGGCGGCAGGACAGGAGCATTTCAAGGATGGCCGGGACCGAGCACCACAACGTGACGCCGTGTTCGGCCACCAGCTCGTTCCAGCGGATAGCATCCTTTTCCTCGCCGGGTTCGGGCAGCACCAGCGTCGCACCGGCGGCAAGCGCACCGAAGACATCGAAGACCGACATATCGTGGTGCAAAGGGGTGACCGAGATGAAGACGTCGTTTTCCGTCACCGCCCATTCCGAAAGCGTGCTGTCTATGACATTGGCCGTGGCCCGATTGGAGAGCACGACGCATTTCGGTTTGCCTGTCGTGCCTGAGGTGTAGAGATAATAAGCGGGCGCTTCGCTTGCTGAAAGTTCCTTGAGTTCCGCCATGGTGACGGGCACGGCGGAGGCTGGTGGCGCTGCGAGAAGTGCCTCGGGATCGATAGCATCGAAACCTTGCGGAACGTTACGCGCAACGATGATGGCCGGGCGGCAATTTGTCAGCAGATAGCGCAGGCGGTCTTCCGGCGAGCCGGCATCGATCGGCACCCAGATGGCGCCGATAAGCGCGGCGGCGAGCGTAATGGCCGTGTGCTGCGGGCTGCGCGGCAGGCACACCGCCACGACATCGCCCCGGCCGACGCCCCGCGCCTTCAGGGCCATTATTGCCCGCGCGACCGTATCGCCGAGTTCGCCATAGGAAATGCGCCGTTTGCCATTGATCAGCGCCGTGCGTGACCGGTCGCCTTCGAAAAGATGCGCGGCGATGCGTTCCAGGAATGGCGGGCAGACAAAGTTCCGCTCGTCGCCGTTCAGCCGATAATGCGACAGGTCGATGATCTGGCGGGGATTGAACGAGAACGTTCCGCTGGCATTGATCACGACAATCGCGCGCTCAATTGCGGCGAGAATATCCGCCACCATTCCGGCATCGATCGCCTGCTCCGCATAATCGATGGCAAGGACGAGGTCGCCCTGTGGGTTTTGCGAAAAGCGGAAATCCAGCGCCACCTGTGGTGTCTGGGTAAGCCCGTCCGTCCAACGCACTGTCGAAGCTTGCGAAAGCGTTGGCCATGAGAGGCCGTTGGTGATGACCACCGGCAGGGCTAGCCCGCCGGTGTTGGCATTGAGAAGGATGCGGTTGAGATCGATTCCCGAAAAAGCGAGATGGTTGAGACCCTCGAGCACATCGCTTTGCAAACCTGCGGCCCGCTCGGCAAAATCACCCTTGGCCACATCCCATTTGACGGCGATGAAGCTCGAGCGATTGGCAAACGCGCCGTCCACCTGCGGGGCGACGGGAATGCCGACAACAAGGCCACCTTCGTTCAGCCAAAGCGACAGCACATCGAGGATGACCGCCGTCAGGGCCGAATTCTTGAACAGCCGCTCTTTGGCGCCGATCCGTGAAAAAGCGGTAAAGCGCTGTTTCTCTATGGTCAGGCTCTGGCGGCTGTAACGCGAAACGGCAATGGTTTCGAGCGGAGCCTTCCAGGGCAGTTGCGAGGGAACTTCCGCACCCGCAAGCTTCTCAGCCCAATAGGCGGCATCCTCGGCACGGGCCGCCGCGATATCCTGTTGCTCCGTTGTGGCTGCGGTGCCCGATGCGGGCGGCGCGATATCATCGAAGAGTTCCGCCGCAAGGCTGGCTATTCCCCGCCCGTCGAGAATGAGGGCGTCGAAACGCAGGAAGACCGCGACGCTATCCCCTGCCGCAATTTCCGGCAGACGAAAGACCGTGACCTGCCAGGGAGAGGCGGCAAGATCGAAATGGGCATGCGAGAAATCCCGCCGCAGCGTGTCGATCCGCGCTTGCGCTTCGGCAGCGGAGAGGTTGGAAAGATCAATAATATCAAAGTTGATTTGCCGTTGTTCGGAGACCACTTGCACCAGGCGGCGCTCGTCGATGCGGGTGCGCAGGCTTTCATGCCGCCCGACCATTGCGGTGAGGCGCGCGCGAAGCAATGCCGGATCGATCGTGCCACGATATTCGCGGAACTCCTGCATCGCCACGCCGCTCAGCGGCAGATGGGTGCCGCGACCGAGCAGATAGGCTTTTTGCAAGGCTGAAAGTGGCCGTTCCATGGGGTTTCCTTTTGTCTGGGCTGTCGCTTCCGGCGCTTGCAGGCCCAATTGCGCCACAGTCTGCGAAACCAGACCGGGACTGGCGGCGAGTTTGCGAAGAAGGGCGGTATAGCTGCCGAACATGGCTCGCAGCCAACTTTCCGGCAGTGCATCGAGGCGCACATCCCAGTTGATCAACAGCCCGCCATCGAGCGCTGCCACCTGCGCATCCAGCGCAACGCCTGGCCCCTGTGAGACGGTGTGGATCATCGGACCGAACACGCGCCCGACATTTTCCGAAAACAACTCGCCGCCGGGCAGATCGACACCTGCGGTAAAGACCACCGGCGAGGTCTGCAAGCCGCCGCGCAGGCGCGAAAGATCACGCATGACGCTGACACCGGGATAGGACTGGTGCGCCAGAAGCGCGGTCATCTCCCCGAACAGCCGTCCGAGCATACGTTCAAGGCTCTCCGCAGGCCGGATATGAACGCCAAGCATGAGCACATTGGAGAATTCGCCGACGATGCCATCGACCCCCTGCACCAGCGGCGCGCGCCAGAAACCCGGCACGGAAAGCCGGAACTTTTCCGCATCCGTCGCTTGCGAAAGCACGACTGCAAAAACACCGAGCAACAGGGTGGACGTGGTCACGCAGCAGCGCCGCGCCACCTGTTCCAGACTGCGGCGTTCAGTGGGAGAAAGCATCGCGGCAAAACGATCGGTGTGAACCGCCCGCGACGCATCATCGGGTAAAAACGGCAATGGCGGCGCCTCTGGAGTATCGGCAATATGTTGCCGCCACCACAACCGGTCCCGTTCGCGCCGGGCCTTGAGTTCCGGATCGGATGCAAGACGTTCAGCCCAGCTGAAAAATGACGGCGGCATATCCGCCGATAGCTCGGCTTCATCGGCACCGGCTTCATAAAAACCGGCAAGGTCCGCCATCACGATCCGCATGCTGGCCGGATCGATGGCCAGCATATCGGTATCGACATGCAGCCGGGTGCGACCTTCGGGCAGCAGGCTGAGCGAAACAGCCGCTGGCGGGGCAACGCGAATATCGGCCCGGCGATGGCTCCAACCCTCACGTTTGGCAGCCAGACGCTGCGCAAGCGCCTGCTCATCGAGAGCCGTCATATCCTCCACGTCGAGGCGGAGCGGCCGGCCGGCGGGGTCAACCGTCTGGCGCCCTTCGGCATCGATCCTGAGGCTGAGCATGGGGTGTCGCCGGCAAAGCCGCGCGACCGCGACAGCCAGTCTTTCCGCCTCCAGCCCCTTGCCCTCGAACTCGAGATAAAGATGCGGCGTAACTTTTCCGAGTATCCCGTCCGCCTCACGGCCGACCCAGTAGGCAACCTGCATGGGGGTTAAATTTAGCATGTGAGTTTGCACCGATTGACAAAACATGATTATCATAATCAAGTATAAGCCACCGTCAACCACTCGCACAGGAGGCATCCCATGAAAACGGGAGCACTCAGGACGAATGACGTCGATTCCGACGAAATTGCTGATTTTGATAGAGAATTTTTGTTCACATCCGGCTCGGGCGAACTGCGGGCCAGAGGCATTCGCGAAAGGATAACGATTCCGGCCCATGGCGGCGAAGCCCTCGCAAGCCCTTTGCAGCAGGCGATAAAGGCCGCTTTCGAGCGGGCGCGCCGGGCTGGACAGGACAATCCCATCGCCATCGGCGCCATCCCTTTCGACGTCAACGAGCCCTCGTGCTTATATATTCCTGACAACCATGAGTGGAGCAAAAAGGGTGGCGTGCCTGTTGTAGCTGATTCGGCCATGCCCGCACTTGTCGACCAGAAGAGCCTGCCCGACGAGACCGGTTTCAAGCGCGCCGTCGAGCATGCCATCGTCAATTTCCGCCATTCCGATGTCCGCAAGGCGGTGCTTTCCGTCATGCGCGAACTGACCTTTGCCTCGCAGGTCAATGTCGAGAGATTGCTGGCCAGCCTCGCCAAACAGAACCGCGAGGGTTACCAGTTTCGCATTCCGCTGCCCGATGGCGGCGATCTTGTTGGCGTCAGCCCCGAGCTCCTCATTCGCAAGCAGGGCGAAAAAGTCATCTCAAACCCGCTCGCGGGCTCGGCAAAACGCATGGCTGACCCGGTGGCGGACAAGGCCAATGCCGACCGGCTTTCGGCGTCTGAAAAGGACCATTACGAGCACAGCCTTGTGATCGAGGACATCCGCGCGCTGCTTTCGCCCTGCTGCGCTGAAATCGACGTTCCCGAAAAACCCTCCCTCATCAACACGGCGGCTCTCTGGCATCTTTCGACGCGCATCGAGGGCCGCCTTGCCGATCCCGAGACCAATGCGCTGCAACTGGCGTGCCTGCTGCACCCCACACCGGCCGTTTGCGGTTTCCCCACCGAGCGCGCCCGCCGGCTTATCCGCTTCGTCGAGCCTTTCGAGCGCGGGCTGTTCACCGGCATGGTCGGCTGGACGGATGCACAAGGCAATGGCGAATGGGTGGTGACGATCCGTTGCGGCACCGTGCAGCGGCAAACCGTGCGGCTGTTCGCGGGCGCCGGCATTGTCGAGGCCTCGGAACCGGAATCCGAATGGGCCGAGGTGCAGACCAAGCTCAAGACCATGCTGAACGCCTGCGGTCTTTCTGCCTAATTTTCCCAGGGACATATCATGACAATCGAATTTGTACGCTGGCCGGAAGATCTGGCGCGCCGATACCGCGACCGCGGCTACTGGATCGACAGGCCGCTCAGCGACATCCTCACCCGGCAGGTGGAACGCCAGCCGGACGCGGTAGCGCTGATCTGCGGCGACCGCCGCTTCACCTATGCCGACCTCGACCGGCAATCCTCCAATCTCGCAGGCCATCTGGCTGCCGCTGGCATCGGCAGGGGTGACACGGCGCTGGTGCAATTGCCCAATATCGCCGAGTTCTATCTCGTCTTTTTCGCTCTGATGAAAATCGGCGCTGCACCCGTCAATGCGCTTTTCAGCCATCGCCGGCTGGAAATGACCTCCTATGCCGAGCAGATCGCGCCGAAGCTGGTGATCGGCGCCCGGGCGCATGAGCTGCTTCGCCGACGAGGCAGTTTCTGGATGCGCCGAGCTCGCGACTCTCGCGCGCTTGTCGCTCGATGCTGCTGCTGGGCGGAGATCGTGCCGCAGCGCAGCCTCGAACAATGGCTCTCGTCGCCCGCCGGAAATGCGCCGCCCTATGCGCCATCGGCGGCAGACGAGGTGGCGCTGTTCCAGCTTTCCGGCGGCAGCACCGGAACGCCGAAGCTGATCCCCCGCACGCATAACGACTACGACTACAGCGTTCGGGCCAGTGCGGAAATTTGCGAACTCTCGCCGCAGACCCGTTTCCTTTGCGCCATTCCGGTGGCGCATAATTATCCGATGAGTTCGCCCGGCGCACTCGGCGTGTTCCACGCCGGTGGCACGGTGGTGATGGCCGCCAATCCCGAGCCGCTTGCCTGCTTCGACCTCATCGAAAAACATGGCATCGACATGGTGCCTCTGGTGCCGCCGGCAGTCGCGCTGTGGTTACAGGCGGCGCCCGCCCATCGCGAACGGCTGAAATCCCTCAAGCTGTTGCAGGTCGGCGGCGCAAGCTTTGCCGAGGCGCTCGCCCGCCAGGTGCCGCAGGTGCTTGGCTGCGCCCTCCAGCAGGTCTTCGGCATGGCGGAGGGACTGGTGAACTATACCCGCGCCGGCGATCCCGACCATATTGTCTTCACCACGCAAGGGCGGCCGATCAGCCCGGATGATGAAATCCGCATCGTCGATGAAGACGGCAACGACGTTCCCGAAGGCGAAGCCGGCATGCTGGCGACACGCGGCCCCTATACGTTCCGGGGATATTACCGCGCCGCCGAACACAGCGCCCGCGTCTTCGATACCGAGGGTTTTTATTATTCCGGCGATGTGGTTCAGCGCACGCCCGAAGGTTACCTGCGGGTCGTTGGCCGGGTGAAGGACCAGATCAATCGCGGTGGCGAGAAGGTCGCATCGGAAGAGGTGGAAAACCTGATCCTGCGGCATCCGGATGTGACGCATGCCGCATTGGTGGCCATGCAGGACGAGTTGCTCGGGGAGAAAAGCTGCGTCTTCGTCGTCTCGCGCAATCCCGCCCTGAAGGCCCCGGCCATCCGCCAGCATCTCTCCGGTCTGGGTGTCGCGGATTACAAGCTGCCGGACCGGGTGCGTTTCATCGATGCCATGCCGCTCACCGCCGTCGGCAAGATCGACAAGAAACGGCTGCGCGACATGCTTGCGGCTCCCGTCCCGGCGTAACGGAGCCTGCACGCCCCAACCATTTCAAAATTGCGCCTCGCCCATGCCGATGCGCCAAACCATCGAGGTTCACATGACGATCCCCACCATTTCCGATTATCCGATGCCGGTTGCGGCGAGTTTCCCGACCAACAAGACCAGATGGCAGCCGGACGCCAAACGCGCCGTGCTGCTCATCCACGACATGCAGCGTTATTTCCTGCGGTTCTACGAGGCCGACGGCAAGCTGATGACCGCGCTCATCGACAATCTCGCCAGGGTGAAGGCATGGGCGGTTCAGAACGGCGTGCCGGTCATCTACACCGCCCAGCCGCACGACCAGCCTGCCGCCGACCGCGCGCTTCTGAACGACATGTGGGGGCCGGGCCTGACCGTGGTCGACCCGGAATTGCAGAAGGTCGTGGACAAGCTTGCGCCGACGCCTGATGACGTGGTCTTGACCAAATGGCGCTACAGCGCCTTCCAGCGTTCAAACCTTGCCGAGCGCATGCAAGGCTGGGGCCGCGACCAGATCATCATCGGCGGTGTCTACGCCCATATCGGCTGCATGATGACGGCTGCTGAGGCCTTCATGAAGGACATCCAGCCCTTCATGCTGGGCGATGCCGTCGCCGATTTTTCCGAAGCCGAACACCGCATGGCGCTGCAATATGTGGCGACACGCTGCGGCGTGGTGATCGACACCGCAAGCCTTGTCGGCGCGGCAGAGGCCTCCGATATCGGCGAATGGCTGAAAGCCCGCGTCCTGCAAATGGTGGAGGACGAAAGCGATATCGACGCGGATGAGAACCTGATCTTCTACGGGCTGGATTCGTTGCAGGTCATGAAGCTTGCCGGTGAGCTGAAGGAGCGCGGCGTCACCGTCGGTTTCGATGAGCTTGCCCGCGTGCCCACGCTTTCCGCCTGGTGGGCGCTGATCGAAGCAAAGCGGCTGGCAGCCTGAGCGGACGGACACGATGATGCAGAACAGATTTACCGGACGGCGCGTGCTGGTGACCGGCACGGCACAGGGCATCGGCCGCCGCATCGCCGAACGTTTCACCGAGGAAGGGGCCGAAGTCATCGGCCTCGACCTCATTGCCGATGCACCGGATGCACCCTTCCGCCAGATCGGGCTCGACATCACCGATCCGGCAGCGGTGGCGGCGGTTAGCAAGGTCATCGAAAAGGAATGGGGCGGGCTCGACATTCTGGTCAATGCCGCCGGCATTCTGCGGCTCGGCGACAGTCAAAGCCTGACGCCGCAGGACTGGAAAGCCTGCATGGATGTCAATGCCGCCGGGCCGTTCTACCTGCTGCGGCAATGGAGCGGCACCTTCAAGCGGCAGCGGCATGGGGCAATCGTCAACATTGCCTCCAATGCCGCCGTGGTGCCGCGCATCGGCATGCTCGCCTATTGCGCCTCCAAGGCCGCACTCGTCAGCCTCAGTCATTGCGCCGCCCTTGAACTCGCGCCCTATGGCGTGCGCTGCAATGTCGTCCCCCGGCTCCACCGATACGCCGATGCTGGCCGGCATGCTGAACGATCCCGGCGGCAAACAGCGGCTTGTCGCCGGCCTTCCCGAAGACTTCAAGCTCGGCATTCCGCTTGGCAAGATCGCAAGGCCGGACGATATCGCCGACACGGTGCTGTTTCTCGCCTCCGATCAGGCCGGGCATGTGACGATGCAGCAGATCGTCGTGGACGGCGGCGCCACGCTTGCCGCCTGAGCCGGTCTGCATGACAGAGGAGACGCATACGGCACCTCATCGACAAGCTGTTTCCGGCGATCCACCCGAGGCCATCTGGCCCTGGCCGGACGACAGATGCGAATGCCATTGCGTCACCCTTCACTACAGCGCCGAAGAAGGGTGTGGCGGCAAGGTCGCGCCCTTGCCGCCGCAGCTTTTGCGCGCCGTGCCCAGGCGCAAGGCGGAGTTTATCGCCGGGCGCAAATGTGCTGCTGAAGCCATACGCCGTCTCACCGGCCGCGCCACCTTTCCCGGCATGGCAGAGGATCGCGCGCCGATCTGGCCGGAAGGCGTCGTCGGCGCTATTTCCCACAGCAACGGACGGGCAATCGCAATCGCCGGTTCTTCATTGAGATTTTGTGGCATCGGCATCGATATCGAAAAGATCTTGAGCGAACAGGAAGCCCGCGACATCGCCCCGATGGCATTGACGGACAATGAGCGGCGCAGCCTTGGAAACGACATCGATCCCTTCATGACCGGGCTGATCTTTTCGGCCAAGGAAAGCCTGTTCAAGGCGCTTTATCCGAGCGTCAGACACCTGTTCTATTTCGAGGCGGCGGAATTGTCCGCTTACGACGGCGGCGGTTCTGCCTCGCTGCGGCTGACGACCGACATCAGCGGCACGTGGCGAAAGGGAACGGACATTCCGTTCCGCTTCTGCCGGTTCGAAGGCTTTTTGCTCACCCGCGTCCTTCTCCCGCATTAAGGGCAAAATACGGAATTCTTTCTTCTGAAGGTCATATTAAAAGTCGTTATTCCCGTCATTTGTGTGAAACACTGAAACGGTACGCACCGTGTTGGAATGATTCCAATCATGCAACGGTGGAGAAACATATGACCGACATCGATACGAGCAAGCTTTCCTGGGATGCGTGGGACGAGCTGCAAAACCCGCCGCCGGCAGAGACCGATTTCGACCGCGTGGTCGAAATCGCGATTTCCCGCCGCGGCTTTCTCAGCGGCGTGCTTGCCTTCGGTTCGGCCGCAGCCGCCATGGGCACGCTCGGCAACCTGATGACCAGCACCTCGGCGGAAGCGCAGGAAGCCGCAGCCGGCCGTTTCCCCTTCAAGCCGGTGGCTGCCGCAACCGACCACACCATCCATGTGCCTGATGGCTACAGCTGGAAGCCGGTTGCCAAATGGGGCCAGCCGCTGTTCTCCAACGTTCCTGATCTGGACCCGGCCAAGGGCGTCAGCGTTGAAAATTCCGACAAGGTCTTCGGCGAAAACACCGATGGCATGGAACTGTTCATGGTCGGCAATCACCAGCTGATCGCCGTCAACCATGAATATGTGAACCCGGAAATCAACCTGCCGCATGCCGAAAAGGGCAACCCGAA
>JAXHOC010000043.1:0-13241 GCA_034519725.1 Agrobacterium sp.
CAGATCAGCATCAGGTCGCGCAGGCCGAAAATCTGGGCTTCGTAGACGGCCATGGGCACGCCGACGAAAAGAATACCGACGGTTGCTCCGGACTTGTTGAGAACCGGCATGTAACCGGTCATGTAGCTTGTGCCGAAAAGCGTGGCGGTGCCGAAATAACCCTCGCCCTTGGAGACTTTTTCGAAAGCCGGATGATCGGTCGCGAGCTTCGTGCCTGCGGCTCTCTCGCCCTTTTCGTTCTTCAGATTGGTGGTCATGCGAACATATTCACCGGCCTTGGCTTCAAAAACCGTGGCGATGCCACCATTGCCGGCAGCCGTGCGGTCGACGAGATCGTTGTCGCGCAGCGTGCCGATGCTGGCGCGGCCGATACTCTTGAGCTCCCCGTCCACCATTTCGAGCGCCACGCCGCCGACCTTCATCTCGTAAAGGATAGCCATGCCGCGCATCGCGGTGTGCGTGTCGCGCAGCGCGGTGGTGATGATGTTGTCCTTCAGACGAATGTAGGTCGAAAAACCAACTGCCGCGACGCTGAGCGCAATCAGGCCGATCGTCAGCACGACGACCTTACCCGCAACGGACTTAAAGAGCCGGTTGTGCATGAAACAGTTCCCCAAAACCAAACTTATGAAAGTTCTAGTTGGCAACTGTTAAAAAAACGCGAAGTACCGATAGCGGCTTTTAGGGGATTGCACAGGCAGGACCAGCCCGCGCCGGCTTAGAGGGACGGAAAAGCCCGTCCCCGATCAGTGGATATAGCCGAGCCGGATCGCCTTTGCGATCGCCTGGATACGGTTGACGGAATCGAGCTTGATCGTCGCCGAACCGAGATAGGCATTGACGGTGTGCACGGAGAGCCCGAGTTTCACCGCGATTTCTTCGCTGATACGGCCATCACCCGCCAGTTGCAGGCAGGCGATTTCCCGTTCGCTCAACGCTTCGGACGGCGCCACCTTGCGCTCATCCAGCGCCAGCATGTCGACCATGATCTCGCAGCATTTGATGTGCTGCTCGATGACGACCTCGTTATCGAGAACCAGGTTGCTGCCGCAGAAAACGATATAGCCGTTGCCGATGGTGCCGAGCCGCACCGGCAGAGCCAGGCCCGCATAGGGCAATGTGTCGTTTTCGATCCGGCGCAGCAAAGCCGGTACGTCAGGAAGATCGGCAAAACCGCCGCCATTCTTGTTGCGCCAGATGACCGGCAGCAACGAGGTCTCGATGTGATCCAACAGAATATCGCCGACGGCGCGGATGAACTGCGCGCTCTGTTCGGCGGCATTCATGCCCCAGTTCTCCAGCTCGCAGGTGAGCTTCTTCTTGTTGGGGAAGCCGGAAGCGGCGGCCTTCGACACCACGAAATTCCGTGCGCCGACCAGCTTCTGCATGGCGACGAGCTTCGGAAACAGGTCCGACCGGCTTGTCACAACAGGGCTGCGGAAAAACATGCCGCTGCTCTGACCCATACCCTCACTATCTTTCGTCTGTACCATTGGTCCCGACCATTTATACGAGGTTGTTGCGCACGGCGTAGGCGATTGCCTCCGAGCGGGTTTTCGTCGCTGTTTTACGCATCACGCTTGTAATGTAATTATTGATCGTATTGCGCGAAATGCCAAGGATCATCGCAATTTCGTCGCTGGTCTTGCCTTCCGCGATCCAGAACAGGCACTCAAGCTCGCGCTCGGTGAGATCGATGTCGCGCACGGCCTTGGCTTCGCTGGCAATGCCGAAGCTGACGCAATAGCCGGTCAGAAGTGCGATTTCGCGCAGACGGTCCGGCGAAGGAACGGCATGTTCGGCAAACAGCAGCAAAAGCGAAAGACGAATGCGGCCCACGCAGAAGGACAGCGCCGAATATTGCCGGTCTATGCCGAAGGGGACGGAAACGTCGTCTGGAAGAACCAGCAATCGCGGCTGGAGAAGCGAAAGGCACTTTTCCATTTCGCTCGATCTGTTCTGGCTGTTAGCGAGTTCGGCGCCAAGGCGGCGCACGAGATCGAAGGGCCAGTCGGATGTGATGATGAATTTCAGTCCGGTTTCTTCGAGGAGATCTTCCCGCGCCAGCAGATAATGCGAGGCGCCGGCGTAGGTTACGAGCAAATCCAGCGCACCTGAAACGTTACCGGCGGCAGCCGTGGCTGCGACGTTCTTGGCAAGCTGGTCGCGCGGCAAGGGCTTACCCGTGCCCTCCATAGGCTTGGCTGACAGCCTGCGGATATCAACATCGACTTTCAATCGCCTACGCCCTCTTGCTCCCACTGGGGAGATTATACCTCGGGATGGAATCATTCCATTCGAGAAGCTTACCAAAATGGGATGGCAAGCCCCCCGGAGACCGAATCAGTTCATTTTATGGAACAGACTTGGATTTGCCATTACCTGACACCAGCCTTTCCACGTATTTCATTGTTCGTCTATTCCTAAAAAACATACTGAAAAGCTGACCAATCCATAAACGCCATTCTCAGTCTATTCCCAGCAAACTGTATCGTTGCTGAATTTTTTGTAAACAGTGTCCCGAAACGAGACTGCGTCCCCGTGTCGGACAAGGATATCAAACACCCTGAAAATGCGCAAAAGGCCGGGGTAAACCCGGCCTTTTTCAAAATCATGCGGCTTTTTCCACCGCCCATTTGCGAAGTATCTTGGCTGCGCGTTCCTCGCTGATTTCCACCATGCGGGAGAGCCTGCGCTCGGGTCCTTCGCGAACCCGGCGGTTGAAGGTGCCTTCGCTGTCGCCGCCCGCCAGAAGATCGTCGGTGCTGTCGAAGCCGAAATCCGCCCCGAAACCTTCCATGAGACCACCAGCACCCGCTTCCATGCCGGGAGAAAAGTCCGGCAATTCGAGGCCTGCGGTCTCCTGGCTGATCTGGCCAGCCGCCGCGCCGCCGCCGGTGACGGTGCGAACCAGAGGGCGTACACCGAGCCAGACGACGAGGAAAGCCACGGCGACGAAGGCGAGCGAGTTGATGATGCCGGCCGAATTGCGGCTCAGCACTTCCATGATGCCCGGCCCGCTTGTGGCCTCGTCGAGCAGCTGCGTTTCGAGGAAGTCCATTGCCGTCAGCGTGACGATATCGCCGCGATCGGAGGAAACACCCGCAGCCGAGGTGACGATCTTCTGCATTTCGGCAAGATAGGCGTCGATCTTGGCCTGGTCGACGGGTTCGCCGACCATCTTGGCGATGCGACCCTTGTTGACGACCACGGCAACCGAGATCTTCTCGACGGTATAGCCGTTCTTGACCGTGGCGACCGTCTTGGAGTTGATCTCGTAGTTGGTCTGCTCTTCTTTCTTGGCCGACTGGTCGGAAGACTGCGGGCCGCCGCCGCCGCCCTGGGGCGCTGCCTGCGGTACGTTCTGCTCCACGGTCGCGGCCGTATCGGGCTGCGTTTCCTGGGACTTCTGGTCTTCCTTCACGGTGCGGACGGAGCGCTCGACGCGCGATTCCGGATCGTAGACGGTTTCCTGAATCTGCCGGCTGTCGGTATTGAGCTGCGCCGTGACGCTCGAGCGGAAATTGTCCATGCCGAGGAAAGGCGCCAGCGCCTTGTCGATATTGGTGGTGATTTCCTGCTGAACGTTCTGCGCCAGCGTCAGCGAGCGGTTCATGGCAGCATTGGTGACGTCGTCACCGGATGCGAGAAGCTGGCCGGTGGAATCAAGCAGCGTCACGTCATCGACCTCAAGGCCGGGAACGGCCGAGGCGACGAGATGACGGATGGAAGCGGACGCCTTGCGCCCGGCGGTGGCATTGGCGCGGATCATGACCGATGCGGTGGGCTTCTGCTCACCACGGCGGAAATTACCGACATCCGGCATGACGATATGGACGCGTGCGGCTGCAATCCCGTCGATCTGCTGAATGGAGCGGCTGATCTCGCCCTCAAGGGCGCGAACCCGCGTCACTTCCTGCATGAAGGAGGTCAGGCCGAGAGAACCGACATTGTCGAAAAGCTCATAACCGGCATTGGCGCTATCAGGCAGGCCGCGCTCGGCCAGAAGCAGCCTTGCCTTGCTGGTAAGACCGACCGGAACTTGAAGGCTTGCGCCATCCGTTCCAACCTGAAAGTCCAGCCCCGCTTCGGCGAGGGCAATGCTGATCTTGTTGAGGTCGCTTTTTTCAAGTCCCACATAAAGGGTCTCGTAAGCGGGACGGTTCACGTAAAGTGCCGCGGCAAGGATGATGGCCATGGACAAAACGCCCACGCCTCCCAGCATCAACAACCGTGTCTGACCCAGCGCCGCGAAATTCTTCAAGACCTGAGGGATTTGATTTAACAGATTCATTCTGTTCCGCACCGTCATTCATAGTGTCCGAGACCTTTTGGCCCCGTAATGACAATAGGGTGCGAAGCTTGCGCGAGCGTTGCCGTTATCCGCAATCTGGAAAAGGAACGGAACGGCGTGGAGAATGCTGCCGGAGTTCCCTCTAGTGGAGCGGTTCTTCAACAAGCGTAAACAGTTCAGAGGAATCGCAACAAGGTATAACAAAGACCCTCGAAACTTTTTGGCAGCGGTCAAGCTCGCCGCAACACGCATCTGGATCAGGTCGTTATGAGTATGCACCCTAAAAAAAGAAATAAATTTCGAATTGTCATTAAAATTAAAGTATTACTATATAGCATTACATCTTAAATTGAAATTTTATCAAAAATGTCTTTAATACTATGCTATGAAAATAAATATAATAAAAAAGTTATTTCAATTATTATAATAATTAATAATATATTATTAGATTGCTACAAACAATAATAAATGTTTTGATTTAGAAAATTATTGAGCTAATCAAAAAAAATACTCAAACTTAGGCCCAAATCAGGTCTCGACCAAAGATGCTACCGAAGGCCAGCAAGGAACTCTATGTGACGATGTTGGTCCAGGATGCCGCCCCGCAACATTCCGAAAGTGAAAATGCCGCAACCGGTTTACGCATTCGGCTGCTTGAGGAGCGCGATACGGTTCAGGTGCGTGAAATCATGAGGCAGCTTCATGCCTCAACTATTTGTCGCGATCCGGAATTTTCGGACTGGAAGCTCAAAGAGCATTTCAAGCTCATTATGTTGCGGCCTCCCCGTATGATTGCTCCGGTTGCGATATGGAAAGGTAGGCCAGTCGGCGCGGGATGGGCGATGCGGACTCGTATATGCTTGGCGATGGGCCACTATTCGTGACCGTTCATGTTATCGCAGTTGATCTGACGCTTGCACCGATAAGGCGGGCAAAGGTTTTTTGTCGTTGGTGGCGGCGATCCGCAGGTGGGCGGAAATGCTAAACGCCAGCCACTCTTTCATTCATGTCATAACAGGTTCAAACATTACGGCGACGGATCGGCTTACGAATGCGGTGGGAGCAAGGTTTGTTGGCGGAGCGTATGTGATCTAGATTTGTCGAAAGTAGACTGCAGACATTTTTGCACCACAAGAAGTACTTAGCATAGCCTGTGTTTTATTTTATATTATAATATTCTTTAGCGCGTCAATAATTAGGGCTTGTTGATGGAAAACAACTTTTTTGGCATGCTTTACCTGGCTATCGCCGGGTTTATATTAGTTCAGCTTTTAATATCAGAGTTTCGCGAACTTATCTTTTACAGGAAGAACGGTTGGGATTTTAATTGCGATAGTCAGACAAAATGGAGATCATATAAGGGGGAGTCTGACGAAAAGCGTAGCGAATTTTCTAACAAGTCGAGAGTAACTATTGTTAAGCCATTTGGAGTTTTTATTTTATTTATTCAATTGCTGATTTTAATTTTTGTATTTTAAGACGGCGAAATGGATACCTTTAATAATGGAAGTCTTTATAATTACGATGAAGATTTTTTAATTACAACTATGAGCCCGACTGCAGGTGTAAACGGTTCTTACGCCAGATTTATTTGGACGACGTCATATAGCCAAGGAAGAATGACATAGCAGATAGCTGTTAGTCGAATTGGAATGTTATTATTTTTCGACGAAAGCAGATATCTGACTGGGGCAGGCATTGGTCTTAGTAAAACTCAGCGCAACGGATATAGCTTTCTATCATTTTTTTTGGGACCAGTTGTAAACAATGACGGACTTTTTCTAACGGCTCGCACTACGGTTGGTGCGGAGCTTAATGTTGAGGGCTACAATCTTCGACCTGCGGCGTTTTCCGGGTCTGCTGAAAATTATGTCTACCGATCTGATCAACGCTCCTTATCTATACGGGAGCGGATCTCCAACAATTGTTTGGGCGGCTGAACGACACACATATTTAACTAGAACAGATCGAAGTCGCCGGCGACCTTGTCGAGCGGCTGCGAATGGCCGTGGCGCATGGCGGCACCCAGCGCCTTTTGCATTTCGGCCAGCTTGACGAGGCTGAGCGCGGTGCTGACATCCACGATCCAGTCACCGGGGATGGAGCCGGTGACGGTATCGATGAACTCGGCAAGGCCACGGGTTTTCTGAACGGCAAGGTCGATGCCCTGCAAAAGCTTGACGCCGTCGCTGGACAATTCGCCGCTGGTCACTTCCAGCAATTGTGGCTCGATGCGCTCGATCAGATAGGCGACATCGTGCAGTTCCGATACCACGCGCATCAGAACGTCCGGCAAGGCTTCTTCGAACGGAGTGGTGCCGGTGTTGTTTGCAATCTGCATTGGAAACTCCGTGACTAGAAAAATTCGATGTCGTTGGCGACGGGCTTGGGTGCCGGCACCGGACGCGTTTCCATGGCAACCGTCTTCTGGGTTTCCGCGCCGCTCAGCGGATGCTGACGCGCACGGCCCGAAACCGGCCAGAACTCGATCTTGCGGCCATGATCCCCACCCGTGGAGGAGCTGATGACCGGTATGCCCTCATCCTTCAGAAACTGCATGGCGAAGATGGCATTCTGTTCGCCGACATTGGAGAAGCTGGCAATCGTCTTTGCGCCGCCGAAAACCTTGGCTTCCAGCCGGTCGCGGCGGGCGCCCTTCTTCAGAAGGCCGTTGATCAGCAGTTCCATGAGATGCACGCCGTAGCGCGTCGCATCTCCGCCGGTGACATTGCCCGTTCCCGGCAGCAGGAAGTGGTTCATTCCTCCGATGCCGGCAACGGGGTCTCTCAGACAGGCGGCCACGCACGAACCGAGTATCGTCGTCATGACCACATCGGGATCGCTGACAACCTTATACTCGCCCTGAATGATATGTACGCGTTTGGCCGCAGCTTCAATCATTTCAGCGATCCGAAAACCGCTTCGATGGCTGCGCGCATCTTGTCGATGGTGAAGGGCTTGGCCAGCACGTTGTTGGCGCCGAGCTGCGCTGCCTTCTGCACCAGCGCGCGGTCGCCCTGCGCGGTGAGGATGATGAAGGCTGCCTTCTTGGTAGTCGGGTTGGCCCGCACGGCGTGCAGGAAACCGAGACCGTCCATCTTGGGCATGTTGAAGTCGGAGATGACGAGATGATGGGGCTGCTGCTCCATGATCTTCAATCCCTGCTCGCCATCGCCAGCGGCAGTGATCTGCTTGAAGCCGAGCTGTGTCAGCGCATCGCTGAGCAGCAGCCGGCTGGTCACCTGATCGTCGACGATCAGAACTTTGATCTTTTCTGCGAGAGACATTAGTCAGCACCTTCTTTGCGGGCAGTGGTTAGTTTCAGGATTTCTTCGCCGATTGAGGCCAGCGGCAATTGCATTTCGACGGCGCCAAGCTCAAAGGCCACTCTCGGCATGCCGTAGACCACACAGGTTTTTTCGTTCTGGCCGACGGTGCGCGCACCGGCATGCCGCATTTGCAGTAGGCCAGCCGCACCATCGCGGCCCATGCCGGTGAGAATGACGCCGACGGCGTTGCGTCCGGCAAGCTCGGCGACCGAATCAAAGAGAACATCGACGGAAGGGCGATGGCCGTTGACCGGATCGCGCTCGACAAGCCGGCAGCAGGGCGCGTTGCGATTGGAGATCTGCAAATGGCGTTCGCCGCCCGGCGCAAGGTAGATCTTGCCGGTCTGCAGGCGCGCGCCATCCGTCGCCTCTTCCACGACGGGCGCGCAGATGCGGTTCAGCCGTTCCGCGAAACTCTTGGTGAAGGTCGGCGGCATGTGCTGGGTAATGACGGTCGGCGGGCAATTGGCCGGAAACTTCTGGAGCACGGCAATCAGTGCCTCGACGCCGCCGGTGGAGGAGCCGATGGCCACGACCTTGCGGCCGGCACGATAATCGCTGACCGGGGTCGGCTGCGCTGCGGCAACGCCTTCCGGCCGTGCCACACGGTAGGCCGCATGTTGCGACCGTGCGGCGGCCTTCACCTTGTCGGCCAAATCGCCGAAGGGGCGCGCATCGCCGGGCGCCGGCTTGCCGACACAGTCGAAAGCGCCGATTTCCAGCGCGGCGAGCGAGGCATCCGCACCGCGATGTGTCAGGGACGAGACCATGATGACCGGCATCGGCCGCAGCCGCATGATCTTTTCGAGAAATTCCAGCCCGTTCATCTCGGGCATCTCGATGTCGAGCGTCACGACATCGGGATTGAGCTGCTTGATGGCGGCGCGCGCTTCCATGGCGTTGCCGGCCTGCCCGACCACCTCGACCTCCGGATCGGCCTTGAGGACGGCGGAAATCAGGCCCCGCATGGTGGGGGAATCATCAACGACGAGGACCCGTGCGACCGCGCTCATGCCTTCCTCCCCGATGTGTGACCAATGTAGCGGTAGGTGGTGATACCGGTATTGTCGAACAGGTTCTTGGCATCGCCGGACACTCTTTCGGAGTGACCGATATAAAGGTGACCGCCTTCCGGCAGCAGGCCCGCAAATCGCGTCCAGATCCGCACCTGCGTCGGCTCGTCGAAATAGATGACGACGTTGCGGCAGAAGATGACGTCGAAATTGCCCTTGAAGGGCCATTGCGTCATGAGATTGAGCTCATTGAAAGTGATAAGGCGCTTCACCTTGTCGTCGATGCGGAACTTGCGGCGACCGCCGGCATCGACTTCCGTAAACCATTGCTTGCGCATGGCGGGAGACACGGTTTCGAGCGCGTTGTCGTCGTAAACGCCGGCACGGGCCTGCGCCAGGATCTTCGGGTCGATGTCGGTTGCGAGGATTTTGAAATCGTAATCCGCCGCATTGGGGAACATGGCGAGCACGGTGAGCGCGATCGAATAGGGTTCCTGGCCGTCGGAACAGGCAGCCGACCAGATGCGGACGCGCCCGCCGGTCTTTGCCCTGGCAATGAGGCCCGGCAGGACCTCGTCGCGCAGATGTTCGAAATGATGGTTCTCGCGGAAGAAGCGCGTGAAATTCGTCGTCAGGTGCGACAGCATTTCCCGTCGTGGAGCCGCGCCATCGGGCGAGGACACCAATGCGCAATATTCCCGAAACCCGGACAGCCCGAGATTGCGGATATGCTTGGACAAGCGCGAATAGACCAGCGACGCCTTGGTGTCGTTGAGATAGATGCCCGCATCCGCGTAGATCATCGCAGCGATCTCCGACAAATCGCGTCTCGTCAGCGGATATTCACCGCTGGCAAGAACGTCATCAGGAGACTGTCGCTGATCGCTGAGATTAGGTGCTGCCATTGGATATCTGCCTTCAACCTGTCGCTGCGAGCGACATTTCCTGTTTCAGTGGCTGTCCGCGCGAAACGCTGACGATGGCATCGACATCCAGAATGAGCGCAACGCGGCCGTCACCCAGAATGGTGGCGGCAGCGATGCCCTGAACATGGGTATAGTTGGCTTCAAGCGACTTGATGACGACCTGACGCTGGCCCTGGATCGCATCGACCATCAGGGCGCGCTGGCCGCCGCCTTCCGATTCCACCAGAAGCGCCACGCCTTCGACCGGATCGGCCTGGGTCGGACGGAAGTTCAGAACACGTCCGACATCGACCAGCGGGCAGAAGGAATTGCGGATCGAGATCAGCCGCTGGTTGGCGCCGAAGGAGTGAATGTTCTTGGCTTCCGGCTGCAGGGTTTCCACGATTGCCGTCAACGGAACGACAAGCGTCTGTCCCGCCACCGTCACCACCATGCCGTCGAGAACGGCGAGCGTCAGCGGCAGGCTCATGGTGAAGGTCGAGCCAATACCGGGGCGCGAGGAGATGTTGATGCGGCCGCCGAGCGCCTGAATGGAGCGCTTGACCACATCCATGCCGACACCACGACCGGAAATGTCGGAGATCTTGTCTGCGGTCGAGAAGCCCGGCGCGAAGATCAGGTTGTCGATCTCTTCGTCGGTCAGGTTTGCGTCGGCTGCGATCAGATCGTTGTCGATCGCCTTCTGACGAACGCGCTCGCGGTTGATGCCCGCGCCGTCGTCCTGAAGCTCGATCAGGATGCGGCCCGAGCGGTGCTTGGCCGAAAGCTTGATGGTGCCCTCGGGGTTCTTGCCCGCGGCTTCGCGTTTTTCCGGCGTCTCGATGCCATGGTCGACGGCATTGCGGATCATGTGGGTCAAGGGTTCGGCCAGCTTGTCGATGACCGTCTTGTCGACTTCCGTGTTCTCGCCTTCGGTGACGAGGCGGATCTGCTTGCCGATCATGTCGGCAACTTCGCGGACGATACGCGACATGCGCTGGAACACCGGCTTCACCGGCTGCGCGCGGATCGCCATGACGCTGTCCTGGATTTCGCGCGTCAACTGCTGAAGTTCGTCGAGACCCATATTGACGGCCGAAGTGCCGCTCGCATCGTTTTCGATGACGCTCTGGGAGAGCATCGCCTGGTTGATGACAAGCTCACCGACGAGGTTGATGAGACGGTCGACGCGGTCGAGATCGACACGGATGGTCTGGCCGGCACTCGCATTGGCGGCAGCATTGGCATTCGCCTGCGCTGCGGCTGGTGCTGCTGCGGCCTCGCGCTTTTCGATGGCGGCGTTGACGTTCTGGGCGACCTGCGTCGTCGCGGCGGCAGTCTCAACGACTGCGGCGACGTAAGGCTCTTCCGCCGCAGCGGTTGCAACGGCTGGTTCTTCTGCCACATCGCCATCGAGAGCCGACAGGTCGAACGGAACCGGGATCATCGGCAGCTCTTCCGCATCAGGTGCGGTTTCGACAAGAACCTCCGTGATTTCGAGATCGCAATCCCATTCGGCAAATTCGAAGACGCTGCGGATCGCCTCTTCGCCCTTGTCGGTCGAGATCAAAACCGTCCAGGAAAGATAGGACGCTTCAGGATCGAGCTTGTCGAGCGATGGCAGGTCCGACAGGTCGCAATTGACGCTCATCTCGCCGATGCGCGAGAGATCGCGCAGGAGAAGGGCTGCTTCATTGCCCTTGGAATACAGCGATGCATGCGGCTTGAAGGTGATCTGGAACGACGGCGTCTCCATCAACGGCGTGGTTTCATCGGCAAAGTCCGAGAAGGAGAACGGGATCGGCTCGAAACCGCTATCGTCCGTCGGCTTCGGCGCAACCGGTTCCGGCATCTTTGCGACCACCGGAGCCGGCGCGGATGCAGGGACGGTTTCGCCGTTGGCAAGCGCTTCCAGTTCCTTGACGAGGCCACGGGTGCGGCTTTCGTCGACGCTGCCGCCGTCTCTTGCCGCATTGGTGAGATCAGCCAGCACGTCGGCGGAACGCAGCATGACTTTCAGGACGTCCTGCGTCGGTTCCAGCTTGTTGGAGCGAACGCAGTCGAGGGTCGTTTCAAAAACGTGGGCGAAGGCCACGAGATCATCGAGACCGAAGGCACCCGCCCCGCCCTTGATGGAATGAACGGCACGGAAAACGGCGTTGACGGTTTCCGGATCGCGGTCGCCATCATTCAATTTAAGAAGCCCGGATTCCAGTTCCGCGAGCTGTTCTTCGCATTCCTGGAAAAAGATTTCCTTGATTTCGTTCATATCCATCGTGAAATGTCCTGTATCAGGCAGTTACGCGCTCAATGGCATCGATGAGTTTTGCCGGGTCGAAAGGCTTGACGATCCAGCCGGTAGCACCGGCCTGCCGGGCGCGGTTCTTCTTTTCCGCATCGCTTTCGGTCGTCAGAACGAGGATCGGGATCGCCCGGTACTTCTCGTTGCGCCGCACGCCCTCGATAAAGCCGAAACCGTCGAGACGCGGCATGTTGATATCGGTCACGATGACATCGGGATTGCTCTGCTCGAGCACTTCGAGACCCTCGATGCCGTCTTCGGCCTGAATGGTCTCGAAACCGGCATTGTTGAGCGTGACCAGGAGCATGTTCCTGATCGTTCTGGAATCATCCACGGTAAGAACTTTTTTCTTCACTTCTTCATCTCCTTCAGGAGCAAATGATCTATTTCGACGCCTATCAGTTTCATGGTCTTGTCGAATGCATCGGACACTCCGGCAAAACCGAACGGTTTGCCGTCCTCTTCCCAGGACTTCGCGCCGGCCATGAGGACCTGGGCGCAAAGCGCACCGATACGTTCCACTTCGGACGCATCCACCGACAATGGTGCTCCTCTCAGCGTCATCAGCTTGCCGTGCAGCGCCGATGCCTCGTTGAGATCCAGCACCGGTGACAGTTTCAGCGTCGCCTGAGATGCTTTTCTGGCTGCCATTACATGACTCCTTGGCGTCTGAATTGTTGGTAATCCTGGCCGTAATCCGCGCGGTCATCCGCACGGGCCATAAATGATGTGTCCTGCCGAGCGGTCCTGGCGACAGTTGCCGCCTGTCCCTGACGGGCGATGCGGAATTCGCGAATGGTGCGGCCGAGTTCCAGAATGACGGTGTGAAGCGTATCGGCCTCCGAGGCGCCATTGCCCATATCGGCAAAGTTCCGGTCGGCCTGTCTTTGCTGTTCACCGATATCGGCCGCGACCGACTGCAATTCGCCGGCGTGCTCTGCCGAATGCCGGGAGACCTCGGTGATCATGTCGTTGATGCCGGATACCTGCCGGACGACCCCGCCAATGGCTTCCTGCGTTCGGTTGACCATGTGCACGCCGCCTTCGACCTGCTTTTTCGTCGAGCCGACGAGGCTTTTGATTTCTCTTGCGGCGTCTGCGGACCGCTGGGCCAACGCCCGAACCTCCTGCGCGACGACGGCAAAACCGCGTCCGCTGTCACCGGCGCGCGCCGCTTCGATGCCCGCGTTGAGGGCGAGAAGGTTCGTCTGGAAAGCGATCTCGTCAATCGTGCCGATGATCCGGCCGATCTGCTCGGCGGATTGCTCGATATCCGACATGGCGTTTATCGCCTCGCCGATGGCCTTGCCGCTTTCGACCGCCGCCTCACGGGCATGGGAAACCGCCTTTTCCGCCGCCGAAATACGAGTGCCGTTTTCGGCCACAGCAATGCGTAGC
>JAXHOC010000021.1:0-6899 GCA_034519725.1 Agrobacterium sp.
TGATATCAGCCGGATTGCACTTTGAATGCCAAGGGCTGGAGCATTTTGAGGAAAAGTGCGTAGCGGTTTTCCGTCCGGAAATGCGGAAAAACAAAGCGCTAGAGCATTGAAGGTGATTACGTTTTCACCGGAAATGCTCTAGTTTCCCGGTTAAACGGGAAACTGGTCCGGCATCATGACGCTTTCAGGCAAACATATTCTCCTCATCATCTCCGGCGGCATTGCGGCCTATAAGAGCCTCGATCTCATCCGTCGCCTGAAAGAGCGCGGCGCGAAGGTGACGCCTGTCATGACGAAGGGCGCACAGGAATTCGTCACTCCGCTGGCCGTTGGCGCCCTCTCCGCCACCCATGTTTTCACCGAGCTTTTTTCAAGGCAGGACGAGCAGGATGTCGGGCATATCCGGCTTGCACGCGACTGCGACCTCGTGCTGGTTGCGCCGGCCACCGCCGATCTGATGGCGAAGATGGCGCTTGGTCTCGCCGACGATCTTGCCTCCACCATCCTTCTGGCGACCGATCGCAAGGTGCTGGTGGCACCCGCCATGAACCCGAAAATGTGGTCGGCAAGGCCAACGGTGCGCAATGTCGAAACGCTGAAAAAAGACGGCGTGTTTTTCATCGGCCCCATGGCCGGCGAAATGGCGGAAAAGGGCGAGGCCGGTCTCGGCCGTATGGCGGAGCCTTTAGAGATCGCCGAGGCCGTGGAGGCGCTGCTGGATGGCGGGCCGAAGCCGCTGAAGGGCAGAACGGCAATCGTCACCTCCGGCCCCACCCATGAGCCGATCGATCCGGTGCGTTACATCGCCAACCGCTCCTCCGGCAAGCAGGGCCATGCCATCGCGGCGGCGCTTGCGCAGCTGGGTGCTGGACGTGACGCTGGTCTCCGGTCCTGTCGTCATCGCCGATCCGGCGGGCGTCACAACCCTTCATGTCGAGCGTGCCGAGGAGATGCGCGATGCGGTGATCTCAAGGCTGCCGGTGGATATCGCCGTCATGGTCGCGGCTGTCGCCGACTGGCGGGTGGCGGGTTCGGCGCAGCAGAAGATCAAGAAGCAGCCGGGCGATGCCCCGCCTGCGCTACAACTGACCGAAAATCCCGATATTCTGAAAACCGTCGGCCACCACGAAAAACGCCCGAAGCTGGTGGTGGGTTTTGCCGCCGAGACGCAGAATGTCGAGAAAAACGGCCGGGCCAAACTGGAGCGCAAGGGCGCGGACTATATCGTCGCCAATGATGTGTCGGCGCAAACAGGCATTATGGGCGGCGACCGCAACAGCGTGAAGATCATTTCAAGCGAGGGCATCGAGGCCTGGCCGGATATGGACAAGGCCGAAGTCGCCAGACGTCTGGCGGCCCTTATCGCGGAGAAACTCGCATGAGCCTGTTCGAGCGCAAGACTTTCGACAAGGTGCTCGGTGGCTGGCCGGGTGTGCGTTTCGTCGATCAGTGGGATTCCCACGTTGCCAAGGTCGGGGACAAGGTCTTTTCGGTCTTGGGTGAGCGTGAAGACTGGCGGCTTGTGATGAAATGTTCGGAGGAAAGCTTCGAAATCCTCACCTCGCTGGAAGGCATCCATCAGGCCCCTTATTTTGCCAAGCGCAAATGGATATCGATTTCCGATCATTCGCCGCTCGAGCAAGAGGAGCTGGAGCACTATGTCCGCCGCTCCTACGAACTCGTGGCCTCAGGGCTGACGAAGAAGCTGCGGGTCGAACTGGGAATTCTGCCGGCCTGAGGCGGCATCCTGCCGCTCCCCTCAATTTTCCTTCTTATTTCGCCCGATGATCTGGCGCACGCCTTCCTTGGTGAAGGGCTGGAAAAGCTGCGGCAGAAAGCCCTTGGCTATTTCTCCCTTGATGCCGATGTTGGTCGAGGAAGGGCGATCGGGATTGAAATAGCTGCCGAACAACTGGTCGAAAACGACGAGGTTCTCGCCGTAATTGGTATTTCCCTCCGGCAGTTCTTTCGAATGGTGCCACCGGTGCAGCCGGGGGGTGCTGAACACGTAGTCCAGCGGCCCGGTTTTCATATCCACATTGCAATGCGTCAGAATGCCGATGAAGGCGGTAACGGCCGCGAGCCACCAGAACACCTGCAACGGCACGCCCATGAGATAAAGCGGGATTTGGCTGAGCGCGATCTTGAACAGCGAGTCGGCCACGTGAAAACGGCCGGTATTGACGACCCAAAGCCTGACAACGCTGTGATGAAGCGCGTGGAAACGCCAGAAGAACACCGTTTCATGGGCAATGCGGTGCGCCCAGTAGAGACCGAACTCAGCGATCATCACGGCAAGCGCGACCTGGACGATCATCGGCAATTCAGAAGGCCACAGATCGAATTTCATGGCCGCCAGAGGTTGCAGAAAAATCGCGGTCAGCATGGGAAACAGAACCGCCGCCATCGCAGCAAGCTGAACAAGCCCCTTGGTCAGGAGCGTGTGGGCGATACTGTTGACAGTTTCCCCATCGGACTGAAGCCATTGCGTCTCATAGGGAATGTAGCGTTCAAGAAGAAAAAGGGTGGTGACTGCGCCGGCGTAGACGGCCAGAAATCCCGTGATCGGATGCTCACTCGTAAAAGCGAAATAGGCCCCGGCAAGACCGAGAAAAAACACCATGGGCCACGACGAATAGGTGAGGGCCCGTTTTACGGCTTCATTTTTTGCCATGAATCTCAATTCCCGTCCGGCAACGTTTAACTTTCAACCAAGATCAGGTCATTATCCTCGATATGTTGCAGCAGCATGGTACACATCTATCGAAATGGAAGACCGGCGATTTTCGGTTCGAAAGTGCGCCACACCGGCGTGAGCGCCGAATTCCACTATCGTTAGCTGATCCTGATCGCAATATAGACAAGCGTTGCCGCAATCACCCACAGCGCCGCCCGGCCCCATTTGGTGTGGCGCGCTTCCGCCTTGCCGATGGCTTCTGCCGTCTGCGCATCGAAACGCAGGCCGTTCTCGCTCATATACATCAGGTCGGAATGCAGCTTCTCTGTCTTTGCCGCGATCTCGGGTGCGGCCTCGGCCAGCTTGAGAGCCGCCTTCACGCCGTCCTTCAGATCGGTGACGATGCGCTTTGGGCCAAGATTGTCCCTGATCCAGCCGCTGACGACAGGATCGGCCGCTTTCCACATGTTGAAGCGCGGATTGAGCATGCGCGATACGCCTTCCACCACCACCATGGTCTTTTGCAGCATCACCAGTTCCGGGCGCGTTTCCATGTCGAAGAGTTCGGTCACCTCAAACAGCAGCGTCAGCAACTTGCCCATCGAGATCGTTTCGGCCGGCTGGCCGTGGATCGGTTCGCCGATGGCACGGATCGCCTGCGCAAAACTCGCCTTATCGTGATGGCCCGGCACGTAACCCGCCTCGAAATGCACCTCCGCCACGCGCATGTAATCGCGGGTGATGAAGCCGTAGAGGATTTCGGCAAGGAAGCGGCGTTCCTTTTTGCCCAGCCGCCCGGCAATGCCCATATCCACGGCCACGATCATGCCCTGTGGATCGACGAAGAGATTGCCGGGGTGCATGTCGGCATGGAAAAAGCCGTCGCGCAGCGTGTGCCGCAGGAAGGACTGGATGAGGGTATCGGCCAGCTTGTTCAGATCGTGACCGGCGGCCTTCAGCCCCTCGATATCCGACATCTTGACGCCGTCGATCCACTCCATGGTGACGACATCGCGGCCGGTGCGTTCCCAATCCACCTCCGGAACGCGGAATCCGGGGTCTTCTTTGGTGTTTTCGGCAAGTTCGGAAAGGGCGGCGGCCTCGAGCCGCAGATCCATCTCGATCTTGGTCGTCTGTTCCAGCGTGCGGGTCACTTCCACGGGCCGCAGGCGGCGGGCGGAGCGGACGAAACGCTGTTGCAGGTCGGCGATCAGATACATCGCTTCGAGATCGTTCTGGAAACGCTGGCGAACGCCGGGGCGGATGACCTTGACGGCCACCTTGCGCGGCCCTGTCGGCGTATCCACCATCGCCGGGTGAACCTGGGCGATCGAGGCGGCGGCGATCGGATCGCCAAATTCCCTGTAGAGTTCCGAAACCGAGCGCCCGAGCGAACCTTCGATATTCGCCTTCGCGGCGGCTGCGGGGAAAAACGCCATGCGGTCCTGGAGGCTCGCAAGATCGTCGGCGAAGTCGGCGCCCACCACATCCGGCCTTGTGGCCAGAAACTGCCCCATCTTCACATAGGACGGGCCTAACCGCTCGACGGCCACCGCCAGCCGGTCGCTGCGCTGCGCGCGCTTGGCCTTGCTGCGGGCGAAGGGCTTCAGCAGCGCCTTCAGTGCTTGCGCGGGGGCAGGTAGGTCATCCGATGGCAAGGCCAGCACGACGCCTTCGCGCACGAGAACCCAGCCAACCCTTGCGAGGCGGAAATATGCGCCCAAAGTGCTCATGCTTATGCTTGTCTCCTGCCTTTGCCGGACGTGGTCCTCAGCATCGGACCGAAAAGTGTGGTGCGGTTTTCGGAAAATCCGATGCTCGAAAAACCCCTATAGCTTCCAGCCGGAATGCAGGGCGGCGATACCGCCGGTGTAATTGGTGTAGGTCACGCGGGAAAAACCTGCGGTGCGGATCATCGTCGCAAAGTCCGCTGCTTGGGAACTTGCGGATCGATTCGACCAGATAGCGGTAGGGTTCGCCATCGCCGGCGACCGCCTGGCCGAGGCGCGGAATGGCGTTGAACGACCAGGCATCATAGACGCGGTCGAGCAGCGGCATCTCCACCTCGGAGAATTCCAGCACCAGCAGCCGCCCGCCGCGTTTCAGCACGCGGTAAGCCTCGCGCAGCGCCACGTCGATGTCGTGGCACGTTGCGGATGCCGAAGGCGATCGTGTAGGCGTCGAAGCTATCGGCTTCGAAAGGCAGCTCCTCGGCATTGGCCTCGACGAAATCGAGATTGTCGGACAAGCCGCGTTTTTCGGCGCGCTCGCGGCCGACGCCGAGCATCGAGCCGTTGATGTCGAGAACGGTGGCATGCGCCAGACGGTTGGAGGCCTCGACGATGCGGAAGGCGATGTCGCCGGTGCCGCCGGCAACGTCGAGTACCTTATAGGAGGCGTCCTTGCGCGGCGAAAGCGAGGACACCATCGCGTCCTTCCACAGCCGGTGCAGGCCGGCCGACATCACGTCGTTCATGATGTCGTAGCGCTTGGCCACCTTGTGGAAGACATCGTTGACCAGCCCCTGCTTCTCGCCTTCGTCCACCTTGTGGAAGCCATAGGACGTTTCCATGCCGCCTTGGGCAGTGGTACGGGCGTCGGTCATCGTCTGTCTCCATATTAATTGCGTCGCGGACCATAGCGGAAACGCCATGGCGACGCTATCTGTTGCCGCATCGCCTGGGCGCGACATTTCGCGTGCATTGTATAGACCACATGGTCCTAACGATAAACCGCCGGATAAGCCAGATGCCAGAATTGCCAGAAGTCGAAACCGTCAGACGCGGCCTCGCCCCCGCCATGGAAGGGGCAAGCATCCACAAGCTGCACCTCGGCCGCCCCGATTTACGCTTTCCGTTCCCGGAAGACTTCGCGGCGCTGATCGAGGGCAAGACGATCATATCGCTCGGGCGCAGGGCGAAGTATCTCCTGATCGAGCTGGAGGGCGGCGCTGACGATCGTCGCGCATCTTGGAATGTCCGGCTCGTTCCGTATCGAGGCGACGGCCGATGAGGCAGGCAATAAGAACGCGCCTGGTACCTTTCATTATGCCCGCTCAAAGGACGGCAAGCACGATCATGTCGTCTTTCATCTCTATAGAGGCGAAGAGCGCGTCAGTGTCATCTATAATGATCCACGCCGCTTCGGCTTCATGCATCTGGTGGAGCGCAACAAGCTCGACCTCTACCCCGCTTTTGTGGAGCTCGGACCAGAGCCGACCGGCAACGCGCTGAGCGCGGATTATCTCGCGAGCCGGTTCAAGGGTAAGAGCCAGCCTTTGAAAAGCACGCTTCTGGATCAGAAGATCATTGCCGGGCTCGGCAATATCTATGTCTGCGAGGCGCTGTGGCGTGCCCATCTCTCGCCATTGCGGGCGGCGGGAACGCTGGTGACCAAAACCGGCGCGCCGGAGCCGCAGCTTGTCAATCTCACGGAGAAGATCCGGGATGTGATCGCCGACGCAATCGCTGCCGGCGGTTCTTCCTTACGCGATCATATACAGACGGACGGAACGCTCGGTTATTTCCAGCATTCCTTTTCGGTCTACGATCAGCAGGGCCAGCCTTGCCGGACACCCGGCTGCGGGGGTACGGTTGAACGGATAGTGCAGGCCGGTCGTTCGACTTTTTATTGCGCCGCCTGCCAGAAGTAGCTCAGGCGGAACAATGGAGAGGGAGACTGCCGTGGATTATGAAACGATACTGGTCGAGAAACGCGACGAGGTGGGCGTCATCACGCTCAACCGCCCCAAGGCGCTGAATGCTCTCAATTCGGTGCTTCTGAAAGAGCTGCGGCACATTCTCTCCTCGTTCTCCGCCGACGATTCCATCGGCGCGATCATTATAACGGGTTCGGAAAAGGCATTTGCCGCTGGCGCCGACATCAAGGAAATGCAGGCGCTGGATTTTGTCGATGCCTATGTCGGCGATTTTCTCGGCGGCTGGGACGAGGTCGCATCGACCCGCAAGCCGGTCATTGCTGCCGTCTCCGGCTTTGCGCTCGGCGGCGGCTGTGAACTGGCAATGATGTGCGATTTCATCATCGCTTCGGATACGGCCAAGTTCGGCCAGCCTGAGATCACGCTTGGCGTCATTCCCGGCATGGGCGGCTCGCAGCGGCTGACGCGGGCGGTGGGCAAGGCGAAGGCGATGGATCTGGTTCTGACCGGTCGCATGATGGATGCAGCCGAGGCAGAGCGCGCCGGCCTCAGCAATACGTAACT
>JAXHOC010000060.1:0-16939 GCA_034519725.1 Agrobacterium sp.
GGCAGGCTGGGTCGAACCCGGGATCTGGATCATCGCCTGCACACTTGCGGTGACTATCGGATTGAATGCAATGTCGCGAAGCCGTGCGGAGCGGCGGCTCATGACGCCGGTGGCCGCCATTCTCGCAATTCTGTTCTTTACCGTCTCGCTGTCATAAGCGCGGCAGCGGCAGACCCGGCCGTGCAAAGGCCGGTTCCCTTGCCGTAAACTGTCAACCCAACGGTGTAAAACGCCACTTGCGCTCTATCGATGCTTCGATATCGAGACCGTTATGATGGGCGAGCAGCAGCACATGACCGAGGAGATCGGCGGTTTCGTCGGCCAGATCCCGTTTCATCTCCTCTTCGCTTCTGCCTTTGCTGCGCCCCCGCCCCGTCAGCCGGTTCCAGGCCTGCGTAACTTCGCCCACCTCTTCCTGAAGCTTCAGAATATACCAGTCCGGATCGCGGGCGATGCCATTTTCCTCGGCGTATTTCCGTGAGGCCGCTTCAAACTGGCGCATCAACACAGCTAACATTTGTTCGTCCTTTGTTCGTCAGATACAACTCTGATCACGATTCTCCGGCGGCGTCGATTCGAAAGAGTATCGTGCGATCAGGAGCTGAAATTTCCGCGACAGGTGTCTGCAGGCGGGATAAAGAGGTATTTCGAAACCATGCAGTCACCCATGTCATACCTCGATTTTTTCCCGGCTCTCCTCACCACGCATAGTCCGACGTTGCTCGCCATGTTCGCGGGCGCCGCATTTCTCGCCGGGCTTGCGCGCGGCTTTTCCGGCTTCGGGGCGGCCCTCATCTTCATTCCGCTGGCAAGCGCCATCGTCGGGCCGCGCATCGCCTCGGTGGTTCTTCTTGTCGTGGACGGCGTTTTGACGCTCGGCATGATCCCGCCCGCCTGGCGCATGGCCGACCGGCGCGAAGTCTTCATCATGGCGGCCGGCGCGCTGGTCGGCGTCCCGCTTGGAACGCTGCTGCTATCGGGCGGAGATCCGCTGACCCTGCGCTGGATCATTTCCATCGTGGTCGTCGTGCTGCTGCTGTTTCTCGTTTCCGGCTGGCGTTACAGTGGCCGGCCGAAAACGCCGCTGACCCTGTTTACCGGGCTTGTTGCCGGGCTGTTTTCGGGTGCGGCGCAACTGGGCGGTCCGCCCATTGTCGCCTATTGGCTTGGCGGTGCGCTCAAAGGCGCTTTCGTGCGCGCCAATGTCATTCTTTATTTCGCGATTTCGACTGTGATCTCGGCCACCAGCTATTTTTTTGGCGGCCTGTTCACCGCCGATGTCTTCGTGTTTTTCCTGCTGGCCCTGCCGTTTTACGGGGCGGGTCTTTTCGCCGGTGCACGCCTACACGGTTTTGCCGACGAGGCGGCGTTCAGGCGCATCTGTTACGGCCTGATCGCCATTTCCGCCGTCATCGGCCTGCCGCTGTTCGACCGGCTGCTGAAATAGGCAGGCCATAACGGCCTGCCCCAGCCGCCTTCCAGCCGCCTTCAAGGATACATGCGAACCTTAGACCACGCTTCATCCGGCGTCTCGCGGCGGAATTCGACACGGTCGTGCAGGCGGAACTTGCGGTCGTGCCAGAACTCGATGCTGACCGGGCGAATGCGGAAACCGGACCAGTAGGACGGGCGCGGAATATCACCGATCGCATATTTCGCGGTGTATTCGGCAACCGCTTTTTCCAGCGCGAACCGGCCTTCCAGCGGCCGCGACTGTTTCGACGCCCAGGCGCCGATGCGGCTTCCGCGCGGGCGCGATGCGTAATAGGCATCCGCTTCCGCATCGGTGACGATCTCCACCTCGCCGCGCAGACGCACCTGCCGGCGCAGGCTTTTCCAGTGGAAACACATGGCCGCTTTTTTCTGGCCAAGTATCTCACGCCCCTTCTGGCTTTCGAAATTCGTATAGAAAACGAAGCCGCGATCGTCGACGTCCTTCAGCAGCACCATGCGCACATTCGGCAGGCCGTTTTCATCGACGGTTGCGAGCGCCACCGCGTTCGGATCGTTGATTTCGGCAGCCGTCGCGTCCTTCAGCCATTCGGCAAAAAGCGTGAAAGGTTCATTTTCTTCAGTGAAGTCACTGGATGTTAACCCCGTTTCCGACATATTGACTAAAATGCTCCCGAGCTGATTTGGACCCCAGAGATGATTTCTGGTGAAAGATGGTGACCGTCATAGCAAAGTCGAACAGTCGAACAAAGGGCCTCCTTTCATCGATAGCGGAAGTTTCCGCCGTCGTGTCAATGCTTGTGGTGCTGAGCGGATGCGTCAGCCTCGACCTGTTCGGCGGCGACAAGGTCGATCGCTCGCTGTCCACCGCCTCTGTTCCCAACCATCCCAGCAATAACCCGCAGACCGATGACGCGACCATCCGCAATGCGGTGACCTCGGCTGATCTCACCAAACTTGCGGAGCAGCCGCTGCCCTGGGCCAATGCGGCAACCGGCAGCGCCGGTGTCGTCACCACCATTCACGAAGACAAATCCAGCGGTTTCGTCTGCCGCGATTTCAAGACGACACGCCACTCCTTTGAAGGTGTGGCGAGCTATGCCGGGCAGGCCTGCCTGTCGGAAACCGGCGAATGGTTACTCACCCGCCTCGAACAGAAATAAACTGTTTACCCTGGCGCGTGGAATAAAGCTGGCCACATGGCGGCGCGCATTCCCCGTAAACAACTGCTTAGCAACTTATTGCCACAGTCAACGTTGTTTGAACCGAGGGCGTGCTTGCGAATGATCGCAGGCATCCCTTTTCGGAGGGGTTTGCTTCAGGATTGCGCCATGAACGGCTGCACGTGCCTGAGCCAACGTAACTGGTGTTTCGCATGCGCGATCCGTATTCTATCCTCGGCGTTGCGCAAGCATGACGCCCGCTCACGGCGACATCAAGGCCGCCTGGCGCACGAAGGCGAAAACCGTCCATCCGGACGCCAATCGCGACGACCCCGATGCGTCGGCGCGGTTCGCCGAGGTCGGGCAGGCTTACGATCTTCTGAAGGACCCCAAAAAGCGCGATCTCTACGATCAGGCCCGCAGGGCAGCCGAGAAAAAGCAACGCGGCGAAGCTCACGTATGGCAGCGCGTTGCTGCCCGCGAGGCCGCCGAGCGCGCAAGGGCGGCTGAAAAGCTGATGGAGGAACTCGCCCGCGCGGATGCCCGCAACAGGGCGCAGACCGGCCAGAAAGCCGATGCCAGGCCGGAAACGGCCGAAGATATCGTCGAGCGGATTTTCGGCGCCGACGCGCAGAACGACCCCAAGGTGCAGCAGGCGGCGGAAGCCGCAAAAGCCGCAGCCACCGGCGCCAAAGGCGATGCGCCGGTTGCAGGAGAGGCCGCGCAGGCATCGGCAAGCGAAACCGCCGCCGCCTCACTTGCCGCCAATCTTTTCAGCGCCCTCGTGCGCCGCTTCCGCCCACCGCAGACCCCACCGGAAAAGGCACCCGACATTACGGCGGAAGCCACCGTTACGGTGAGCGATCTTCTGGAGCGCAAATGGATCACCGTGACCCTTGCCGACGAACGCGAAGTCCGCTTCCAGCTTGAACCGGGCATGACGGACGGGCATGTGGTGCGGCTCAAGGGCCAGGGGCTGAAGCTACCCAACATTGCGCGCGGCGATCTCGCCGTCACCTTGCTGGCTGCACGCGACGACGCCTTTTCCCTTCGCGGTTTCGATATTCACACGATACTGCCGATCTCGCTCGGCGATGCCGTTCTGGGTTGCGAAACCACGATCAAGACGCCGCTTGGCGAGGAAACCGTCACCATTCCGGCCTGGTCCGGCTCCGATCGCGTGCTGCGGCTTGCCGACAAGGGCCTTTCCGACGGCAAGGGGGGATATGGCGATCTCGTCGTCGAATTGCGCATCGTCCTGC
The DNA here is from genome assembly GCA_034519725.1 of Agrobacterium sp. Lineage (GTDB taxonomy): Bacteria > Pseudomonadota > Alphaproteobacteria > Rhizobiales > Rhizobiaceae > Agrobacterium. The sequence goes on from JAXHOC010000060.1 coordinate 3,878, forward strand.
TCGAAAAGCCGGATGAGAAGGTGACCGACCTGATGCGCCACATGCGCGAAGGCCTCTATTTGTAAAAGTTTTGCGAATAGGCGGGACAACGCACCCTTTGTTACGGTCCCTAACAGTAGATGATCCCCGGCAATCTTGAACAGGATTGCAGCCTATGCCATAGGCAGGATCAATCGAAAGTATCAGGGAGCATACAATGGCTCAGGCATCCGGCCTTATGGCTGGCAAACGCGGCATCATCTTGGGTGTCGCCAATAATCGTTCAATCGCTTGGGGCATTGCCAAGGCTTGCGCGGACGCGGGCGCGGAAATCGCGCTCACCTGGCAGGGCGACGCGCTGAAGAAGCGTGTCGAACCGCTGGCGCAGGAGCTAGGCGCCTTCATGGCCGGCCACTGTGACGTGACCGATCTCGAGACGATCGATGCGGTTTTTGCCGGGCTGGAAAAGCATTGGGGCAAGATCGATTTCGTCGTGCACGCCATCGCCTTTTCCGACAAGGACGAGCTGACCGGCCGTTATCTCGACACCAGCCGCGACAACTTCAACCGCACCATGGACATTTCCGTGTTCTCGCTGGCCGCCATTGCCAAGCGGGCGGAGCCGATCATGAATGATGGCGGTTCGATCATCACGCTCACCTATTACGGTGCCGAGAAGGTGATGCCGAACTACAACGTCATGGGCGTGGCGAAGGCCGCGCTCGAGGCCAGCGTGCGTTATCTCGCCGTCGACCTCGGCAATCGCGGCATCCGCGTCAACGCCGTGTCCGCTGGCCCGATCAAGACGCTTGCGGCTTCCGGCATCGGCGATTTCCGTTACATTCTGAAGTGGAACGAATACAATGCGCCGCTGAAGCGCACCGTTTCCATCGAGGAAGTCGGCAAGTCGGCGCTTTACCTGCTGTCCGACCTTTCGACGGCTGTCACCGGTGAAATCCACCATGTCGATTCCGGTTATCACACCATCGGCATGAAGGCTGTGGACGCGCCTGACATTTCGGTGGTCAAGGACTGATCCTGCCGAACTTTGAAACAGGGGTATCGTCTTGCTCGTCTATGTGATCCGGCACGGACAAACGGACTGGAATGCGATACGCCGGCTTCAGGGCCAGAAAGACATTCCGCTCAATGATTTCGGCCGCGCCCAAGCGGTCGGCAACGGCAAGGTTCTGGCGCAAATTCTGGGCGCTTCCGCGCCTGACTTCGATTACGTGGCAAGCCCGCTCGGGCGCACGCGCGAGACCATGGAGCTGATGCGCGGGGCAATGGGGCTCGATCCCCTCGCCTACCGCACCGACGACCGCCTCGTCGAAGTGTCCTTCGGCGACTGGGAAGGCCAGACCTTGCCGGAACTGAAAAAAGAATCTCCCGACCGGGTGAAGGCGCGCAAGGCCAATAAATGGGACTTCATTCCCCCCGGTCAGGACGCCGAAAGCTATGAAATCCTGTCCTGGCGCATCGGCGCATGGCTTTCCTCCGTCGAGGTGCCAACCGTATGCGTCTGCCACGGCGGCGTGATCCGCTCGATCTTCCGCCTGGTTTCCGGCATGGACAAGGACGAGGCTTCCACCACGCAGATCCCGCAGGACCGGATTTTGAAGGTGGAAATCGACAGGAACAGTGCGGAATGGGTTTCGTGAGGGGATGGGTCATCCTCCTCTTCCGTCATTCCGGCCTTGAGCCGGAATCCAGCCAGCCCAAGTCTTTGGGCTGAAAAAACCCATGCATCCGCCCGAGATCGGCGTCGCCTGGATGCCGGATCAAGTCCGGCATGACGGAGATGTTGGAGTTTCCTGAACGAGATTGCACAGCTTCGCCTCCACTACCAGGCAGAGCCGAAACCGCAGCTTACTGCACGACCTCGAGATCATCGACGACGCGTTTTCCGTCCACTTCGGTGTAGAAAACCACGACCTTCACGCCCGCTTTCAGGCCTTCGAAATTGAACTCTTCCGGCACCCGGTAGGACTTGCCGTCGTTCAGGGTAATGGTCAGCGCGTTCACGTCGATCTTGCTGATCGTTCCCTCGACATCGACGCTCTGGGCGTAGCTGTTGATGGGCATCAGCAAGTTGGCGGTGGCCAGAAGGGCGGCAATCATCATACGCATCGATCTAGCTTTCGTGAATTTGCGTGAAAACCTTACATGCATGAAGATTTGCCTTTCGAATGTGGCGGAAATTGCCCGCAACCATGACATTTTCGGCCCAATTGATGAACGGATTTTGGATCGCGTTCAAGTCGTTAGTGATTTTTACACCGCATTTCGCGGCAATACGGGAAAAGCGCGAAATAGCGTGGAAAACAGCCTCACCTTTACACTTTCGTCATCCGGGAAACCTTCGCGCCACCCCCGCCGAATCGGTCATCCGGCCGCGTCGGCCGCCATGGTGAGGCCTGTCGTTTTCCGGTCTGGCCGATGTCGTGAACGGTGCGTCACCTTGTTATCGGACTTGCGATGAAAGAAAGGCTTTTGCCTTGGTCCGATTTTCTACTATGACAAATCCGCTTGTTTTAAACGGCCCCTGTCCGCAGGCGCGCCCTCGTTTTCCGGTCTAGAGAAATATGTCGCATAACAGCTTCGGTCATCTTTTTCGCGTTACCACCTGGGGCGAAAGCCATGGGCCCGCTCTGGGCTGCGTGGTGGACGGCTGCCCGCCCGGCCTGCGCTTCACGCTGGCCGAGGTGCAGCACTGGATGGACAAGCGCAAGCCCGGCCAGAGCCGCTTCGTGACCCAGCGCCGCGAAGACGACATCGTCAAAGTCCTGTCCGGCGTGATGCTCGCCGATGACGGCGAGACGATGATCACCACCGGCACGCCGATCTCGATGCTGATCGAGAATACCGACCAGCGTTCCAAGGATTACGGCGAGATTGCCCGCAGCTTCCGCCCCGGCCATGCCGACTTCACCTATGACCTGAAATACGGCATGCGCGACTATCGCGGCGGCGGCCGCTCCTCCGCCCGCGAGACGGCGGCGCGGGTCGCTGCCGGCGCGATCGCCCGCAAGGTGGTGCCGAGCCTCAATGTGCGCGGTGCGCTGGTGCAGATCGGCAAACACCGGATCAATCGCGACAACTGGGATTGGGATCAGGTCGACCAGAACCCGTTCTTCTGCCCAGATGCCGCCATGGTGCCGGTGTGGGAAGAGTATCTCGACGGCATCCGCAAGGCCGGCTCCTCGATCGGCGCCGTAGTCGAAGTGGTGGCGGAAGGCGTTCCGGCCGGCATCGGCGCGCCGATCTATGCCAAGCTCGATCAGGATATCGCCTCCAGCCTGATGTCGATCAACGCCGTCAAGGGCGTGGAGATCGGCGAGGGCTTTGCTTCGGCCGAGCTTTCCGGCGAAGAGAATGCCGACCAGATGCGGATGGGCAATGACGGCAAGCCGATTTTCCTCTCCAACCATGCCGGCGGCATTCTGGGCGGCATCGCGACCGGCCAGCCGGTCGTCGCCCGCTTCGCCATCAAGCCCACCTCGTCCATCCTGACGGAGCGGCTGTCCATCGATACCGAGGGCAACAATGTGGATGTGCGCACCAAGGGCCGCCACGACCCCTGCGTCGGCATTCGCGCCGTGCCGATTGGCGAAGCGATGATCGCCTGCACCGTTGCCGACCATTATTTGCGAGACCGCGGCCAGACCGGCCGGTTGAAGTGAGGTATTTTTATCATGGCCTATGATCAGAAACGTGTCGTCGATGCCATTCGCGCTTTCGAAGCCGGGGAAATCGTCGTTGTGACCGATGACGACGACCGCGAGAATGAAGGCGATCTGATCATTTCGGCAGTGCATTGTACGCCGGAAAAAATGGCGCTGATCGTGCGCCACACCTCCGGCATCGTCTGCGCGCCCATGCCGCGCGAGGAGGCCAAGCGGCTGAACCTCAACGCCATGGTGGCGGAAAACGACAGCGCCCATACGACGGCCTTTACCGTCAGCGTCGATTTCAAGCACGGCACCACGACAGGCATTTCGGCCGACGACCGCACATTGACGGTGCGCAATCTTGCCAATCCCAATGTCGGCGCCTCCGATTTCACCCGGCCAGGCCACATCTTTCCGCTGATTTCCCGCGAGGGTGGCGTGCTGATGCGTTCCGGCCATACCGAAGCGGCGGTCGATCTCTGCCGGCTCGCCGGTCTGCCGCCGATCGGCGTCATCAGCGAGCTGGTCAATGACGACGGCACCGTGATGCGTGGGCCGCAGGTTCTGGATTTCGCCGACAAGCACGGCATGAAACATGTCTCTGTCGCCGATCTGATCGCCTATCGCCAGCGCAAGGAAACGCTGGTGGAGATGGAATCCTCCTTCACCATCGAAACGCCCTTCGGGCCGGCCAAGGCGCAGACCTATTCCCTGCCCTGGGACCCGATGCAGCATATGGCGGTGATTTTCGGCGACATCAGGGACGGCATCGACATTCCCGTGCGCCTGCACCCGGAGAATGTTGCCGACGACGTGTTCGGCGACCGTCAGCCGGTGCGGCACTACATGCAGAAGATCGCCGATGAAGGCCGCGGCGTCATCGTCTATCTGCGCGAGGGTTCCGTCGGCGTCGGCCAGGTGACCGGTCGCCGCAAGTCGCGCGATCCCGACGAGGCGCATGCGCAGGCCCGTTCGCGTGAAAATGAATGGCTGGAAATCGGCCTCGGCGCGCAAATTCTGAAAGACCTCGGCATCAGTTCGATCAAGCTGATGACGACGCGCGAGCGTCACTATGTCGGGCTGGAAGGTTTTGGCATCAAGATTTCGGCGACGGATATCGGGTGATTTGCTGGCACTGACAGTGCCGTCACCCCGGACCCGATCCGGGGTCCAGCACGATCAAGTCCTTGATCGTTAAAGACTGGTTTCGCCGCGCAGACGCGCGGCGGCTGGATGCCGGGTCAAGCCCGGCATGACGGTGGAGATATCAGGCGACGTTGCCCCCTCATCCGACCCTTCGGGCCACCTTCTCCCCGGCGGGGAGAAGAAATGAGCGGCAAAGCCGTGCTATCTCAAGGGCGAGGATAAAGCGGCGTCCGGACGCACCCATCTCGCAATATCCCGAGCGACGAACCTCAGTTTTCCTCCCGCCATCCTTCCAGATAATTCACGCTCTCAACCCCCGTAAATTTCGCAAGTCGCGACAATTCCGCGTCGAGTTTTTCGAGCCTTCCCGCTGATGCGCGCACGCCGGGTTCCAGCCACAGGCGGCGCACATCGAGCGTGCTGCGCTTGCGGTCCGCCTTCATGTCGATACGGGTGATTTCGCGGCTTTTGCCTGTCTGACAGTGCAATTGTGAAGCGAGCGGGTGCACCCTCGCCTTCTCCCCGCCGGGGAGAAGGTCGCGGCAGCGGGTTGAGGGGGCAAGGGTAGCGATAGACCGAAAGCTACCCCTCTCATCCGACCCTTCGGGCCACCTTCTCCCCGACGGGGAGAAGAAATGAGCGGCAAAGCCGTGCTACCTCAAGGGCGAGGATAAGGCGGCGTCCGGGCGCACCCATCTCGCAATATCCCGAGCGACGAACCTCAGTTTTCCTCCCGCCATCCCTCCAGATAATTCACGCTCTCAACCCCCGTAAACTTCGCAAGCCGCGACAATTCCGCGTCGAGTTTTTCGAGCCTTCCCGCTGATGCGCGCACGCCCGGTTCCAGCCACAGGCGGCGCACATCGAGCGTGCTGCGCTTGCGGTCCGCCTTCATGTCGATACGGCCGATCAGCCGGTCTCCTTCCAGAAGCGGGAAGACGTAATAGCCATATTGCCGTTTCGGCTCGGGTACGAAGACCTCGATGCGATAATAGAAGCCGAACAATCTCTCGGTGCGGTTGCGGTCGCGCAACAGCGGATCGAAGGGGCTGAGGACACGGACGCGCGACGACGGTTCCGGCAGGTTCGAGACATCGGCGCTGAAATCCGCAAAGGCATAGGAGGGGCGGGCAGCGCCGCCATCGCCAGCGAGAAGCGAGACTTCGCACAGCTCGTCACGGTGGTTCTTGACCCAGTCCCGCGCCTCCTGCGGGGTGACGAGGTCGAAAAAGGCGGCGATTTCGCCATGGGTGGCAAAACCCAGCCGCGTCAGCGCCTGCCGGCAGGCCCAGTCGACAAATTGCGCATGCTCCACTTCGCTTTCGTGGTGCTCGCCGGGAATGACCCGTTCGGCCAGGTCGTAGACCTTCTGGAAATTGACCCGGCCGGCGATGGCGAGCTTGCCGGTGTGCCACAGATATTCGAGCGCCGTCTTGGAAGGATGCCAGTTCCACCAGCCGCCGGACTGGTGCCCGTCCTCCTTCAATTCCCGCGCCAGCACCGGACCCGTGGCGGCAATGCGCTCCAGCGTGTCGGCGAAAGCCGCATCGAAACCCTCGCCGTGCCATTTGCGCCAGCGCTCCTGAATGATCGGCTCGCGGCGGCGGAAGCGATGTTTCCAATAGGGGTAAAATTCGGTCGGCACGATGGAGGCGTCATGCGTCCAGTGCTCGAAAAGCGCGCGATCCTTTTCCAGAAGCGTGGTCAGATGCTCGCGCCTGTAGGTCTGGTTGCGGGAGAAAATGATCTGATGGTGGGCGCGCTCGACCGTGCCGATGCTGTCCACCTGCACAAAACCGATATCGGTGATGAGCTGCAGCAGGCCATCCTTGGAAAGCGCCTTGCCGGGCGGAGAGCAAAGCCCCTGCCGCGCCAGAAAAATCCGCCTTGCCGCTTCATTCGAAACCTTGATCGTCATGGGGAAGAAGGTATGACGGCTTTTTCAGGATTGCAATGTTCTTTTTTTGTTCTTTTCACTTCTGTTGATGACGGAGCCTCGCGAGCAATGTGGCACTTGATATTCGTATGGAATCTTCAGTTTTTTGACGAGCGGCTACGTCCCCGCGCCCGTCATACCGGCCTTGAGCCGGTATCCAGCCCATGCGCGTCTGCGCGGCGAAAAGACACTTTTTCAGCCCAAGACTTGGGCTGGCTGGATTCCGGCTCAAGGCCGGAATGACGGAAGAGAGAGTTGCGCGCTAGGAAAAATTCACGCCGTATATTATGCGATAGGCCATGGAAAAACTGAACATCCGTTTCGACACCGCCGGGGTGGCCTTCGAGGGCAGGCAGGCTTTGCGGCCCCTGTCCCTGACATTGACTGAACGGCGTATCGGCGTGATCGGCCTCAACGGCTCCGGCAAGACCACCTTTGCGCGGCTGATCAACGGGCTAACCAGGCCGACCGGCGGCAAGGTGTCGGTGAACGGTCTCGATACCGTGAAAGACGCAAAAGCGGTATTGCAGACGGTCGGTTTCATCTTCCAGAACCCGCAGAACCAGATCATCCTGCCGATCGTGCGTGACGATGTCGCCTTCGGGTTGAAGCGGCTCGGCCTTAGCAAGGCGGAAACCGACAACAGGGTGAAGGCCGTGCTCGCCCGGCTCGGCATCGCCCATCTGGAAGACCGGCGCGCGCATGAGCTTTCCGGCGGCGAATTGCAGCTGGCGGCGCTGGCGGCGCTTCTGGTCACCGAGCCGCAAATCCTCATTCTTGATGAACCGACCAACCAGCTCGACCTCAAAAACCGCACCATCGTTGAAAAGACAATGGCAGGGCTGTCGCAGGCGTTGATCGTCATCACCCACGATCTGCCGCTGCTTTCCGGCTTTGATCGCGTCCTGGTTTTTCATGAGGGTGCGTTGATTGCAGACGCCGCACCGGAAGAAGCGGTTGCGCTCTATCTGGCGGTGGTGTCGCGATGAAATCGCTGCATGTCGAAGGCACCGGCTGGCTCTACCGCGTTTCGCCGCGCCTCAAGCTCGTGACGTTGATGGGCTTCAGCATCGCGCTGTTCCTTACCCGCGATCTGCTTTTGCTGGGCGGCGCCGCCATTTTGGCCGCCGTCATTCTGCGCGAGACACGATTGCCCTTCAGCGACATCGCATTGCGGCTGCGCCCGGTGATGCTGACCATTCTCCTCGTTGCCGCCTTTAGTTACCTGCTGCTGCCGGCCCATGATGCCAGCGTCAATCTGTTGCGGCTGACGGCGCTGGCGCTGCTTGCGACTGCCGTCACCATCACCGTCAGCATTTCGCAATTCATGGACGAAATCACGCTTGCTGCCGCGCCGCTGGAAAGGCTGGGGCTGGTCAAGGCGGCCGATATCGGCCTTGCGGTGGGGCTCGTCGTGCGGTTCGTGCCTGAGATCGTCAACCGTTACCATGCCGTGCGCGATGCGCACCGGGCGCGGGGTCTTCCCATCCGGTTTGCGACGATCATCGTGCCGCTCGTCATTATGACGTTGAAGGATGCCGATGCCATTGCCGACGCCATTGACGCGCGCGGTTTCAGAGGCCAAAGCTGACGGCAAAACAACCATCCGGAGTTCCCGCGCCATGACGACCCGCGACCTTGTGCTGATTTCGCTGTTTTCCGCCATCATCATCGCGCTCGGGCTTTTGCCGCCGATTACGCTCGGTTTCATTCCGGTGCCGATCACCGCCCAGTCGCTCGGCGTCATGCTGGCCGGCGTCGTGCTGGGGGCAAAACGCGGCACGCTCGCGGTTCTGCTGACGATCCTGATTGCCGCCATCGGCCTGCCTGTCCTGTCCGGTGGACGCGGCGGTCTGTCGATCTTCACCACGCCGACGACGGGTTTCCTGATCGGCTGGATCGCGGCGGCTTTCGTCACCGGCATGCTCTCGGAAAACCTCGTCAATCGCGGCCAGTCGGCCTGGACGCAGGGTATCGGCTTCTTCGTCGCCAGCCTCACCGGCGGGGTGGTCGTGCTTTATGCCTTCGGCATCACCTATCTGGCGCTGGTTGTCGGTCTCGGCTTTGAAAAGGCCTTCATGGGCTCGCTCGCCTTCATTCCCGGCGATGCGCTGAAGGCCGTGCTGGCAGCCCTTGCCGGACGTGCCGTGATGGCCGGTTATCCGCTTTTGCCGCAGCGCGCCTGAGCCGCTTTTTTCGGGAGGATTAGAGAATGGCGACCCGTCTTTACGAACATCCGATCTTCCTCGAACACATCACGCCGGAAGGCCACCCCGAGCGGCCGGATCGGCTGCGCTCGCTGAACATCGCGCTCGAACATCCGAATTTCGAGCGGCTGGTCCGGAAGGAAGCACCGCAGGCCAATGAGGACGCGGTGCTTCTGGCGCATCCCGAGGAGCATCTGCTGGCCGTCATGCGCCAGATCCCCGAAGATGATGGCGAGATCAACCGCGTCGAGGCCGATACTTACGTCTCGCCGAAAAGCCTTCAGGCGGCGCTGACCGGCATCGGGGCGGCCATGGCGGCGGTGGACGATGTGTTTACCGGTGCTGCCGACAATGTCTTCGTCGCGTCCCGCCCGCCCGGCCATCACGCCGAAACCGCCAAGGCCATGGGCTTCTGTCTCTTCAACAATGCGGCAATTGCCGCCCGCCACGCCCAGAAGGTGCATGGCGCGGAGCGCGTCGCCATCATCGACTGGGATGTGCATCACGGCAACGGCACGCAGGATATCTTCTGGAACGACACCTCAGTGCTGTTCTGTTCCACCCACCAGATGCCGCTTTATCCGTGGAGCGGCGACAAGAACGAAACCGGCGTGAAGAACAATGTGGTCAACGCCCCGCTTTCGCCCAATACCGGCAGCGACCATTTCCGCGAGGCGTTCAAATCCCGCGTCCTGCCGGCGATTGCCGATTTTTCGCCCGATCTCATCATCATCTCCGCCGGTTTCGACGCGCATCACCGCGATCCGCTGGCGCAGATCAATCTGGTCGGCGAGGATTTCGACTGGGCGACGGGGCGGCTGCTGGAAATGGCCGACAAATACGCATCGAACCGGGTCGTCAGCCTGCTTGAAGGCGGTTATGATCTGGAAGGGCTGGCGGAATCGGCAGCCATGCATATTTTGAGAATGATGAAGGGTTGAAAATGACGGAAAATGCCAACACAGCCGATATTAGCGGTTACTCCTTCGAGAAAGCCGTCGCCGAGCTGGAAAGCATTGTCGCACGATTGGAACGCGGGGATGTGGCGCTCAACGAATCTATCGATATTTATGACCGCGGCGAAGCCCTGAAGAAACATTGCGAGACGCTGTTGAACGCCGCAGAAAAGCGTATCGAAAAAATCCGCCTCGACCGTGCCGGCAAACCGCAGGGCGTGGAGCCGCTGGACGGGGAGTGATTGTCCGAAAGGTGGGGAGCCGTAAGACGAATGGTGGGCCTCTCCAACTACTCTGACGTCATCCTCGGGCCTGTCCCGAGGATCTGCAACCGATTTATCTTGTTCGACGTGATTGGATCCTCGGCACAAGGCCGAGGATGACGGAGGAGAGGTCTGGCGATATCTGTCGGCAGGCAGTAGCGCGAATGTGCTCCCTTTCAAAGGGTTCCATGGGGTTCGCAAACACAGCGTTCGACATCCCGATACTCGCTCTCTCCGTCCGTTATGCTAAACTCCCGCCTGACGATACGAGGAGCTGACCATGTCTTTTTTCCCGGCAACGATCCCGTCGCGGGTGATGCTTTTGCCTGCGACGCCATCGAAAACCTCATCATTCCGCGCACCAGCGATATTGGCGGCTTTGCGGTGCGGCGGGCGTTGCCGACGCGGCAGCGGCGGCTTGTCGGCCCTTTCATCTTTTTCGACCGGATGGGTCCGGCGATCCTGAAGGCGGGCGAGGCTTTGGATGTCAAGCCGCATCCGCATATCGGGCTTTCCACCGTCACCTATCTGTTCGACGGCGAAATCAAGCATCGCGACAGCCTCGGCACCGAACTGGTCATCCGGCCCGGCGACATCAACCTGATGACGGCGGGGCGCGGCATCGTGCATTCGGAACGCACCCCGGAAAATCTGCGCGGCCACCCTTTGTCCATGTCCGGCCTGCAAACCTGGCTTGCGCTGCCTGATCATATGGAGGAAATCGCCCCGGCTTTTGCCCATACGGCCAAGGAAGACATGCCGCTGATCGATATCAAGGGGGCGTCCGGCCGGGTGGTTATCGGCGAATTCGAAGGCCTCACCTCTCCCGTTCCAGCCTTTACCGACACGCTTTACGTCGATCTGACGCTTCAGCCCGGCGTGAAATTTCCCTTTTCCGCCGACCATGAGGAACGGGCGATCTATATTCTTTCCGGCTCTCTGGATGTTGCAGGCGATATCTTTGCCGCCGACCAGTTGCTCGTCTTCCGGCCGGGTGACGACATCACGCTGCAAGGCGGCAGCGGCGGCTGTCACATCATGATCTTCGGCGGTGCGGCACTCAACCAGCGCCGTTACATCTGGTGGAACTTCGTTTCGTCATCAAAAGAACGCATAGAACAGGCCAAACAGGAGTGGAGAACCGGACGCTTCGATATCGTTCCCGGCGACGAAGAAGAGTTTGTCCCTTTGCCGGAGGGTTGAAATTCTATAGAAGTGAACGACATGCAGGGCTCACCGCCGTGCTTTCCCTATGAAAGACGCGCTGGTTCCCCCTGCCGACCATCAGAAAAGGCCGAACGATTGACCGGAATGCCACAGACCCCATTGCTTGACCGGGTGAATTTTCCATCCGACCTCAAGGAGATCGACGATCGCGACCTGCCGGAACTGGCGAGCGAACTGCGCGCCGAGATGATCGATGCGGTGTCGCGCACCGGCGGGCATCTGGGCGCCGGTCTCGGCGTCGTCGAACTGACGATCGCCATCCACAAGGTGTTCGACACGCCGCATGACCGGCTGATCTTCGATGTCGGCCACCAGTGCTATCCGCACAAGATCCTGACCGGCCGGCGCGACCGCATCCGCACGCTGCGCCAGGAAGGCGGCCTTTCCGGCTTCACCCGGCGCGCCGAGAGCGAATACGACCCTTTCGGCGCCGGCCATTCCTCGACCTCGATTTCCGCCGGTCTCGGCATGGCGGTGGCAGCGCGAACTGGACAGGGCGAGCGCGCAAGGTCATCGCCGTCATCGGCGATGGCGCCATGTCGGCGGGCATGGCCTATGAAGCGCTCAACAATGCCGGCGCGCTCGATGCGCGGCTGATCGTCATCCTCAACGACAACGACATGTCGATCGCGCCGCCGACGGGCGCGATGAGCGCCTATCTGGCGCGGCTGGCCTCCGGCCGCACCTATATGGGCTTTCGCGATTTCGGCAAGAAACTGACGGCCTATCTCGGCAAGACCGTCGACCGCGCCATTACCCGCGCCGTCACCCATGCGCGCGGCTACGTGACCGGCGGCACGCTGTTCGAGGAGCTTGGTTTTTATCACATCGGCCCAATCGACGGTCATTCCTTCGATCACCTGCTGCCGGTGCTGCGCAATGTGCGCGACAACCAGAAAGGCCCGGTGCTCATCCATGTGGTGACGCAGAAGGGCAAGGGCTACGCGCCGGCGGAAGCGGCGGCCGACAAATATCACGGCGTCAACAAGTTCGACGTCATCACCGGCGCGCAGGCGAAAGCCAAGCCGAATGCGCCGAGCTACACCAGCGTATTTGCCGAAGCGCTGATCCAGGAAGCCACCCTCGACGACAAGATCATCGGCGTCACCGCCGCCATGCCCAATGGCACCGGACTGGACAAGATGGCCGAGCTTTTCCCGGCCCGTACCTTCGATGTCGGCATTGCCGAGCAGCATGCCGTCACCTTTGCGGCCGGGCTTGCCGCCGATGGTTACAAGCCGTTCTGCGCGCTTTATTCCACCTTCCTGCAACGCGGTTACGACCAGCTGGTGCATGATGTGGCGATCCAGAGCCTGCCGGTGCGTTTCCCCATCGACCGCGCCGGTTTCGTCGGGGCTGACGGGCCGACCCATGCCGGCTCCTTCGACACCACCTTCCTTGCCACCCTGCCCGGCATGGTGGTGATGGCGGCGTCCGACGAGGCCGAGCTGAAACACATGGTCCGCACGGCGGCGGCCTATGATGAAGGCCCGATTTCCTTCCGTTATCCGCGCGGTGAAGGTGTCGGCGTCGAGATGCCCGTGCGCGGCGAAATTCTTGAGATCGGCAAGGGCCGCATCATCAGGCAAGGCACCAAGGTCGCCCTTCTCTCCTTCGGCACACGCCTTGCCGAATGCCTGGCGGCCGCCGAAGACCTCGATGCCGCCGGACTTTCGA
>JAXHOC010000051.1:0-147569 GCA_034519725.1 Agrobacterium sp.
GCCGCCGGTCTTGATCATGTCCTTCTTGCGGTCCACCACCGTGATGTAGCCCTCGTCGTCGATGGGTGAGCGAAGGTCGCCGCTGTGGAACCAGTCGCCTTCAAAGGCCGCCCCTGGTGCGCTCGGGGTCGTTGAAGTATCCCCAGCATGGAGGTGCGGCGAACGGTGCGCGATCTCACCGACCTCGCCCACATGCCACGTCCTGCATGGCGTCGTTCACCACCCGAGGTCTCCACGTTCCTCCCAGCGCCGCCTTGCCCGCAGGAGCCGGGTTTGCGCAGGCTGGTCTTCGGGCAGCAGCATGGTGGCCAGCGGCGCGATCTCATTTCTGGCCGTACAGGTTCCACAGCCGCACGGCGAGCAGGCGCGGAGGCCAGTTCGCTTCAGCACCTCCACCGGCATGATGGACGCGCCGTAGTAGCCCTTGGTCAGGCTCTTGAGCTTGGCGGGCATCGAGAGGTGGGAGAGCGCAGCAGCGCGATCCACACGGTGGGCGGCGCGAAAAAGCTGGTGATGCCGGGAACTTCTCGATCAGGAGCCAGCACGTTGTCGGGCACCGGTTTGGCGGTGATCACGTTGCTGCTGGCCGATATAGATGGCCGGGCCGAAGAACACGTCGGCGAGCTGGGCGCAGTGGTAGAGCAGCAGCGCGTGCAGGGCGCGGTCGTCTTCGGCGATACCGGCGTTGATACGCAGCTCACGTACTGCCAGAGCACTGCGTCGTGGGTGAGCATGGCGCCCACAGGGGTGGACTCGGTGCCGCTGGTGTAGACGATCTGGGCCAGGTCGAAGCTGCCCAGGGTCACGTCAGGAAGGGCATCGGTGCAGGCGGCCAGTTCGTCGATGCTCAGGTCCTGGCCGCCACCGGCTCGCTGGGTTCTTCGGAGGGCAGCCAGACGAACTAGTTCGACCTGCGTGTCCAGTGCAGCCGCTTCGCGCGCGAGGCGGCCAGGCCGCTGTCGGTGGCCAGCGTTCATTGCGCCCCGCGTGGCGCAGGATATAGGCCACCTCTTCGGCCTTGAGCATGAAGTTGATCGGCACCATCACCGCGCCCCGGCGCGCCAGTGCAAAGCGCAGTGCCGCAAAGCCATGCGAGTTGCGTGCCAGCACGGCCACTTTGTCGCCTTGCGCCACGCCGATGCGCGCCAGCCCGGCCGCCAGGCGGCTTACCAGCGCGTCGAACTCGGCGTACGTCCACTCGGTGGCACTGGGACAGGCGATGGCGGTTTTGTGGCCGGGCGAGCGCACGGCGGTGCGACGCAGGGCATCGGCAATGGTCTGGCGGCGCACCACGGGATGAACGGAAAAAGACATGCGGGCTCCTGAGAGTGCATGACGCAGGAGATTGCGAGTGCCCGATTGAAATCGAATCCGGCCGCGCCGGCATGCGCGTTTACACCAGCGTGCTGTCACGTTTGCTCACGAGAGGGCCGACTATCATGCCCGCATGAATCCTGTGAACGCCACCCACAGCCTGATGGGCCACTGGGGCCGCAAGGCCCGCGCCACCTGGCGCGCCTGGTGGCATGTGATCCACATGGGCGCACAGATCGTGGTGCTGGCGCTATCGCCGACCGTCTACATGCGCACCGCCCACCGCAGCGCGGTGTTCACGCACCTCTACACCGCCACGGCGCCGCTGCTCACCTGGTTTCTGGTGCTGTCCGCGCTGGTGAGCCTGGTGCTGATCCGCATCGTGGTCGCCACGGCCTACAGCTACGGCCTGTCGCAGTACGCGCTGGAGGTGCTGGTGCGCACGCTGGTGCTGGAGCTGATTCCCCTGTATTCGGCCATGTTCGTCGCCGCACGCTATGCCATGCCGGCCGCACAGAGCTTGCGGGGTCGTTTCGCCCGGGCACTCCGTGAGGGCAGCCTGGCGCCGCAGGAATCGCTGCTGGCTTCGGTGTTGCTGCCGCGTGCGCTGGCGGCGATGTTTTCGGTGCTGCTGCTGGCGGCGCTGGCCTGCGTGGTGTGCGCTGGTGCTCACATACCTCACGGTCTACGGCTTTCACCTTGGGGCCTGCACGGCCTACACGCGCAGCGTGGGCACGTCTTCTCGCCCACTGTCAGCACTCAATCTTCACGGCTGCAAGACGCTGTTTTTCGCCCTGGCCGTGGAGCGTAGGTGCCGCTGGCTGCTTGGCGCGCAGAAGCGACGAGGGCGGTGGCTTCTTCCGTCGCAGCGACATGTCTGAATTCGCTCGCCTGTTTTCCGTACGTGCTTACTGATCGAAATGTCACCTCTGCTGATCGGCAACTACTGCCTGGGCGCCGCATGAACCCCCCCACACCCCCGACTCCCCCGAGCTCGAAGGGACGAACCGCGCCCCCAGTGAAGAACCTGGAGTTCAAGGCCGCGCTGCTGCTGGTGGTCATGGTGCTGCTGGTGGTGGGATCGGCCGCCTATGTGATGTTCGCGCGCGGTGTGTTCGAGCCCACGCAACGGCTGGTGCTGATTTCGGACGACTCCGAGGGCGTGGTGGTGGGTATGGACATGACCTTTGCCGGCTTCGCCATCGGGCGTGTGGCGCGCATCGAGCTGGCCGACGACGGCAACGCGCGCATCCTGGTGGATGTGCCCGAGAAGGACGCGCGCTGGCTGCGCACCTCCAGCATCTTCACCATGGAGCGCGGCCTGGTGGGCGGCACCCGACTCCGCGCCTACAGTGGCGTGCTGGACGATCCGCCGCTGCCCGACGGCGCCGAGCGCAAGGTGCTGAGGGGTGACACGGCCGCCGAGATTCCCAAGCTGGTGGCGCTCGGTGCGCGAGCTGCTGGCCAACCTCGGCCGCGCTCACCGCTGACCGATGCGCGCGCTGGCCGCACAGCCTGGCCGAGGTGCAGACGCCGACCGGCGCGGCTCAACGGCCCGCAGGGCGCGACTGGGCGTGCTGATGGGCGACGACGCGGACGCTCAGAAAACTGGTCGCTCACCATCGACCGCACCAACGCGCTGCTGGCGCGGGCCGACGCACCTGACCGAGCGGCTGGACAGCCTGGCCGGCAACGCCGACCGCCAGGTGTTCGGCCAGGGCGCCGCAGCCCCGGCGCAGGCACGGTGGCCTGGTGAGGTGACGCGCAGGGCCACGGTGCAGCAGCTCAACGGTTTGCTGGCCGATGCGCGCGGCAGCCTGCAGAAGGTGGACGCGGTGCTGGTGGAAGCGCAGGGCATTGCCAGCAACACCCGCGAAGCCACCACCGACCTGGGCACCCTGCGCGCCGAGGTGGAGGCCAGCCTGCGCAAGGTGGACAGGCTGGTCAACGAGATCAACCGCAAGTGGCCGTTTGCGCGCGAAACCGACATTCGCCTCTCCCATGAACACTTTTCTTATCGGCTCGTTCTGTCTGTCGCTTGGCGTTTTGTCCGCCTGCTCCAGCAGCCCGCCCGCCCCCCGAGTGGCAGATGAACGTCAAGAGCAGCGCCAGAGCGCGCGGCCGAGGCCTGGCTGCGCGGCGACTCCCGCGATCGAGGCGCTGGAGTTTGCTCGCGCGCGCCGCGCGGTCGCGCGCACCGGGCGGGACACGATCTGCTGGCTCGGCGTGGAGCTGCTGCGCTGCGCCGCCCGCGTGGCTTCGCTGGGTGCTGGAGCCTTGTGCGGGATTTGATGCGCTGGCGCCAGGATGCAGCCGTGTCCCGAGCGGCCTATGCGCGCTATCTGGCGACCGGGTTCTGGCAAGGCCTCCGATGCCGGGCTGCTGCCCGAGGCGCATCGCGCGTTCGCGAGCGGGCACCGGCAGCACCGATGCCGCCGTGGCCGCGATCGAGGACCCGCTATCGCAACTCGTCGCTGCCGAGGGTGCTTCTGAAAAAGCGGCGAAGCCACACCCGCTGCTTCGATCGCCACGGCAGTGGACACGGCCTCGCTCCCGCGGATGGCGACTTCGCCCGCTGCTGGCCTGGCTGGGCGTGCAGCAGGATCGCGCAGGCGGAGGCGGGAGCCACCGAAGAAGCCGCGCGCCTGCAGCGGCGCATGGAACTGGTGGCGCCGGCGTCCGCGCGGCGCCTTGACAACTCAGTTCACCTTGCCGATCTTCTGCACCACCGACTTCATGGCATTGGCGTCGTCCTGCACGAACTTGTCGAACTCGGCTGCGTCCTGAAACTGGAACGAGGTGCCGGCGGTGGTCATGATCTGGACGTGGTGCGGTGTCGCGGCCTGCGGCGGCTTCAGCGCAGCGCTTGGCCTCCACCTGCGGCGGTGGTGTGCCGGCCAGGGTTGAAGATGCGCGACCAGGCGTGGGTGCTCGACGTGATCGTACCCAGCTCCCCGAAGCTCGGCACATCGGGTAACAGGCGCCAGGCGGCCTTCGCCCGCTGTGCCCCAGTGCGCGCAACCTGCGGCGCCTTTGATCCAGCCCGGCGCACTCGCGGCGGTCCGCCGGCCACCGCGTCCCATGACCTGACCGCAGAGCAGGCCCAGAGATGGCCGGGCCGCTTGCCGGTGTAGGGCACGTGCAGCATGAAGGTGGCCGTGGCCGCCTTGAGCTGCTCCATCGGCACGTGCATGGTGCCGTAGTTGCCCGAGGAGCCGAACGAACGCCTGCCGGGGTTGGCCTTCACGTCGGCCACGAACTCGGCGAAGGTCTTCCACGGGCTGTCCGCGCGCACCACCAGCACCGTGGGGTCGGCCGCGAAGCGTGCCACCGGCTGCAACTGGTCGATCCGGAACATCGGCGGGCGACCCAGCATGCGGTCGGCCTCGGGCAGCACCACCAGCGAGGACAGCGCCATCAGCACGGTGTAGCCATCGGCACGCGACTTGGCCACGTGCGCCATGCCGATGCCGCCACCGCGCACCGGCCCTGTTCCTCGACCACGACCGGCTGGTTGCAGGTGCGCGTTCATGGCCTCGGCCACCGGGCGGCCCACCGTGTCGGCCACGCCGCCGGGCGGGAACGGCACGACCATGGTGACGGGTTTGCTCGGGGTAGAGCGGCCTGCGGCCATGGCGGCGGGCGCGGTGCAGGCGGCGAGCCAGGGCACGGTCAGGCTCGAGCAGAGTGCGGCGCGGTGTGCGCATGGATGTCTCCTTGTCGTTGGTCTGGTGGCCACCTTCTGCGGGCGGCTGCGGGGCCGGGCGCTGCGGCCTGCCCCTGGCTGTCAGGCGAAGCGGTTCTCGATCTGTGCCGATGCCGTCGATCTCGATGCGCACCACGTCGCCGCTTTTCAGGAACGTGGGCGGCGTCATACCCAGTCCCACGCCGGCGGGTGTGCCGGTGGCGATCACGTCGCCGGGATAGAGTGTGATGCCGCGCGAGGACGGTCTCGATCAGCGTGGGGATGTCGAAGATCATGTCGGTGGTGCGGCCGTCCTGGCGCAGCTCGTCGTTGACCCAGCAGCGCACGCGCGTGTGCTGGCCGTCCAGCTCGTCGGCGGTCACGATCCACGGACCCATGGGGCAGAAGGTGTCGAAGCTCTTGCCCATGTCCCACTGCTGGTGGCGCATCTGCACGTCGCGGGCGGTCACGTCGTTGACGATGGTGTAGCCGTACACATGTTTCATGGCGTCGGCCCGCGCGATGTTCTTGCCACCGGTGCCGATCACCACGGCCAGCTCGGCCTCGTAGTCGATCTGCTCGCGAGATGGCGGCGCCCGGCAACTCCACATCGTGCCGGTGGGGCCGACCACGCACTCGGGCACCTTGGTGAACACGATGGGCCAGACCGCGGGGTTGCTGTTGTTGTTCTTGAAGACCGATCCCTGCAGTTCCTTGGCATGCTCGTGGTAGTTGCGCCCCACGCACCAGATGTTGCGGCGGGGCAGGGGCAGCGGGGCCTCCAGGTGCACCGTCGGCCAGCGTCAAGTGGCCGTGCCGGCTCGGCGCAGGCAGGGCCGCGCCGCTCGCGGCGGCCTCGACCAGCGGCAGCGCGCCGCGCTCTGCCTGGCCAGCGCTCAGGGCCGAACGGGGGTGATGGTGCAGGCCGTCGGCCGGTACCTGAGCCGACACGGCGCTGGCCCTGATGAACAAAGGTGGCGATGCGCACACAGGCTCCTGAATGGCGATGTAAAGGTCAAAATACCAAGGTGGGCACCAATAGAAACCATAGGCGATGGAGACGGCGTTGGCTAAAGGGAGGAATTGTACCGAGGGTCGCTTGCGTGACCTCCGCCAGGTGGCATAGATTGGTCTGCTTTGGTACATTCACCACTCCATGAGCCATGCCGACCCCCTGCGCGAAACCATCCTGGGCCAGTTGGCCTCGGACGGCCAGTGGCGTGCGGGCGACCGCCTGCCCACCGAGCGCGACCTGGCCGAGCGGTACAGCAGTGTGAGCCGCACCACGGTTCGCAAGGCGCTGGCCGATTTCGAAGCAGCAGGGTCTGATCGACCAGACCGTGGGCAGCGGCACCCTTTGTGCCGAGCAGGCCGGCACGCGCCTGGGCCAGCGCATCCAGCAAGACTCGTCGCACCGCACACCAGCCCGGCCGAACTCATGGAGGCGCGGCTGGCGCTGGAGCCGGCCATCATCGATCTGGTCATGCGCAACGCCACCTCCGCCGATCTCGAGCGCATGCTGACCTGGTGCGAGCAGGCCGAGGCGGCGCGCTCGCTGGAAGAGTTCGAGCATTGGGACGGCGAACTGCACCAGGCCATTGCCGAGGCCGCGCACAACAGCTTCGTGAGCAGCGTGTTCAAGCTCATGAACCAGGCCCGTGCGCAGGGCGAGTGGGGCCTGCTGAAGAAGCGCAGCCTCACGCCCGAGCGGCGCCTGGCCTACCAGCGCGAACACCGGGCGCCTGGTGGGACGCCTCGCGGGATCGCGATGCCGCCTGCGCGTAAGGCCTGACGCTCGACCACCTTCTTCAAGTGCGGCAAAACCTGCTGGGCTATTACCTACAGCACCAGCCGCTGGGCGTAGCCCGTCATCTCCAGGTAGCCCCGGCCCACGGGCTGGCCCTGGCTGTCTAACAGGTCGGACAGGCCTTCCCAGTACACCGTGCCGGTGCTCTGGCGGCTGTCGAGTTCCTGGGGGTCGATCCAGCAGCGCTTGCACCGTGTGCACCCGCCGCCGGGCGTGCGCGACGCGCCATTCCACGGGGTAGCGGGCGCGGGTGCGCGGGCTGGTCCAGTAGCGCTGGGGCTCGAAGTCGCACTTCACCGGGTGCAAAGCTGCGGCGCGGCGCTCGCCGCGGCCGCCGCGCGGAACGAGCCGCCGGCCCACAGCTTGCTGCCGTCGGCGCGGCGCAGCTGGAAGGCGGTGAGGCTGTGGCCGTTGTCCAGGTTCATGCCGATCCAGTCCCAGCCCACCGCGTCGGGGTGCAGCAGGGCCTCGCTCCATTCGTGGTCCAGCCAGGCGCGTGCCGCTGCACGCGGAAGGTCTGGCCGCGCCGGCCGCAGCGTGCCCTGCACCGCGAGCTGGGGTTGGGTGACGTAGAAGCTGGCTTGTGCCGCGTCCGGCCCTTTGCGCGAAAAGCCGTTGTCACCTTGCAGCAGCAGGGGCTGGTTGGGTGTGGCACGCAGGTCGATGCGCAAGGCGTCGCTCTGAATGCGGGTGGCGTAAGCGCCGTTGGGGTCGCGCTGCATCGACCAGTCGC
Source organism: Agrobacterium sp. (assembly GCA_034519725.1). Classification (GTDB taxonomy): domain Bacteria; phylum Pseudomonadota; class Alphaproteobacteria; order Rhizobiales; family Rhizobiaceae; genus Agrobacterium. The sequence continues at coordinate 7,540 of JAXHOC010000051.1, forward strand.
GCAGCACCACCTGGGTGTCGTCCTCGCTGGCCCACACGCCGCGCTCGCGCTGCGTCGGCGGTTCGCCGTTCCAGCGCGCGATGCGCTGGTCGTGCAGCAGCTTGCCGCCCTGCACGTCGGTGATGGCGGCGTGGGCGAACAGCAGCTGCCGCGCCGCCAGGCGGCTGCGGTCAGCGCTGGGCCTCGTCCACCCGGCTGCGGAAGAAGGTGACCTGAAAGCCGAACGCGCGGCCGCGCGCGTCCTGTGCGTGGCCGGTGAGGTACCACCATTCGGTGCGGGTGTCGTTGTGGGTGCCGTGGTCGCGCGGGACCACCAGGGGGCGCGGGCGCAGCAGCGGCGCCGGGCTCGTCGCGCCTGCGGGCTGCGGCGACGGCAGCGCCAGTGTGCTGGCAGACCGCGCCAGCAGGCGCGCGGCTGGTGTACGGTCAGGGTTTGTCTCATCACCAGTCCTCCTTGACGGCCTGCACCGCGTCGCGGCTGGCGGCGGCGCGCCCGGCCAGCCAGGCGGTGACGGTACCGGCCACCACCACCGCCGCGCACAGCGCCAGCAGGCGCCCGGCAGGGCAGGGCCAGGTCCATGGTCCAGTGAAAGCTTTGCGGGTTGACCACGTGCACCAGCACCACGCTCACGGCCAGGCCCAGCGCCAGCCCGGCAAGGGCGCCCAGCGTGGTCCAGGCCAGGCCTTCGAGTGCCACCAGACCCAGGATTTGCCGGCGCGTGAGGCCCAGGTGGGCCAGCAGGCCGAACTCCTTGCGCCGCGCCAGCACCTGGGCGCTGAAGCTGGCGGCCACGCCGAACAGGCCGATGCCGATGGCCACCGCCTGCAGCCAGTAGGTGACGGCGAAGCTGCGGTCGAAGATGCGCAGCGAGGTGGCGCGGATCTCGCCCGCCGAGGCGAAATCGATCAGTGACTCGGCGCCATGCTGTTGCGCCAGCGCGCGGATGCTGTTCGCGCACGTCGGCCTCGTCGGCGCCGTCGCGCCAGGTGCAGCGCCAGGTCGTTCACGCGCGCGTCGCCGCCCAGGCGCACGTAGTCGCCGCGGTCCATCACCACGCTGCCGTGCTGGCGTGCGTAGTCGCGCCAGACGCCGGCGACGAAGAACCGCGTGCCCGCCGGCGCGCCGGCAAACGCCAGCGCCAGCGCCGGCAGCCAGCCGCCGGGCACGGCGCCGTGCAGAGTCCTGCATGGCTTCGCTCACGTACACCGGCACCACCGTCTCGCCCGCGCTGGCGGCGGGCAGCGGGTGCGGGTTGTCCACCAGCGGCAGGCGCTGTCGCGGCGCGGTCTCCGCCATGGCCAGCGGACGGACCAGCAGCGTGACGGGCGGCAGGGCAGCGCTCAGCTGCAGTGGCGCGGTGCGCAGCGGCGTCGGCGCGCTGCCACGCCGGGCACCGGCCGCCACGGCGCGCACAAAGTCGTCGGGCAGGGTGTTGCCTCTCGCCCAGCGCTGCCGCCCGCGCGCACATACAGCTGGGCCGGCAGCACGCTGTCGAGCCACTGGGTCACCGAGTCGCGAAAGCTCGCCACCATCACCGTCAGCGCGACCGACAGCGCCAGGCTGGCCACCACGCCGCTGGTGGCCACCGCGGCGGTTTCGCGCAGGCGGCGCGAGCGCTCCACCGCCAGCAGCGGCAGGGCGCGCTGCGACACGAGCGGCGCCATGCGGTCGAGCAGCCAGCCCACGGCCAGCGGCAACGCGGCGATGCCGCCCACCAGCAGCAGGCCCACCGACACGTAGGCGGCCAGCGGCATGCCGCCCACCGGCGGCGCCCAGGCCAGCGCGACGGCCAGCAACATCAGGCCCACGCGCCACGGCCGGTGTCGGCGCGGGCCGCGTGCGTCGGCCGGCGCCCAGGCCCTTGAGGGCCAGCGCCGGCGCCATGCGCGGCGGTGGCGCGCGCCGGCCACCAGCCGCCCGCCAGCGCCGCCGCCACGCCCAGCGCGCCGTACAGCCGCCGCAGCACCAGTGGGCTCCACTGCAGCGCAGGCGCCACACCCGAGAAATAGCCGCCGCCCAGGTCGCCGCCCAGCAGGCGCAGCGCCAGCGCGGCCAGGCCCGTGCCCAGCGCCACGCCCAGCGCGCTGCCCAGCAGCCCGAGCAAGGCCGATTCGGCCAGCACCAGCCGCAGCCGCTCGCGCGCGGACAGGCCCAGCACGCCCAGCAACGCAAACTGCTGCTGGCGCCGCGCCACCGACAGCGACAGCACCGAAAACACCAGGAAGGCGCCGGTGAACAGCGCCACCAGCGCCAGCACCGTGAGGTTGACCCGGTAGGCGCGCGACAGGTTGCTGACCCGCTCGCCCGCCTGCTCGCGGCGCCTGCGCGCATGCACGTCGGTCGGGCAGCGCCAGCGCGGCCAGCACCGCGTCGGCGCGTGGCGCCCGGGCGACAGGCGCAGGTCGATGCGGCTGAGCTGGCCCGGGCGCTCCATCAGGTCCTGCAGCGCGGCCACGTCCATCACCAGCAGCGGCGCGCCCGGCGCGTTGCACCGTGCCCGCCACGCGCAGGCGTGCGCAGCGCAGGCCGCTTTGCAGCTGCAAGCGTGCGGCGTGCCGCCTCGGCCGCAGCGCCAGGCGCGCGGCCGGGTTCAGAAACACCGCATCGGGGGCAAACAGGTCCAGCGCCGGCGGCTGCGGCGCCGTGCGTCGCCAGGTCTGGCCGCGGCAGCAGGGCTGGCGACACGCCGGCCACCACCAGGGCATCCACCCCCAGCACGCGCAAGGGCACGCGCTCGCCGCTGCGCGTCGAGCACGGTGGTGGTCCACCTCCAGCACCGGGCTGGCCAGCGCCACGCCGGGGTGGGCGGCCACGCGGTCGAGCAGCCGGTCGTCCAGCGCGCCCTGGCGGGCGCGCAGGTTCAGGTCGGGCTGGCCGTTGACCGAGCTCACCGCGCTGGAAAACTCGGCCAGCGCCGAGGCGTTGATCAGGTGCACCGCCAACGCCAGCGCCACGCCCAGCATGACCGCCACCACCGCCGACGCGTTGCGCCAGGGGTGGTGGCGCAGTTCCTGCCAGGAAAAGGTGGTGAGCAGCGCGCGCATAGGTGCGGCAGCTTAAAGCCTGCGGCCAGCGCTGGTGCGGCGGGTGCATGGCTCATCCCGCGCTGGCCCGATGCTTGCATGCGCGTAGGATGGCTGCGCCTGCTTGCTGGAGTGTCACCGATTCACCGCTCCAGTTCGCGCGCGCCGCTGCCCTGCCGGCCGTTCCTCTTTCACGGTGACACCCATGGTCCGCATCCACCTCGCCATCGACCTGCAATACCAGGTCCACACCCCGCCCGGCGCCGACTTCATCTTCAACGTCCAGGCAGCCCACACGCCGCAGCAGACCGTGGTGTGGGAAGAGCTGCAAGTGAGCCAGCCGGTGCCGCTGGTCAGCCACACCGACCCGGCCACCCGCACCCGCACGCTGCGCCTGACGGCTGTGCCCGGCCCCCTGCTGCTGCGTTACCGCGCCACGCTCGACATCACCCACCACGTGGCCGCGCCCGACAGCGTGTTTGAAACCCCCGTGGCCCAGCTGCCGCCCGAGGCGCTGATCTACCTCTACCCCAGCCGCTACTGCCAGTCCGACTGCGTGACCGCCATGGCGACAGACCTGCTTCGGTACACCTGCCGCAAGGCTACCGGCGCGTGCAGGCCATCCAGAAATGGGTGCAAAGCCAGGTGAAGTTCCAGTCCAACACCAGCAATTCCATGACCTCCGCGCTGGACACGCTGAACGACCACAAGGGCGTGTGCCGCGATTTCGCCCACCTCATGATCGCCATGTGCCGCGCGCTGAACATTCCCGCGCGCTTCACCACCGCCATCGACTACGGCGCCGACCCGGCCCTCGGCCCGACCGACTTCCACGCCTATGTCGAGGTCTACCTGGGCCACCGCTGGTACCTCTTCGACCCCTCGGGCACCGCCATTCCCATGGGTTTCGTGCGCATCGGCACCGGGCGCGACGCGGCCGACGCCTCGTTCGCCACCATCTTCGGCGGCGTGACCGCACTCGCGCCGCGCATCGATATTTCCGCGCAGACCGATGCCGCCAGAGGCTGGGACTTGCCCGTGCACCGAGAGGAGGCCTTGTCCACCGGCAGCTTCGACCCTGGAACCTGGTGGCAAGGCGCCCGCTGAGCCGTGCCGGTCGCGGGCGGCAGAGCGCCTTGTGGTCTAATACGGGGTTTTTCCAACCTCTCTCAGGATCCTGTCATGGGCAACAAAATCGTCACCGAAGCCGACCCGCAAGCACCCCCCCCGCCCCCACGCCCGTTGCCGGCGTGGTCCTGGCCTCGCCCGGCCGCGGCCAGCGCGTGAGCCTGGAGCGCGGTGTCGCCACCCGTTCCAAGAAGAACCCCGGCAAGCGCTCGAACAAGGGCGGCTGATCGCTGTCCGGGGCCCTCGCCCCCTCCATGCAAAAGGCCCGCAACGGCGGAGCGCTTTTTGCATGGGCAATTAGTGGCATTTCCCAACTGGAAAGCAGGGTGATTTTTACTGCCTGGATAAATATTGCCTGAGGCATGTATATTGGCGGCTGGCCGAATCACCTTCCTCCAACCATGGCACGTCCCCCCGCCCCAGCCCGCTTCTACGTAGCGGGCACCTACACGCCCGACGAGAGCGTCGGCTACCTGATCAAGCGGGTGCTGCAATCCATCGTTCAGCAGGTGGACAAGCGCCTGGATCGCCTTTGACCGTCACCTCGGCCCAGTGGAGGACCCATGATGAGACTGCGCATGCAAGGCCAGTCCACCGTGGCCGAGCTGGCACGCTGGGCGCAGATCGACGCGGGTGCCATGACGCGCCTGCTTGACCGCCTCGAGAAGAAAGGGCTGTGTCGGCGCGAGCGATCCGCCGGAGACCGCCGGCCGACAAGAACGCCGTGCCGACGAAGATGCCGACCTATCTCGAGGAATTCGCTTTCTTCAAGGATTCGCTGGTTATCAAGACATCGCAGGAAGCGCTGCTCGGCGATATCTCGCCGGAAGACCTTGCCAAGCAATGGGCAGACTACATGACGAAGGCGCAGCAGAAGTTCCTCGCCTCCAAATAAACCACACGACCGGCCGCGCGCGGTTTGAACCCGCGCGGCCGGTCTGCAGGCTGTCCCAAACGGCAGGCCCCATTTCAAAACGTGCGGACCGGCTGGCCAGAAGCATTAGAAAACCTGTCCGCCCCGCCGTCCGATCAGGAGCGATCAATCATGTCCCATGCCCATGGCGCCGGAACCGTGGCCGCGCGCAACCGCGCCGGCAAACCGGCAATGCGGCGTTTTGCCGACTGGGCCGAACCCTGGCTCTATAGTGCGCCGGTGCTGGTCCTCATCGTCGCCGTCATGCTGGTGCCGCTGGTGCTCGGCCTGTCCTATGCGTTTCGCGATGTGCAACTGCTCAATCCGTTCTCCGGCGGTTTCGTTGGCCTCAAACATCTGGAGGCATTGTCGCAGGATACGGCCTTTTACCGGGCGCTCAAAAACACGCTGTGGTGGACCGGCGCTTCGGTGTTCCTGCAATTCTTCTTCGGTCTCATTCTGGCGTTGCTGCTCGACAAGCCGTTTGCGGGCAGGGGGCTGGCGCAGGCTCTGGTGTTTCTGCCATGGGCGGTGCCAACCTTCCTTGCCGGTCTCAACTGGGCGTGGCTGTTCAACCCGGTCATCGGGCCGCTGCCGCACTGGATGGTCTCGCTCGGGCTTTTATCCGCGCCGAACAATATTCTTGCCGATCCGCAGCTGGCCATGTGGGGGCCGATCATCGCCAATGTCTGGTGGGGAATTCCCTTCTTCGCCATCACATTGCTTGCCGCACTTCAGGCGATCCCGCGTGATCTCTATGAGGCCGCTTCCATCGACGGGGCAAACCCGTTGCAGCGTTTCACCTCTATCACCCTGCCGTTTCTCGCACCCACCATCGCCATCACCGTTTTGCTGCGCACCGTCTGGATCGCCAATTTTGCCGATCTCATCATCGTCATGACCAATGGCGGACCGGCGGATCGCACCCAGATCGTTGCCAGCTACATCTTCACGCAGGCCTTCCGGCGGCTCGATTTCGGTTATGCCTCGGCCATTGCGCTGGTGCTGCTGGTGCTGCTTCTCGCCTATTCCATGCTGATCGTGCTGTTGCGCCAACGCCTGATCGAGAAGGACTGACCGATGACATCAAGGATATTCCTGACCCTTGCCCATCGCCTGGCGATCCTCGCCTATATCGTCTTTGCGCTGTTTCCGCTGTTCTGGCTGCTCAAGGTCTCCGTGACGCCGAATGACCTGCTTTATAGCGAAGGGGTGCGGATGTGGCCGTCGCACGCAACGCTCGATCATTATCGATACGTGATAGAAAACAGTGCCTTCCCGACGTTTTTCAAGAACAGCGTCATTGTTGCCGGCTCGACGGCACTTGCCGTCACGGTACTCTCGTCGCTGTCAGGTTATGCGCTGTCGCGGTTCCGCTTCAGGGGCAAATACTGGATCGTGGCGCTGATGCTGATCACCCAGATGTTTCCGCTGGTGATGCTGGTCGCGCCGATCTTCAAGATGCTCTCACCGCTCGGCCTCACCAACAGCCTGACCGGCCTCGTCATCGTCTACACGGCCTTCAACGTTCCCTTCGCCACCTTCCTCATGCAGTCCTTCTTCGATGGCATTCCGAAGGATCTGGAAGAGGCGGCGATGATCGATGGGGCTAGCCGGTTTACGGCGTTTCGCCAGATCATCCTGCCGCTGACGCTGCCCGGCATTGCCGCCACGCTCGGTTTCGTCTTCACCGCCGCATGGAGCGAGCTGCTGTTTGCGCTGATGCTGATTTCCGGCAACCAGAGCGCCACGTTCCCGGTCGGACTTTTGACCTTCGTTTCGAAATTCTCCGTCGATTTCGGGCAGATGATGGCGGCGGGCGTTCTGGCGCTCATTCCGGCCTGCCTCTTCTTCCTGCTTATTCAACGATATCTCGTGCAGGGCCTGACGGCCGGCGCGGTGAAAGTAGAGTAGGAGCACAGCGCCTGCCTGCCTCGCGGCAGGTGGTCTCTGCGCCCCTCTCGCCGAACCGGACGTGCAAGTTTCCAAGCTACCGGCTCTCCATGCGTGGCTATTGCCACGGGTGGCCCTCAAACGGACATGAGGGTGTTGAACGATGCCCAGAATCGATCGGCTCCTTTTCGGAACTTCTCGTCAGGGTCGTTCCATCCGTTTGGTATTCGTATGCCCCGGAACGGGAAGCGGATCGATCCTCCTTCCCGGAAGAACCGCAGCGATTTCGGTCCGTCGACCCATCTCCAGCGGCTGTCAGGCGCCGTCGCGCGGAAGCAGCGGCACAGCTCACGCCATGTCGCCTTTCGATACTTTTTGCGCAGCCATCGCCCGATGCGCTCCCATAGCCACCAATCCAGACCGGAGAAGTCCCGCGTGGCCCATGTGGCGTAGCGGTAGTAATTTCGCCAGCCGGTGATAACCGGGTTGAGGCTCTCGATGAGATCGGCGAGGGATTGACCTGTCGGTGTCTCCTTCACCCTGACCTTGATCTTGTGGCGTAAATCCTTCAGCTTGCTCTTCGGTATGAAGAGATTGCCGACCATACGACCGGTGCGGCGAGCCTTGGTCTGCACCACCCGATAGCCGAGGAAGTCGAAGCCTTCCCCGACCTGAGTGATCCTGGTCTTTTCCATCGATAGCTCCATGCGCAATTCCTGTTTGAGGAACTGCGCCAGCGCCAGCTTTTCGGCTTCGGCGTCCTTGAGCGTCCCATCCGTCAGCACGACGAAGTCGTCGGCATAACGGACGGCGAAGAATGTCGGCCTGTTTCTCCGGCGGTCATAGAGCCGCCGGTCAGCTGCATTCTGCGGACGCTCGCGAGGACGCATCGACCACCGTCCATATCTCTCGTCGATGGCAGCCAGATAGACGTTGGCCAGCAACGGTGAGATGATGCCGCCCTGCGGGGTGCCCGTGACAGGGTGATGGACGGAGCCCTCAATCATGACACCAGCTTTCAGGAAGGCGAGTACGAGCCTGAGGACATTACGATCCCCAATACGGCGGCGTACGCGCTCCATCAGCACGTGATGATTGACGGCATCGAAGCAGCCCTTGATGTCCCCTTCGATCACAATGCGGTACTCGGAGGTGCCGCTGGGTGTGGGGTGCAGATGACGCTGGATGTTCGCCAGCGCATCATGGGTGCTCCTGCCGGGCCGGAAGCCGTATGAGGACGGATAGAAGTCCGCCTCGAAGATTGGTTCCAGCACGAGCTTCAAAGCCATTTGTACCAGTCGGTCTTTGAGCGTTGGAATGCCGAGTGGACGTACCTTGCCGGGTTTGCCCGGCTTGGGGATCAGCCTTTGCCGGACAGGCTCGGGCCGATATGTGCCGCTGCGCAGCTCGTTTCGAATATCCTCGATGAACTGCGTAGCGCCGCCCGGCCGCTCTTCGACCGTCTTCCGCGTGACGCCATCGGTTCCTGGTGTTCGACTGCCCTTGTTACGGGACAATCGTCGCCAGCTTTCCGAGAGCGTCCTGCGGTCGCATACGATGTTGAACAGATCCGCGAACACCTTGTCGGCGTCCGCGACACTCCACCTGTGAAGTTTGCGCTGCATGTCGAGGACGAACACAGTATTCACCGCGTCGGGCTTCATCGGCCCACCTCCTGCCGGCTTGCTTCACTCACTGTCTCCCTTCGCCATGTGGACGGCTTTCCCGCCCTCGGACTACTACGAAGACTCCGCCCCCTGCCGCGCCGATCATCGGTCGCCTCGATCATCTCGCGCAATCCTGCGAGAGAGAACACGGCAAGGTTCCCAAGTTCACCTGATGTCCCTTCGCCTGCCGTAGGGACCGACTTTACCCCGTGAGAATTCCGACCAACGGCCACCGCAAGCTGGGCCGCTGGCTGACGCGCGCGATAGCGCGCGCCCCTGATCCCCGGTAATCCAGCGGGGATCGGCGCTCCTCCGGTCTTTCGACCGACCTGCCACTTCCGGTTTGACAGGTTCCATGTTGCAACGAGGCTTCAAACATCGGTTCGATTACTCTTCCCATAGCAGGCATGCTTGCCGGACGGACCATGGGCGGAAGTCCCTGACCCTCCGACTTTGACGGGTTCTGCTTATTTATGGCTTGCCGGAGGCACCCGGCTTACCTCACCCGTCTGCTTCAGCCCCCGTACTTGCGGCACGTTGGCGTCGGGGTTTCCCACCCCGCAGGGGCAAAAAGTGCGCGTGACGGTTTCCAGCCGTCACTCTTGGCGCACGGATAATCCCATGGCTTCCATCGAGCTGAAGAATGTCGGCAAGACCTATGGCGACCTCGCCGTCCTGCACGGCGTCGATCTTGATATCGAGGATGGCGAGTTCATCGTCCTCGTCGGCCCGTCCGGCTGCGGAAAATCGACGCTGCTGCGTATGATCGCCGGTCTCGAAGAAATCTCAGCGGGCGAATTGTTCATCGACGGCGAGCGCGTCAACGACCGCAAGCCGAAGGACCGGGATATCGCCATGGTGTTCCAGTCCTATGCGCTTTATCCGCATATGAGCGTCGCCGACAATATGAGCTACAGCCTGCGCTTGCGCCGCAGCACCAAGGAAACAATCGCTGCTGCCGTCGCCGGTGCTTCGGCCAAACTCGGTCTCGATCCCTATCTGGCCCGCCGCCCGAAGGCGCTCTCCGGCGGCCAGCGCCAGCGTGTCGCCATGGGTCGCGCCATCGTGCGCCAGCCCAAGGCGTTCCTGTTCGACGAACCGCTCTCCAACCTCGATGCGCGGCTTCGCGAGCAGATGCGCGCCGAAATCAAGCGCATGCATGCCGATCTCGGCGCCACCTCGGTTTATGTGACCCATGACCAGATCGAAGCGATGACGCTCGCCTCGCGTATCGTCGCCATGAATGCCGGCCATGTGCAGCAGATCGGCGCGCCGCTTGATCTTTACGATCGCCCCGCCAATCTGTTCGTCGCCGGTTTCATCGGCTCGCCGGGCATGAATTTTCTGGAAGGCAGGATCGGCCGCGAGAATGGCGGCAGTTTCGTCGTGCTCGGCGATGGCACGCGCCTCGAACTCGGCCGCGACGTGAAGCTTGCCGATGGCGAACCGGTGACACTCGGTATCCGCCCGGAACACGTCACCGTCTCGCCTGCGGATGGCGCTGTCGAGGCGACCGTCGATCTCGTCGAGCCGACGGGTCTCGGCATCATCCTGCATCTGACCGTGCATGGATTGCCCTTCAAGCTGTTTTCGTCGGATCGGGCGTTGTTGCAGCCGGGCAAGTCCCTTCGGGTCGGTTTCCCGCAGGAACGGCTGCATGTCTTTGACCGGGATGGCGTGCGGATCGACGAGGGCTGACGTTCAGGCCTCCATCGCGACCCGCCCGCTTTCGGAGATGCTGACGCTCTCCAAGAAAAAAAGTCCGATCCGGCGCCGATGAAAGTGCAATTTGCAGCCGAATGATCGTTTGGCCGTTGATAACCGCAGTCGACCGGCTTTTCGTGCGAAGGCCGCTCGATGTAGAGTGCCCCTGTAATATTTCATGGGGGCAAGTATTTTGGCCAAAACGATCAGGACGATGGAAGAGTTTTCGGAATTCGTCGGCCTTTCCCGCCCGACTGTTTCGAAATACTTCAATGATCCGGCCTCCGTGCGCAAGAAGACGCGGGATGCCATCGAGGATGCGCTGAAGAAATCGGGCTTCAGGCCCAATATTTTCGCCGTCAACCTCAACCGCCGCCGCTCCAATATCATCGGCATCATCATTCCAAGCTCGACCGACCCGTTTTACATGGCGCTGACCAGCCGTATCGAACTGATCGCCAGCGAGGCGGGTTTCCTTGCCTTCGTGCTGTCGTCGGATGGCAAGGCGGAAATCGAGGACCGCGCCATCCGCACCTTCAAGTCGATGAATGTCGCGGGCGCCATCATCGCGCCGCTCGGCGTCAGATCGCACCGCGCCACTCTGGAGCAGCTCGCGGCCAGCATTCCGATCGTTTATGTCGATTCGCCGCTTGACGAGACCTCGGCCTTCGTCGGCACCGACAATCGCCAGAGCATGGGGCTGATGGTGGATTATCTCTGCCGCTCGGGCGAGCCGCCCTGTTTGTTCGACATGCCGCAGGTCAACACCAACGCCGCCACCCGCCGCACCGCCTATGTGGAGGCCATGCAGCGCCTCGGTTTCGAGCCGCATGTGCTCAACGTTCCCGATATCGTCACCTGGGATTTCGAGCGTTTCGCCTTTGACGAGGCGGGCCGGCTGCTGGAGCGGACAGACCTTCTGCCATCGCGCACCATCCTGTGTTCCCATGACCGTACCGCCTTCGGCGTCATTGCCGCCGCCTTTCAGAAGGGCATCAAGGTCGGCCATGGTGCGGATTACGATCTCAGGGTCGCCGGTCATGACGATCATCCGCTATCGCGTTATGCCTGCCCGCCGATTACCACGGTGGCGCAGAATTATAACGAGATCGGCAGGTTATCGATCGAACTTCTGCTGCAGAAGATGAACGGCGAGGCGGATGATACGACGCGGATGCGGGAGCGCATCCTCCTCAGCGCCGATCTGATGCTGCGCAAATCGGCCTGATAATTTGTTAGAAAAATTAAAAGAAAAATCTGATTTTCTAAATAGAACTAATATTTGAACGCTCCTACTCTGTTCCCAGGGTTGCTTTGGGAGGCGACCGCGGGAGCCGGCGCAGGTGCGCGCCGGGATCCGGGAGGAACGCAGAAACATCATGTCGTCCGTGCCGCGAGGGTCACCCTTCGCAGCCTCGGTATCGCATGGGCTTCGCCGGGCTGACTGGGCACTCTCGCCAGCAATTTCCCCAGCGAAGGATGTCAAAACATGAATCTCTATTCTCTTCTGTCGCAGCGCGCAGCCGGTGGCAAGCCCGTCAGGGTCGGTCTCATCGGCGCCGGCAAGTTCGGCTCCATGGTGCTGGCGCAGGCGCAGCGCATCGCCGGTTTCCACATGGTCGCCGTCGCCGACCTCAATGTCGGCAAGGCGAGGGAATCGCTTGGCCGCGTCGGCTGGGCGAAGGAGCGTTATGACGCGACGAGCTGCGCCGATGCGTTGAAGAGCGGCAAGACCTATGTGACCGACGATGTGAACGAACTGTTCGCCTGCGGCGAGATTGAATGCGTGATCGAGGCGACGGGCCATCCGCTGGCCGGTGCGCGCCATGCGCTCGGCGCCATCGACCACAACAAACATGTCGTCATGGTCAATGTGGAAGCCGACGTCATGGTCGGGCCGATCCTGGCTGAAAAGGCGCGGGCCAAGGGCCTGATCTACTCCATGGCTTACGGCGACCAGCCGGCCCTGATCTGCGAATTGGTCGATTGGGCGCGGGCCACCGGCTTCGAAGTCGTTTCCGCCGGCAAGGGCATGAATTTTGAGCCGCGTTACCGCTATTCGACACCGGACACAGTCTGGAGCTATTTCGGCTGGACCGACGAGGAAGTGGCCAAGGGCGACTTCAATCCGAAAATGTACAATTCCTTCACCGACGGCACCAAGGCGGCCATCGAAATGGCGGCGGTCGCCAATGGCACGGGTCTGGATTGCCCGGATGACGGTCTGGCCTTCCCGCCCGCCGGTCTGCACGATCTCGCCCGCGTCTTCCGCCCGGCTGCCGATGGCGGCCGCATGTCGCGCTCCGGTCTCGTGGACATTGCCGCAAGCCAGGAGCCGGATGGCCGCGAGGTGTTCAACAACATCCGCTACGGCGTCTTCGTCACCTTCAAGGCGCATAATGAATATGCCCGCGCCTGCTTCAAGCAATATGGCCTGCTGACCGATCCGTCTGGCTGGTATGCATCCATGTGGCGTCCGTTCCACATCATCGGCCTCGAGACATCGATCAGCGTGCTTTCGGCCGTGCTGCGCAACGAGGCGACCGGTTGCTCGAAGGAATTCCGCGGCGATGCGGTTGCGACGGCGAAGAAGGACATGCAGCCCGGCGAAATGCTTGACGGCGAGGGCGGTTACGCGGTCTGGGCGAACGCCATTCCGGCCACCCGCAGCCTCGACATCAAGGCGCTGCCGATTGGACTTGCCCATAATGTCAAGCTGAAGCGCGCCATCAAGAAAGACCAGATCGTCAGCTTCGACGACGTGGAACTGGTGAACGACCTGGATGTGGTGAAGCTGCGCCAGGACATGGAAAACCAGTTCCGTCCGCAAAAAGTCGCCGCAGAGTGATGGGCGGAGAGCGGGACATGGCGAAGGGAGCTTTCGTGGTCATCGCGGAATTCCGGGTCAAGCCGGGGTCGATGGATGCCTTTCTGGATGCAGCGCACGATGACGCCACCCATTCGGTTCAGGACGAACCGGGTTGCCGGCAATTCGATGTGGTGCGGCCGGAAACCGGAAACAATGTGGTGTTCTATGAGGTCTATGACAGCCGTGAGGCGTTTGACGACCATCTGAAAACACCGCATCTCGACCGGTTTCGCGCGGCATTCCCCGCCCTCATCGAAGAAGAACTGCCGGTGCGCTTCCTGAACCGGCAATGGCTTTGAGGATGGAGAAAATGCAGGACATCCGCAACATCGCCGTCATCGGCACGGGTATCATGGGCGCACCCATGGCAGCCCGTCTGGCTGAGGCCGGTTTTGCGGTCAAGGCCTGGAACCGCAGCGCTGAAAAAACCGCTATTTTGGCGGAAAAAGGCGTGCGGCCGGCGGCGACAGCGGCGGACGCAGCGGTGGACGCGGATGTCGTCCTCTGCATGCTGAGCTCCGGCCCGGTCTGCGACGAGGTGCTGCTTGGCGCCTTGGGCGTCATTTCTGCCATGAAACCCGGCGCGCTTCTGCTGGTCATGAGCTCCATTCCCGTCGATAGCGCGGCGGAACAGGCGCAAGCGGCCAGGGCCTGCGGCATCAGATATGTCGATGCCCCGGTGTCCGGCGGTGAGAAGGGCGCGGTCGAGGGAACGCTCGCCATCATGGCCGGTGGAGAACAGGCGGATGTGGACGCGCTGCGGCCGCTGTTTAATTGCCTCGGGCGCGTCACGCATGTGGGTCCGGTGGGTTGCGGTTCGCTTGCCAAGCTTGCCAACCAGCTGATCGTCGCCTCGACAATCTGCGCCGTCGCCGAGGCTCTGACACTTGTCGAAGAGGGTGGAGCCGATCCGGCGCAGGTGCGACTGGCTTTGCTTGGCGGCTTTGCCGATTCCACCGTCTTCCGCCAGCACGGAAAACGCATGGTCGAGGGCGATTTCCGGCCCGGCGGCCCGGCGAAATATCAGCTGAAGGATACATCCACGGCGCTGGCCTTCGCCAAAAGCCGTGGCCTGACATTACCGGTCAGCGAGGAGGTTGACCGGCTGTTCCGTTCCATGGTCGAGCATGGCGCGGGCGAGCTTGATCACAGCGGCGTGATCCTTGAAATTAAACGCATAAACGCGTTCGGAGGAACGCGCGAAACAGTCTAGAGACAACAAAGGGAGGAACACATGAAAATTTCAAAACTTTACGGGCTGGCACTTGCCGCCACCATGCTGGTTGCGTCGATTGCACAGGCGGAAACGCTGACACTTTCGACGCCTGACCCGGACAATTCCGAAATCACGCTGGCCGCCAACAAGTTCGCGGAGCTGGTATCGGCAAAAACCAATGGCGAACTCACCGTCAAGGTCTTCCCGAATGGTTCGCTTTATGGCGGCGATCCGTCTGGCGCCGTCAAACAGCTGGCGGGCGGATCGCTCGACATGCTGCTGTTGGCGACATCGCTTTATGCGAATTTCGATCCGCGTTTTTCGGCGATTTCCATTCCCTATCTTTTTGACGATGAAGAACAGCTTCGCACCTATCTGGAAGGCGAGCAGGGCAAGGAACTGATTGCCGGGCTGGCAAAGATCGGCATCAAGGCAGTCGATCTATGGCCGCGCCCGTTCCGCCAGATGACCAATTCCAAGCGCCCCATCACCTCGCCGGATGATCTCAAGGGTTTGAAGTTCCGGGTGCCCAACAATCCGCTCTGGGTGGAATTCTTCAAGAAGATGGGTGCCGCACCGACCCCGCTCGCCTTTGCCGAGGTCTATAATGCCTTGCAGCTGAAGGTCGTCGATGGTCAGGAAAACCCGATCAGCGTGCCGCTCTCTGCAAAATTCTACGAGGTTCAGAAATACGTCTCGATCACCAACCACATGGGTGACGGCTGGGTTCTGGGCATCAGCCCCGCCAAGTTCAACGCGCTGAGCGATGCGCACAAGGCGGCGGTCGAGGAGGCGGCCAAGGAAGCGGAAGTGTGGAAGGTGCAAAACGACGCCTCGAGCGCGGAAACGACGATTGCCGAACTGCAAAAACACGGCATGGAGGTCAATCGCCTCACGCCCGAGCAGCAGAAGGCGTTCGTGGAAGTCTCGAAGGGCCTCTATCCCGTCTTTGCCGGGCTGGTGAAGGATCAGGCGTTCTTTGACAAGACCATTGCCGCCGTTGGCAAGAAATAAGGCAATCAGGTCTTCCGGGCCGGCGCACAGCCGGTCCGGTCGGGAGGACAGGTTTATGGACGAAACGTCATCAATTTTCGGCAGGGTCATCAGATTGGCGACCGACGTGCTGGCCGGACTGGCCGCTATCGGGGTTCTGGCCGTCGTGCTTTTGCAGGTATCGACCCGTATGTGGGGCACCCCGGTCTCGTGGACCGAGGAAGCCACACGGTATCTTTTCATATGGATGGTGTTCCTGGGGGTGGCGGGCAGCTTCCGCACCGCCGACATGGCACGGGTAACGGTGTTCATCGCACTGATGCCGGCCTTTGTCCGCCGTCTTGCGCTGCCCATCTACGTTCTGTCGTCGGTCGTCTTTTTCGGCCTGATGATCTGGACGGGCTGGACGCTGGTGCGCCAGCAATATGTGATGAATGAAGCCGCCGCCACGCTTGCCACGCCGATGTGGATGATCGGCGTCATCATTCCGCTCAGCGCCGCTCTCGGCATTGCCGCCATCGTGGAATCCCTGCGTCAGCATCGCGACCGCATTGAGCTGCCGCAAGGCTCGCAGCCTCTGGCCGAAGCCGATCTGGTCGTTGGAAATATGGAGAAACGGCCATGAGCCTGACGCTGCTTGGACTTTTCCTGCTGATGAGCGCCTTCGGCGTTCCGCTTGCCGTCGCACTCGGACTGGCAAGCGTCGCCTCCATCGCGCTTTATACCTCGATGCCGATGGACCTTCTGGCGCAAACCATGTTTTCCGGCATGAACTCTTTCCTTCTCGTCGCCGTGCCGCTTTTCATTCTCGTCGGTGTTCTGATGGAACGGGGCAAGGTCGCCGAACGGCTGTTTGACTTTGCCGAGGCGATTGTCGGCTGGCTTCCCGGCGGTCTCGGTCACGTCAATGTCGCCTCGTCGGTGATTTTCGGCGGTGTCTCCGGTTCGTCCGTCGCCGATATCGCCTCGATCGGCGCGATCGAAATCAAGGCCATGGAGCGTCACGGTTTTCCGAAGGGATACGCCGTCGGGCTGACGCTCTGCACCTCCACGCTTTCCTCGATCATCCCGCCGTCGATCCTCATCGTCATCGCCGGCTCGGTTGCAAACGCCTCCATCGGAACCCTGCTCGTGGCAGGGCTGGTGCCGGGATTGTTCCTCGCATTCGTGTTCATGGTATATAATCACATCTATGCGGTGCGAAACGGCTTCAATCCGCCGACGCCGTTCAATGTCCGGCGTGTGGTGACAACAGGCCTTGCGGCCATCCTGCCGATGCTGACGCCGGTGATCCTGCTGATCGGAATTGTCGACGGCTATTTCACGCCGACGGAAGCGGCCGGCATCGCCGTTGTCTACACGCTGTTTCTGTCGGTCATCCTTTACCGGACGATCCCATTTTCGGCGCTGCTCGGCATATTCATGGACACGGCGCGGACATCCGGCTCGATCCTGTTCATCGCGGCGACGGCGAAACTGGCGGCCTGGGTCTTCACCTTTGATGGCTTGCCGGCGCAGGTTGCGGTCTTCCTTGGCCATATCAGCACCGGGCCGACCATGGCGATGGTTCTGATCTTCCTGTTCCTGATCGTCGTCGGCATGTTCATGGATGCAATTGCGGCCATGTTCATCCTGATCCCGGTGCTTCTGCCACCAGCCGTCCTGCTTGGGGTCGATCCGATCCACTTCCTGATCGTCATGGTTATCACCCTGACGCTTGGGCTTGTCACGCCTCCGGTCGGTGTATGCCTGTTTGCGGTGGCGCAGGTGGCGAAAATGTCCATCGAGGATGTGATCAAGGGCTCGCTTGCGCCGATGTCCATCCTGGTCGCGGCAATCCTGGCGCTGGTGCTGTTCCCGGCTCTGACGCTTGGGCCCATCAGACTGATGGGTCTTTACTGACGCGGAAACCCACCGCCGCAAACATCAGACAACGCGACGGGTTTGCCACTCGTCGCGTTGTTTTCGCATCCACTCCAGAAACAGCGTCACTTTCCTCTGCCGCAGATGGGAATGCGGGCAAACGATCCATTGCGTGACGAGCTTGATACGCGGCGCATCGGCCACGGCCGGGACCAGCATGCCGCGTTGCAGTTCCCGCTCCATCATCAACGTGCTTTCCAGCGCCACGCCGATGCCGAGAACGGCGGCGTCGATGGCCATGTGGCTGCGATCGAACAGGACGCGGCGCCAGCGCTTTTCAGCCGTCACGCCGCAGAGCGGGAACCAGTGGTTCCATTGCGCCTGCGCCTTGACCGAGTGCCGCTGGTTCTGCAAATCTTCGGGCAGAAATGCACCGGCACCGGGCATGTCAGGTGAACAGACCGGCAGGAACTCCTCCTCCACCAGCCCCTCTACGAACAGGCCCGGCCAGCGGCCGTCGCCGTGGCGCAGCTCTATGTCGACAAGCTCCTGCGAAAAATCGGTCGGCTCGTTGGTGCCGTCGAGGCGTACTTCCAGTTCGGGATGCTCCTCCAGAAAGGAGCCGAGGCGCGGCAGAAGCCATTTGTTGGAAATGGTCGGCGTCGCCCGGATCGTCAGCGTCGTCACCGAGCGGAAGCCGCGAATGCTGTCGGTGGCGTCGGAGATCTGCTCGATCTGGGCGGTGATCATCGAAAAATACCGCTCGCCCGCCTCCGTCAGCGTCACCTTGCGGCCCGTCCGTGCCATCAGGGTGGTGCCGAGCTGGCCTTCCAGCAACTGGATCTGCTGGGAAACGGCCGAGGGCGTCACGCTCAATTCTTCCGCCGCCCGCGAAATGCTGCCCGCCCGTGCCGCAGCGTGAAAGACGAGGATCGATTTTATCGGTATCTGCATGTGGCTGGTCTTCGCTCAACGAATTACGGCAGTCACCGTGATTATCACAGGTGACTGCCGTAACGAAACGCCTGAAGCGAAAGGCTTTTTACCGGTGGCTCGGCAACTTTGGCAAAAGCACGGTCAACAGGCCGAGCAGCGGCAGGTAAGAGCAGATGCGATAGACAAACTCGATGCCTTCCTTATCCGCATAGACCCCGAGAACCGCAGCCCCGATGCCGCCGAAGCCGAAGGCGAAACCGAAGAACATGCCGGCGATGAGACCGACGCGCCCCGGCACCAGTTCCTGCGCAAACACGACGATGGCCGAGAAGGCGGAGGAGAAGACGAAGCCGATGACGATGACGAGAACGGTCGTCCAGAACAGGTTGGCATAGGGCAGCATCAGCGCAAACGGAATGACGCCAAGGATCGAGAACCAGATGACGACGCGCGAGCCGAAACGGTCACCGATAGGGCCACCGAAGAAAACGCCTGCCGCCGAAGCGCCAAGGAAGAGGAACAGCAGAACCTGCGCATCCTGCACGCCCAGCCCGAACTTCTCGATGGTGTAGAAGGTGAAGTAGCTGGAAAGGCTGGCGAGATAAGCGTTCTTGGTGGCGGTCAGAACCACCAGCACGGCAAGCGTCATCATCACGGCGCCGCGTGCCAGCGGCAGTGTGCGGCTGGCCGGAGCCTTGCCGACATTTGCGCGACGGTGGCGGGTATACCAGACGCCGACCCAGGACAGCACGGCAAAGCCCATCAGCGCGATCAGCGAGAACCAGCTGAGGCTGGACTGACCGAACGGAATGACGATGAAGGCGGCCAGCAGCGGGCCGATGGCCGTGCCGGTATTGCCGCCAACCTGGAAGAAGGATTGCGCAAGACCATGGCGGCCGCCGGATGCCAGACGGGCAACGCGCGAGGCTTCCGGATGGAAGATCGCCGAGCCGACGCCGATCAGGCAGGCACCGATCACCAGAACCTCGAAGCTGTGCGCGTAGGCGAGCGTGATGAGGCCGGCGCAGGTGGACAGCATGGCGACGGGCAGGGAGAACGGCATGGGCCAGCGATCGGTCACCATGCCGACGACCGGCTGCAACAGCGATGCCGTGACCTGAAAGGCGAAGGTGAGCAGGCCGATCTGCATGAAGTCGAGCGCGTAGTTGGCCTTCAGCAGCGGATAAAGCGACGTCAGCAGCGATTGCATGATGTCGTTGAGCATGTGGCAGAAGCTGGCGGCTGCGATGATTGAAAACGCCGTGCGTTGCGGGCTGAACCCGGCGCTGGTGACGGTGGCCATGATGTATCCTCTCCAGATTTCCGGCGAGAGACCGGAAACGTGTCTTTATTTCCTCCCGCTTTTATTCATATTGTTTCTGGCCTGCTTTCGTGTTCTGGACGAGTTTCTTTGTGAATGGGCCAAATGGCAAAAATCAGATCGCTAAAACCCGCCCGTCTGGCGGATGACGACCATGAACGCAGCCTGAAATTGATCGACGGCACCAACGAACCGGTGCTGGCGCTTCACCGTGCCTATCCGACGGGACACCGCACGCCGATCCACAGCCATGGCCGGGTGCAGATATGGTGCGCCCGCCAGGGCGTCGTGCTGGTCAGCACCGCCGCCGGGCGCTGGATGATACCGCCGGGTCACGGGCTTATCATTCCCGCCGGGCTGAAACACGAGTCCGAGATCATCTCCACGGTGGAGATGCATTCGATCTACGTTCACCCCGACCTGTTTCAGGCCGAGGCCCCAAGGGTAGTGGAAATTACCGCTCTGGCCGCCAGCCTGATTTCGGAATTGCTGGGCGAGGCGCTGCAACCCGCCGCGTTTCATCGGCAGGGACTGGTGCGGGCGCTTTTGCTGGATGAGGTCAACCGCCTGCCGGAGCGCCCGCTCGGATTGCCCTTTCCCGATAATCTGCGTCTTGCCGGTCTTTGCCGCGAATTCCTGAAAAAACCGGTTGCCAGAGTGGAAATCGATGACTGGGCCGCCGCCATGGGCATCAGCCGGCGCTCCTTTACCCGGTTGTTTCGCAAAGAACTGGGCGTGAGCTTCGTCACCTGGCGCCAGCAGGCCTGCATCTTCGCGTCATTGCCGAGGCTTGCGGCAGGCGAGGCGGTGACCAATGTGGCGCTGGATGCCGGTTATGAGAACATTCCAGCTTTCACCACCATGTTCCGGCGCATGCTCGGCAATTCGCCGCGCGCCTATCGCAAGGCGGCAGGCCAGCGCGCTGCCGGTTTCTCCGATTTTGACGAGACTGACAATTAAGCCGCCGTCGCGCGCATGTCGCGGCGGAAATCGGACGGCGACATGCCTGATATCTGGCGGAATGCCTTGTTGAAGGCGCTGACGGAGCCGAAGCCGCTTTCCATGGCGATTTGCAGAATATTGTCCGTGCCATTCATCAGCATCGCCTGCGCGCGGGACAGCCTGAGCAAGGTCAGATATTTGATCAGCGTCATGCCGGTGGATTTGCGAAACAGGTTCATCGCATATTTCGGATGCAGCGAGGCGGCGCGGGCAATTTCCGTCGCGTCGATATCGTCCAGAAAGTTGGCGGCAATGAAATCGCACATGCGCACCACGCCGATGGAGGGCGCAATGCTCTCGTCATTGTCTTCGCGTTTGCCGCTGATGGCGGAGGATATGACCTTATAGGGCTCGAGGAACATGCGCTCCACCCGCAGCAGCAATTCCTCCACCGCATGCTGCGCCTTGGCCGGATCACCCGACGTGACATAACGAAACCAGCGGCCGAAATTCTCCTGATCGGCCCGGTCCGTCTCCCCGCTCACCATCGTTGCGCCGCCCATCAGCAGGCTCGAAACCGCCGCAGGCAGGCGCATGCGGAAAAAATGGACGAGCGGCAGATGCGCGCCCGCATAAATGGAATCATCGGAGGAGCGGTCCATCTGATGCGGCTGGCCACCCCAGAAAATGCACATCTGGCCGGCATCGAGCGTAAGGTCGTGGTCGCCCATGCGGTAATGCACGGACCCCGACATCACATAGTTCACCTCCACCTGCGCATGCCAGTGCGGCCGCAGCATGATGGGCGGGTGGGTGTAAAAAAGCTGGAGCGTGGTCGGCATGCCTTCGATGCTGCTGGCACCCGGCTGGTAGAAGGCTCTTTCGGCAATCTTACTTTCCGCCAAATCGATGTTCCCTTTGTACGAGACAGATTTCCTGCCGCCGGTAATGTGCCCCTGTTCGCTAAAGAACGGCAATTGAAAAAAGGGAGGTTTTCAATGTGCTTTAAATTTCTTGGCGCGTCGACGGCTCTGGTGCTGCTTGCAGCACCGGCAATGGCGCAATCCGAGACCGTCACCATCTGGAGTTGGGACGTTGCCGCCTCGGCGCTGAGATCTGTTGTCGAGGGCTTCAACAAGCAGAACCCAGATATCAAGATCGTAGTCGAAGATCTCGGAAATCATCAGGTTTTTGACAAGACCCTGGCGGGTTGCGCAGCCGGTGGAGATGGTCTCCCGGATATCGTCACAATTGAAAATTTTGAAGCCGAGGTTTTCTGGAATCGATTTCCCGATTGTTTCGCCAATCTGACTGAGCTTGGCTACACGCCTGAGAAGCAGGCGCTTTTTCCCGAATTCAAGCGAACTGAACTCGAGGTTGACGGCGCTGCTTATGCCGTTCCCTGGGATTCCGGCCCGGTAGTAATCTTTTATCGCCGCGACTTCTACGAAAAGGCGGGCGTCGATCCGGCCACCATCAAAAGCTGGGATGATTTCACCGCAGCGGGCAAGAAGGTCATGGCCGCCAATCCCGGCACGGTCATGGCGCAGGCCGACTTCAACGGCGATAGCGAATGGTTCCGCATGATCGCCAACGAACAGGGATGCGGTTACTTTTCGACCGATGGCCAGACCATCACCATCAACAAACCGGCCTGTGTCGCCACGCTTGAAAAGATCAAGCAGATGAAGGACGCAGGTATCATCACGGCTGCGATCTGGGATGAGAAGATCCAGGCGAATACTGCCGGCAGGGCAGCAAGCCAGATGTATGGCGCCTGGTATGAAGGCACGGTCCGCTCCGGCTCGCCCGATCTTTCCGGCAAATGGGGCGTCTATCTGATGCCGAGCCTGACGCCTGACGGTCCGCATGCGGCCAATCTCGGCGGCTCGTCGCTGGCGATCAGTTCTACCTCTCAGCATAAGGAAGCCGCGTGGAAATATATCGATTACGCGCTGACCACCAATGAGGGGCAGGTGACGATGCTGAAGTCCTTCGGCCTCGTTCCGTCGCTGCTTTCCGCCATCGACGATCCTTTCGTCAAGGAAAAGCAGCCCTATTGGGGCGGGCAGGCGGTCTGGAGCGATATTCTCGCCACCCTGCCGAAGATCGTGCCCAGCCGTGGCACCGCGTTCCAGTCGGATGCGGATGCGATCTACAAGGCGACGCAGACCAAATATTTCGCCGGCGGTTATCCCGATGCGAAAGCCGCCCTCGACGATGCCGCAAAGCAGATCGAAACGGCAACAGGTCTGCCAGTCGCGGAATAAGCCGGCGGTTGTTTACGGACCGAGTGGGTGCCGCTTGCTTTCTTCTCCCCGCCGGGGAGAAGTCCGCGGCAGCGGGATGAGGGGGCGAGGGTAGAGATATCAGGTGAGCTTTCCCCCTCATCCGACCCTTCGGGCCACCTTCTCCCCCTCGGGGAGAAGAAACATGCCGCACCGTCTTGCGAAGGCACTTCCCCTCAAAGGGGGACGCCCTTTCTGAAGCTTTTCCATTTATCCGGTCCATCATCCGGCATATGGAGGTCGTCATGCCATCCAGGAACAGGATCGCTTATGCGTTCCTTGCGCCCTATCTGCTGATTTTCGCCACCTTCTGGGTCTGGCCGATCATCAGCTCGTTCATGCTGTCGTTCCAGAACACCCGCATCAATCCGTGGCGGTTCGCGCCCTCCATGAACTGGGGGCGGCTGGTTTCCGATCCGGCATTTTATAACGCGCTCTACAATACGCTGATCATTCTGGTCATTCAGGTGCCGGTCATGATCGCGCTTGCCACCGTCATGGCAGTGTTGCTGAACTCGCCGCTGTTGAAGGCACGCCCGCTTTACCGTTTCGCCTTCTTCGCACCCGTCGTGGTTGGCGAGGTCGCTTATGCGGCGGTTTTCCGGCTGATGTTCAGCGCCGATTTCGGCATCGTCAACAAGCTCATCACCTCGGTCGGTCTTTCGCCGATTTCCTGGTTCGACAATGCCAATGCGGCCATGGCGCTTGTTATCATCGCCGTCACATGGCGCTGGGCGGGGTATAATGCCATCATCATTCTGGCCGGGCTGCAATCCATTCCCGGCGATGTCTACGAGGCGGCGACGCTGGACAAGGTCAATAAGCGCCAGCAGTTTTTCCACATCACCCTGCCGCTGTTGAAACCCATCATCCTTTTCTGCGTGGTCCTGTCGGTCATCGGCACCATGCAGCTTTTCGCCGAACCTTTCCTCATCACCAACAGGGGCGGGCCAGGCGGCGGCACGGAAACGCTGGGGCTGTTCCTTTACCGGCAGGGCTTCACTTCGCTCAATTTCGGTTACGCCTCGGCCATCGCCTACACCATGGCAGCGCTCGCCATCGCCATTTCGCTGCTTAATCTCTGGGTCGGGAGGGAGCCGAAATGAGATCGAAATCCAGATCGCTTCTCTGGCAGAAGATCGCGCTGCATGCGACGTTGACGCCGCTTGCCATCATCTGGCTGTTTCCGCTGTGGATGATGTTCGTGTTCTCGACCATGCCGGATTATGGCATTTTCAGCCCGGACATCGTGCTTCTCCCCTCCACCAACTTCATCGAGAATTTTCAGAACCTTCAGGCGGATACCGATTTCCTCCGGGCCATGTTCATCTCGATCACCGTTGCGGTCATCTACACGGTTCTGTCGGTGTTGCTGACCTCGATGGCGGGCTGGGCGCTGGCGCGGTATCGCTTCGCCGGCCGGGGGGTGGTGATCGCCATCATTCTCGGCACCATCACCCTGCCTTTCGCGGTCGTCGTCATTCCGCAATTCATCATGGTGGCGCGCGAGTTCAAGCTCGCCAATAGCTGGATCGCGCTGATCGTGCCGCCGCTGTTCAATTCGCTCGGGGTGTTGTTCATGCGGCAATCCTTTTCGATGATGCCGGCGGAGCTTTTCGATGCGGCAAGGGTGGAAGGCGTCAAGGAATGGCAGATTTTCCTGCGCATCGCCTTGCCGCTCGCCCGGCCCACCATGGCGGCGCTCTCCATCATTCTGTTTCTTGCCTCATGGAACAACTACCTGTGGCCGCTTCTCATCAATTCCCGCCCAGGAATGATGACCGCACCCGTGGCGCTTGGCACCCTCATCGGGCTCACCAAAGTGTCATGGGGCGGCATCATGGCGGGGGCCGTGCTGCTCACCGCGCCCATCCTCGTGGTTTTCGTGGCTTTGCAGCGCCACTTCATCGCCGGCATTTCCGCTGGCGCAGTCAAGTAAGGGGAGGCCGCATGGCGGAACTTTCGCTCAAGAACGTGGTCAAGCGTTATGGCGCGCTTGAAGTCATCCACGGCGCCGATCTCGATATTGCCGATGGCGAGTTCGTCGTTTTCGTCGGCCCGTCCGGCTGCGGCAAATCCACGCTGCTGCGCATGATCGCCGGGCTGGAGGATATATCGGATGGCGATATCAGCATTGGCGGCAGAACTGTCAACGATGCCGACCCGGCCGATCGCGGCATCGCCATGGTGTTCCAGTCCTATGCGCTTTATCCGCATATGACGGTTGCCGAAAACCTCTCCTTCGGCCTTAGAATGAATGGCAACCCACGAGCCGATACGGAAAAGCGCGTCAGCCGCGCTGCCGAAATCCTGCAGATCAACGAGTTGATGCAGCGTCGGCCAAAGCAGCTTTCCGGCGGTCAGCGCCAGCGTGTCGCCATCGGCCGCGCCATCGTGCGCGAACCGCAGGTGTTCCTGTTCGACGAACCTTTGTCGAACCTCGATGCGGAATTGCGGGTGCAGATGCGGGTGGAAATTTCGCGGCTGCACAAGCAGCTCGGCACCACGATGATCTACGTCACCCACGACCAGACCGAGGCGATGACGCTGGCCGACAAGATCGTGGTCCTGCGCGCGGGCAATATCGAACAGGTCGGTGCGCCGCTCGATCTCTATGACGACCCCGCCAACCGTTTCGTTGCCGGTTTTGTCGGTTCGCCGAAGATGAATTTTCTCGACGCCACCGTCATCGGCAGCAGCGCGGAGAACCTCACGCTGTCGCTCGACAGTGATCCGGCGGTGCGGCTGACCCTGCCGATCAGGGACCGTTTGAACGAGGCAGCCAAGGTCTCGCTCGGCATCCGGCCCGAACATTTTGCCGATGCGGGTGGGGGCGATGCCGATCTCACCGTTGATGTCGATGTCGCCGAGCATCTGGGCAATACCAGCTATGTCTATGCCCGTACCGGAGGCGGCGAGCAGCTGATCATCGAGCGGCCGGAATCGCGCAATGTCGGCAATCGCGACCGGCTGACGGTCGGCATTTCCGCCCGCAAGGCTTTCCTTTTTGACAGCAAGGGCGAACGCCTGCGCTGAACCCGTTTCCCAAGCACGCACGTAAAAGACGAGGATTTCATGACGACCGAACAACCGATCCGCTGGGGTATCATTGGCCCTGGCACCATCGCCCGGACTTTTGCCGATGGTATCGCCCATTCCCGCACCGGCAAACTCGAAGCCATCGCCACCCGCAATCCCGACAAGCCCGGCCTTGCCGAGGCCTTTGCCGGTGCGCGCATCATCCATGGCTACGATGCGTTGCTTGCCGATCCCGATATCGATGCAGTCTATATCGCCACGCCCCACACCGGCCACGCCGAATGGGCGATCAAGGCAATCCGGGCGGGTAAAAACGTGCTGGTTGAAAAACCGATCGCGCTTTCCGCCTATGATGCCGACGCCATTTTCCACGAGGCGAAAAAGGCCGGTGTCTTTGCGGGCGAGGCCTATATGTACCGCCTGCATCCGCAGACGGCGAAACTGGTGGATTTGATCAGGAACCGCGCCGTCGGCGATATCCGCATCATCCGCTCCAGTTTCGGGTTCAACATGGGCTCGTTCCGGGCCGACCACCGGCTGTTTGCCAATGAAACGGCGGGCGGCGGCATTCTCGATGTCGGCGGTTATCCGGTTTCCATGGTGCGGCTGATTGCCGGCGCTGTGGAAGGAAAGCCCTTTGCCGAACCGGAAAAGGTGGCGGGCGTCGCCCATCTCGGCCAGTCAGGTGTCGATGAATGGGCCTCTGCCGTGCTGAAATTCTCAAACGGCATCGTCGCCGAAGTATCGTGCTCGATCATGGCAGGGCAGGACAATGTGCTGCGGATCATCGGTTCGGAAGGCCGTATCGAGGTCAAGGATTTCTGGTTTGCCGCCGGCCACAAGGGCGGCACCGGCCGGATCGATATCTTCAGGGGCGACAAGGTCGAAACCATTGAGCTGCCGGAGGATCGCTGGCTTTATTCCTTCGAGGTGGATGCGGCGGGCGAAGCGATCCGTAACGGCAGCAACGAATTTGCCGCCCCCGGCATGTCCTGGGCCGACAGTCTCGGCAACCTGCGCGTCATGGACCAGTGGCGCACTTCCGTCGGGCTGGAATACAGCGTCGAAAAGGCGACGTCCCGCACAGCTAATATTGCTGGCGGCACGGTTGTTGCCGGTAACGCGGTTCCAAAGCGGCAGATACCGGGCCTCGCCAAGCCCGCTTCCGTGGTCGCGCTCGGTTTCGAGTTCTTCCCCAATTTCGCCTCCGCATCCCTGACGCTGGATGCCTTCTACGAGGCGGGCGGCAATCTCTTCGATACGGCCTATGTCTATGGCGGCGGCAAGACGGAAGCCATTTTCGGTGACTGGCATACAAGCCGCAACGTGCCGCGCGAAGAGATCGTGCTGATCGGCAAGGGCGCGCATTCGCCGCTCTGCTATCCGGATATGATCGCCAGGCAGCTCGACCAGTCGTTGCAGCGGCTGAAGACGGATTATGTCGATGTCTATTTCATGCATCGCGACAATCCCGACGTGCCGGTCGGCGAATTCGTCGATGCCATGGATGACGAAGTCCGGCGCGGCCGCATTCGCGGCATTTTCGGAGGATCGAACTGGACGCGCGAGCGCATGGACGAGGCGGCGGCCTATGCGCAAAAGCACGGCAAACAGGCGCCGGGCGCTCTTTCCAACAATTTCTCGCTGGCCGAAATGCTCGACCCCATCTGGGCCGGGTGTGTGGCGGCGTCGGACGATAAGTGGAAGGCATGGCTGCAATCGCGCCAGATCCCGAATTTCGCCTGGTCGAGCCAGGGACGCGGCTTCTTCACCGACCGTGCCGGGCGTGACAAGCACGATGACGAGGAAATCGTCCGCGTCTGGTATTCCGACCGCAACTTCGACCGCCGCGACCGGGCGATCGAGCTTGCCCAGAAACTCGGCCGCCACCCGATCCACATCGCGCTCGCCTATGTCATCGCCCAGCCTTTCCCGGTCATTCCGCTGATCGGGCCGAGGACGATAGCCGAACTGGAGGACAGTCTTTCGGCGCTGGATATCAGGCTGACGTCTGAGCAGGTGAAGTGGCTGGAAGCGTGAACGGCCAAGAGGCGGCGGGTTTTCCGCCGTCTCAATAAAATTGGGAGCGTTACCGCGTATTTCTTCTCCCCGCCGGGGAGAAGAAACGAGTGGCATTCGCTCGCTCCCACCAGCGATCCTCCGTGTGGGCATGTCATCTTCCAGCTTCTTTCCTCTCCCGACGACTGCTACAGCGTAGGTTCATAAAACGTGCGGCCCAGCACCGCAGGCAAACAATCTACCGGGGTTCCCATGAGCGATATCGATCGAGGCCGTGCGCAGCAATTGATGGGTGAGGCGGGCATGGATGCGCTGGTGCTCTTCCAGCCCGAAGCGTTCCGTTATGCTGTTGGCGCACAGGCCGGTGTTGCGACTATGTGGGGCAGGGCGGGGTCGGCGATTGCGCTGGTGCCGGCCGATGCGGGTGAGAGACTTGCCGCCGTCGTCAGCGATCACGCCGCTTCTCTTGTCGAGAAGGCCGCGCCGGATGTCGATCTGCGCCGGCATCGCATCTGGATCGATATGGTCTGCCTGTCGGGCGTTGAAACCATCTCGCAGGTGGACGAGGCCTATCGCCGCAACAATTCCGGCGGAGAAAGGCCGGAGACATTCGATCGTGCCGCCTGCTTTCGCCTTCTGGCCGACCTGCTGCAGGAACGGGGGCTGTCTGCGGCGTGTATCGGTGCCGATCTCGAATTCATGCCCGCTGCCGATTTTTTGGCCCTGCGGGAGGCGATGCCCGCAGTAACCTGGGTTGACGGTTCGACAGTCTTGAAACGTCTGCGCGCGGTGAAATCCGAGCGCGAGATCGAACTTCTGAGGCGCGCCGCAGCAGCTGCCGAGGCCGGGCTGGTCGAGATGGCGGCGGCGGTGCGGCCGGGCGTGGCGCTTGGCCTGCTTTCAAACGCCTGGAAAGCAGGCGCGCAGGCGCACGCGCTGCAACAGGGTTTTTCGCTGAGCGGCCATTGGGACTATTTATCTGTTGGTCCTGCCTTGTCGGATATGACGGCGGTTGTCACACCCGGTGCCCTGATCAAGGCCGATGTCGGGACGCTGGTGGAGGGTTATTCGTCGGATGGCGCGCGGACCTTTTCGTGGGGGCCGGTCTCTCCGCTCGCAGCCGAGATTTTCAAGGCGCTGGAGGCGGCCTTTGCCAGCGGGCTGGACGCTATTCGGCCCGGCAATACATTCGGCGCAGTGCACGCCGCCATGCTCGCCTCGATGCGCAAGGACGGATTGAGCGAATATTATCGCGGTCATTTCGGCCATTCCGTCGGCGGCGGCGTCGGCATCGAGGAATGGCCGTTCTTTTCGCATGATAATGCCGAGATCATTCTTCCCGGTATGGTCGTCGCACTTGAAGCGCCGTTTTACGGCGAAGGGCTGGGCGCGCTGATGATCGAGGATCAGTTTCTCGTCACGCAATCCGGCGCAGAGTGCATGAACAGCCTGTCACGCGCCCTGCGGGATCTATCCCGAGACTGACCGTCCTTAGAGAAAATCGTCGCGGCGCGGCGTGAAGCAGTCGATCAGCTCACCCTCTTCGAGGCAGAGACAGCCGTGCTCGACATGGCCGGGAATGATGAGGCTGTCGCCTTTTTGAAGGTCGTAGGCCTCGCCATCGCGGTAAAAGCGGAAGCTGCCGCTGGCGACATAGGTGGATTGCACATGCGGATGGTTGTGCAGCTTGCCTTCGGCGCCGGTCTTGAAGCGGAACGAAACCACCATCAGCTCCGGCGCTTCGGAAAGCACGGTGCGTTCAACACCATCGTCGGGTGAAACGGTGGGGAATGTCGGAAGCTGCTGCATGTGGTACTCCTCGGTCATGCGATGTCGTTCAATCGGTAAATTTCAGCGCGGCGCGCGCAGTATGGAGCGGTAACGCATCTGGCTGCTTTTCAGGTGGTGGCGCATGGCGCTTCTTGCCGCCTCTTCGTCGCCGTCCTGTATCGCGATCAGGATCGCTTCATGCTCGCCGACAAGCCTTGCGAGGTCAGCGGGCGAAAGCACGGTTTCCTTGCCGTTTTCGGCAACGGCGCGGCGCGGAATGAGCGTGGGGCCGAGCACCTGCAAAAACTCGCTGAAGCGCGGATTGTTGGTTGCGTCGGCCACCGCGAGATGGAAGGCAAAATCGGCCTCTGCCGTCGGCATGCCCTTGGCGGCGCTGGCGCGGAAGGCATCGAAGGCCTCGATGATTTTTTCCTCCTGCGCCGGGGAGCGGCGAACGGCGGCAAGACCGGCGGCATCGCCTTCGACCGCGGTGCGCAGTTCGAGCATTTCGATCAGGGACGAAACGCGGGCAAGATCGACATTATGGAACGGCCGTCGCTCGACAGGGGCCGGTTCCAGCACGAAGACGCCGGCACCCTGGCGCGGTTCGACCAGCCCGTCGGACCGGAGTGAAGCGATGGCTTCGCGCACCACGGTGCGGCTCACGCCGAATTCCTGCGTCATCTGCGCTTCGGACGGCAGGCGCTCGCCCGTTTTGTAACGGCCCTTGGCGATCTGGCTGCGCAGTTCCTCCGAAACCTTCACCACAAGCGTCTTGGCTTGCGGAGCTGCCGGTTCGGAGGTTATCGCTTTGGTCATTGTCATCGCCGTTCTAAAAAAGGTGCAGGTTAGCGTCCGTTATTCACTCGATACGTCATTGGTGGCCCGGCTTGCAATCCCGCTGCTTGCGCTGAAAAGAGCAGTTGTCATGTCTGCCGGTCCTATCTGGCATTTCACTCCGCCTTGAAGATCGGATTGTCGACGAAAACGCCGCCCTGAAACCGCGCCACCGCATCCCTGGGGTGGGGTTGCGGCACTGTCTCGGCAAGATGCTGCCGGAAAGTCTCGGCGTTGTCCTTCGGCTTCCAGCCAAGCCAGCCCAAGTGCGAATTGTCCCACCAGCTCGCATCATTGGCCGAAGCGCCCCAGACGACCGGGCAGCCAAGCACCGGCGCGCGGAAAACCGCCTCGATCAGCGACACGAAATCATCATGCGAAAACCAGGTCGACAACATGCGGTGGTTTTGCGGTTCCGGCGTGCAGGAGCCGATGCGGAC
The DNA here is from genome assembly GCA_034519725.1 of Agrobacterium sp. Lineage (GTDB taxonomy): Bacteria > Pseudomonadota > Alphaproteobacteria > Rhizobiales > Rhizobiaceae > Agrobacterium. The sequence goes on from JAXHOC010000051.1 coordinate 38,402, forward strand.
CAGCGCCGTCTCCTGGCCGAATTTTTCGAAATACATGCGGGCGAGGTTTTCGCCGAAACATTTGGACACGCCGTAAAGTCCGTCCGGTCGGAAGGGAACCTCCGGGCCAAGCCGCTCGGTCTGGGAATAATAACCAATCGTGTGGTTGGAACTGGCGAAGACTATCCGTGGCTGGCCATGGGCGCGGGCGGCCTCGTAGAGGTTATAAAGCCCGACGATATTGCCCTGAAGGATCTGCTCGAAAGGCCGTTCCACCGATATGCCGCCGAGATGGACGATGCCGTCACAACCGGCGACCATGGCATCGACGGCGCTGGCGTCGGCGAGATCGCATTGCACACATTCCTCGTTCGGTCCGGCCGGATCGAGCGGTGAGAGATCGGCAAGACGCACTATCTCGGCCATCGGCGCCAGGCGCTTGCGCATGACGCGGCCAAGCTGGCCTGCCGCACCGGTAACAAGAAGCCGTTTCATTGCAATTCTCCCTAAACGATTGGACGGCGGATGATCGAAGCTGCGGGAAAACCCGCATTCAACCTCTCCGGCGTGGCCGAGATGCCCCGGCCCCTCTTGACCTTGTCATACAGATCGTACAAAAAGCGGATAACATATATTATGTCCTATACGCAACAATCATGAAGGATGAGTTTGATGCTGACCGTCGAAACCAGGCAAGCCGTCAACCCGGAATATGCTAAAACGCTCGATACCGAAGGGCTTCGCAAGCATTTCCTCGCCAACGACATGTTCCGTTCCGGTGAAATCAGGCTGATCTACACCCATTACGACCGTTTCGTCATGGGCGGTGCGGTGCCTGATGGTGCTCCGCTGATGCTGGACAGGGTCGAGGAAACCAAGACGCCGTCCTTCCTCGACCGTCGCGAGATGGGCATCGTCAATGTCGGAGGCACCGGCACCGTCAACGCCGGCGGCGAGACTTACACGCTCAATCGTGGTGACGTTCTCTATCTTGGTGCAGGCAGCGGCGCGGTGACCTTTGATGGCGCGGGCCGGTTCTACATCACGTCCTGCCCGGCGCATCGCAGCCTGCCGGCAAAGCTCGTCACTCTTGCCGACAGCAAGGAGGTGAAGCTCGGCGCGACCGAGACCTCCAACAAGCGCACCATCAACCAGTTCATCCACCCGCTCGTCATGGAAAGCTGCCAGCTGGTGCTTGGGTATACGACGCTGGAGGATGGCTCCGTCTGGAACACCATTCCGTCGCATATTCACGATCGCCGCATGGAGGCCTATCTCTATTTCGGCATGGATGAAAAGTCGCGCGTCCTGCACCTGATGGGTGAACCGCAGGAGACGCGCCATCTGTTTATTTCCAACGAGGAAGGCGCCATTTCTCCGCCGTGGTCGATCCATTCCGGCGCCGGCGTCGGCTCTTACACCTTCATTTGGGCGATGGCGGGCGACAATGTCGACTATACGGACATGGACTTCATTCAGCCGGGGGATCTCAAATGAAAAATCCCTTTTCGCTTCAAGGGCGTAAGGCGCTGGTGACGGGCGCCAATACGGGGCTTGGCCAGGCGATTGCGGTGGGTCTTGCAGCGGCTGGCGCGGACGTTGTCTGCGCCGCCCGCCGCGCGCCGGACGAGACGCTGGAGATGATCGCCAGGAATGGCGGCAAGGCCAGCGCCCTGTCGATCGATTTTGCCGATCCGCTCGCCGCCAGAGACAGCTTTACCGACGCCGGTTTCGATATTCTCGTCAACAACGCCGGCATCATCCGCCGCGCCGATTCCGTGGAGTTTTCCGAACTCGACTGGGACGAGGTGATGGACGTCAATCTCAAGGCGCTGTTTTTCACCACGCAGGCCTTCGCCAAGGAGTTGCTGGCGAAAGGTCGCCCAGGCAAGGTGGTCAGTATCGCCTCGCTGCTGTCGTTTCAGGGCGGCATCCGCGTGCCGTCCTATACGGCGGCGAAACATGGCGTCGCCGGCCTGACCAAGCTTCTGGCCAATGAGTGGGCCGCCAAGGGCATCAACGTCAATGCCATCGCACCCGGTTACATCGAAACCAACAATACCGAGGCGCTGCGTGCCGATGAGGCCCGCAACAAAGCCATCCTCGAGCGCATCCCGGCCGGTCGCTGGGGCCATTCCGAAGACATTGCCGGCGCTGCGGTTTTCCTGTCGTCTGCGGCGGCCGATTACGTGCATGGCGCCATTCTCAACGTCGATGGCGGCTGGCTGGCGCGCTGATCCGCGCCAGCTCTGAAAATTCATCATATAAGTTGTATGATGACTTGTTGACAAATATGCGGCAAGCGGTTTAGGTGGCTTTCAGTCAGTGAACTTGCAGAGGAATACCGATTATGAACCCTGAACAAATCAAGGCGGCGCTTGGCTCCGGCCTGCTCTCCTTCCCGGTCACCCATTTCGATTCCGAGGGCCGTTTTGCGGCCGATAGCTACAGGGCGCATGTCGAATGGCTTGCCGGTTACAAGGCGCCGGTGCTGTTTGCTGCCGGCGGCACGGGTGAGTTCTTCTCGCTGAAGCCGGATGAAATCCCGCAGATCGTTGCGGCTGCCAAGGAAGTCGCCGGCGAAACGGCAATCGTTTCCGGCTGCGGATACGGCACCGAGGTTGCGGTCGATATCGCCCGCTCCGTCGAAAAGGTTGGTGCCGATGGCATCCTGCTTCTGCCGCATTATCTCATCGATGCGCCGCAGGAAGGCCTTTACGCCCATATCAAGAAAGTGTGCCAGTCGGTCGGCATCGGCGTCATGGTTTATAACCGCGACAATTCGGTGCTTCAGGCGGATACGCTGGCGCGTCTCTGCGACGAATGCCCGAACCTCGTCGGCTTCAAGGACGGCACCGGCGATATCGGTCTGGTTCGCCAGATCACCGCCAAGATGGGCGACCGCCTGATGTATCTCGGTGGCATGCCGACGGCGGAACTGTTTGCCGAAGCCTATCTCGGCGCCGGTTTCACCACCTATTCCTCGGCGGTCTTCAACTTCGTGCCGGGGCTTGCCAACGAGTTCTACGCGGCGCTGCGGGCCGGCGAGCGCGCGACCTGCGAACGCATTCTCGTTGATTTCTTCTACCCGTTCATGGCCATCCGCAACCGCGCCAAAGGTTACGCCGTCTCCGCCATCAAGGCTGGCGTTCGCCTGCAGGGCTTCGATGCCGGTCCGGTGCGTGCGCCGCTGAAGGATCTGACGAATGAGGAAATCGGCATGCTCGATGCCCTGATCGGCACGCACAAGCGCAAGGTCTGATCGAGGCATAAGGGGAGGGGAACGATGAAAATCACAGCGGTGCGCACGCATCTGCTCGAACATCGGCTGGACACGCCGTTTGAAAGCGCGTCCATGCGCTTTGACCGGCGCGCCCATATTCTGGTGGAAATCGAATGCGATGACGGAACCGTCGGCTGGGGCGAATGCCTCGGTCCGGCGCGACCGAACGCCGCCGTGGTTCAGGCCTATTCCGGCTGGCTCATCGGCCAGGACCCGCGCCAGACCGAAAAGATCTGGGCCGTGCTTTATAATGCTCTGCGCGATCAGGGCCAGCGCGGCCTCAGCATCACTGCCCTGTCCGGCATCGATATCGCGCTGTGGGATATCAAGGGCAAACATTACGGCGCTTCCATCTCGATGCTGCTCGGCGGGCGCTGGCGCGAAAGTGTCAGCGCCTATGCCACCGGCAGCTTCAAGCGTGACGGGGTGGATCGCGTTTCCGACAACGCCAACGAGATGGCCGAACGCCGTGCGGAAGGTTTTCACGCCTGCAAGATCAAGATCGGCTTCGGCATCGAGGAGGATCTTGCGGTCATCGCCGCCGTGCGCGAGGCAATCGGGCCGGATATGCGGCTGATGATCGACGCCAATCACGGCTATACCGTCACCGAAGCCATCACGCTCGGCAACCGTGCCGCCGGTTACGGCATCGACTGGTTCGAGGAGCCGGTGGTTCCCGAACAGCTCGATGCCTATGCCCGCGTGCGTGCCGGCCAGCCTATCCCGGTTGCGGGCGGCGAGACCTGGCACGGGCGTTACGGCATGTGGCAGGCGCTTTCCGCCGGTGCCGTGGATATTCTCCAGCCCGATCTCTGCGGCTGCGGCGGCTTTTCCGAAACGCAGAAGATTGCCACGCTCGCGACGCTCCACGGCGTGCGCATCGTGCCGCATGTCTGGGGCACCGGCGTGCAGATTGCAGCTGCCCTGCAATTCATGGCGGCGATGGTGCCCGATCCGGTGCGGGTCAATCCCGTCGAGCCGATCATGGAATTCGATCGCACCCATAATCCGTTCCGTCAGGCCGTGCTGCACCAGCCGATAGAGGCGGTGAACGGTGTCGTTGCAATTCCTGATGGTCCCGGTCTCGGCATCGAGATCAACCGCGATGCACTCGTTGAATTCAGGATGCCGCAGCCATGAGCGAACTTGTCCGAAAACTGAGCGGAACACCGCCGCAGCCGTCTTTTCCGAGAGGGGCAGTCGATACGCAGATGCACATGTATCTGCCCGGTTATCCGGCTCTGCCGGGCGGGCCGGGCCTGCCGCCGGGCATGCTGCCGGGGCCGGCGGATTATCGCCAGCTCATGCAATGGCTTGGCATAGACCGCGTCATCATCACCCAGGGCAATGCCCAACAGCGCGATAACGGCAACACATTGGCCTGTGTCGCGGCAATGGGCGAGGCGGCCCGCGCGGTTGTTATCATCGATGCGAGCACGACCGAAAAGGACATGGAAAAACTCGCCGCTGCCGGTGCCGTCGGCGCCCGCATCATGGATTTGCCTGGCGGCGCGGTGAACCTTTCCGAACTGGAAGCGGTGGACGAGCGCGCCCATGCGGCCGACTGGATGGTGGCCGTTCAGTTCGACGGCAACGGGCTTCTCGACCATCTGCCGCGTCTTGAAAAGATCCGCTCGCGCTGGGTGTTCGACCACCATGGAAAATTCTTCAGGGGTATCGACACGGATGGCCCGGAAATGGCGGCGCTTTTGAAGCTCATCGATCGCGGCAATCTCTGGTTCAAATTTGCCGGAGTGTACGAAAGTTCGCGTGAAAGCTGGCCTTATGACGATGTGGCCGCCTTCTCGCGGGTGATCGCGGCGCATGCGCCGGAGCGCATCGTCTGGGGGACGAACTGGCCGCACAACTCGATCCGTGAGACGGCTGCCTATCCGGATGATGCCCGGCTTGCGGAACTCACACTCGGCTGGTTGCCGGATGAAGCGGCCCGCCACCGGGCGCTGGTCGAAAATCCGGAAGCCCTGTTCAAACTGCCGTCCTTCAAGGTGGCGTAGTTCAAGTCGGGATGGTTGGGGAAAGGGAGGTCCCCATCGTCCTTTGCAGATGAAAGGTTTTGCATGCCGGCCCGGATGGGCATTCAAAAAATTCGGTTCGTCAGCCTTGGAGGGGCGGGGCCGTTGTTACAACGGAGGAGGAAGACATGAAAAAGATTGCAAGCATGATGTGCGTCGCGATGGGGATCGCGCTCGCTGGCGTTTCCGCCCAGGCGCAGGAAATTACCCTGCGCTCCGCCGATATTCATCCGGACGGTTATCCGACGGTTGAAGCCGTGAAATATATGGGCGAACTTCTGTCGGAACGCTCCAAGGGCCGCATCAAGGTGCAGGTCATGAACAATTCGGTTCTCGGCGGTGAGAAAGACACCATCGAGCAGACCCGCTTCGGCGTCATCGACATGAACCGCGTCAACGCTGCGCCCTTCAACAATCTCGTCAAGGAAACCACCGTTCTCGGTCTGCCATTCCTGTTCCGCTCGACGGAGCACATGCACAATACCGTAGACGGCCCGATTGGCGACGAGGTTCTGGCGGCTTTCGAACCGCACGGCCTGATCGGTCTTGCCTTTTACGATTCCGGTGCGCGTTCCTTCTACACCACCAAGAAGCCCATCGAAAAACTGGCGGACCTGAAGGGCCTTAAAATCCGCGTGCAGCAATCGGATCTGTGGATTTCGATGATGCAGGCTTTCGGCGCCAACCCCACGCCGATGCCGATGGGCGAGGTTTATTCCTCGCTTGAAACCGGCGTCGTCGACGGTGCGGAAAACAACTGGCCGTCCTACGAATCTGCCCGCCACTACGAAGTTGCGAAGAACTATTCGCTGACCGAACATTCGTTGAACCCGGAAATCCTCGTCATTTCCAAGGTCACCTGGGACAAGCTCTCGCCGGAAGATCAGAAGCTCGTGCGCCAGGCGGCCAAGGATTCGGTTGGCAAGATGCGCGAATTGTGGACTGCCCGCGAAAAGGCATCTGAGGAAAAGGTGCGCGCCGGTGGCGCCAACGTCATCAAGGTCAACAAGGAGGAGTTCGCCGCCGCGATGGGGCCGGTCTACGACAAGTTCGTGACCGATCCGAAAATGAAAGACCTTCTTGAGCGGGTAAAAGCCGTCAAGTGACATAGGGAAAACCGGCTCTGGCAACAGGGCCGGTTTTCTTTTGTCGTCATTGGTCTGAAGTTGGAGGAGGAAGGCAAATGCGAAACTTCATGCGGGCGATCCGCCCATTTCTCGGCGCGCTCAGCCGTGCGTCCCTTTATATCGCTGGCGTCGGCATGGTCGCCATGACCCTTATCGTCGGCTGGCAGGTGTTTGCCCGGTATATACTGAACGATTCACCCAGCTGGTCGGAGCCGCTGTCGCTTCACCTCATGTCATGGTTCATCATGCTGGGGGCGGCGGTGGGCGTGCGGGAAAGCGTGCATCTGGGGCTGGATATCCTGCGTTATATGATGCCGCCGCGCATACAGGTGGGGATGGACCTCACCAGCCTGGCGCTAATCTTCTTCTTCGGGGTCGGCATGTGCTGGTACGGAGCCGTGCTTTCTGCCGGAACATGGACGGCAACGATCCCTGTTCTCGGATGGCCGGGCGGCATGGATTTCTTCCCGCTGATCGGTGGCGGTTTTCTGATCGCGCTGTTTGCGGCCGAACGTTTTATCGATCTCGTCATTGGCGAGGAAATCGCGGCGGATGTACTCGTGCAGGAGGCCGCGTAAATGGCTTATACCATCCTCTTCGGTGTCTTCACCCTGCTGATGCTGATCGGAACGCCGATTGCGTTCTGCCTCGGCATTGCCTCCTTCGCCACCGTTCTTTATCTCGGCCTGCCGCCCATCGTGGTGTTCCAGCAGATGAATTCCGGCATGAGCGTGTTTGCGATGATGGCGATCCCGTTCTTCATCTTCGCCGGTGACCTCATGGTGCGCGGCGGCATTGCCCATCGCCTCATCCGTTTTGCGGCAGGGCTGGTCGGCCATCTGCGCGGCGGTCTGGGGCAAGTCAACATCGTCGCCTCGACATTGTTCGGCGGCATTTCCGGCTCGGCCGTTGCCGATGCCTCGGCCGTTGGCGGCCTGATGATCCCGCAGATGGCCCAGCGTGGGTATGACCGGGATTACGCCGTCAACGTCACCGTCAATGCCGCGATCATCGCGCTGATGATCCCGCCCTCGCACAATATGATCCTTTATTCGATTGCAGCGGGCGGCAATGTTTCGGTGGCCGATCTCTTCACCGCCGGCATCATTCCGGGCTTCCTGCTTGCCGCAGCCCTGATGGTGACCGCCTATATCGTTGCGCGGCGCAAGGGGTATCCGTCCGAGCCATTTCCCGGCTTTTCGAAGCTGATGTATTATCTTCTGGCGTCTTTCCCCGGCATTCTGTTGATCGGCATCATCTTCGGCGGCGTGCGTTCGGGTATCTTCACCGCGACCGAGAGTTCTTGCATCGCCGTTCTCTACGCCTTCCTCGTTGCTATGCTGGTCTATCGCGAGCTGGACTGGAGCGGTTTCGTGGAAGCGGTGATGGGGGCGGTGCGGACGACGGCGATGGTTCTGCTCGTCATCGGCACGGCGGCGTCCTTCGGCTGGTTGATGGCGTTCCTGCAGGTGCAGACACTGATGATCGCGACAATCAGCGCGATTTCGGACAATCCGATCGTCGTGCTTCTCGTCATCAACGTCATTCTGCTGGTGCTCGGCACCTTCATGGATATGGCGCCGATGGTGATCATTTCCACGCCGGTGCTTCTGCCTGTCGTGAAGGCCTTCGGCATCGACCCCGTGCATTTCGGTGTCGTGATGATCCTCAACGCCGGCATCGGTCTCAACACCCCGCCGGTCGGAACGGTGCTTTTCGTCGGCTGCGCGGTGGGCGGCATAACGATACGGGAAGCGATGCGAACCATCTGGCCGTTCTTCGGCGCCAGCGTCGCGGTGTTGCTCGCCGTCACCTATATTCCCGCACTTTCACTCTGGCTGCCGTCACTTTTCCGGTAAGTCCAAAGCTTTATCGCAATGAGGCCCCGCTATGCCGGGGCCTTTTCCGTTTCGGTGGCAAGCAGCCTCTGCTGCTCGTGCTCGTCAAACGCCATCAGATTGCCGTGCCGGCTGCGGCGGATCCTGTTCATGTGGTCACGGGGGCTCAACCCCAATGTCCGCTTGAACATCCGCGAGAAATAATAGGGATCGCCATAACCTACCTCTGCCGCCGCCGCCGCAACCGATAGTCCCGCTTCGAGAAAATGCATGGCGCGTTCCATGCGTTTGAATTCCTGATATTTCCTCGGCGTGCGCCCCACCCGTTTCTGGAATTCCCGCAGAAAATAATCGCGATTATAGGGGGCTGCATCGGTCGCCCTTGCGGCAATATCAAGGTCGAGCGGATTGGCTGATATCATCGTGATCGCTTTCATCACGGCAAGGTCCAGGGCTTCGGCACCTTCCGGCTGGAAACTCGGACGGTCGACCCATCCGAGAAACGCATCGTCGATAAATGCGATCAGCAACACCATGAACAGGTGATGCTGGCCGAGCGTGACGGAAGAGGGCGGCGCGCTCTGTCTGTAGTGGCGAACCAGCGGTTCCAGCAGCGGCCAGCGGCTCAGCGAGAGTTTGGGCTTAAGGTCCATCTGCGCGACCAGGTTGTGGCGACCGTAAATATCCAGCGTGAAATGTTGCGCCACGCCCCGATAGGTGACGGCCTGTTCATTCCAGCCGATAAAATGCTGCCCCCTGAAAATCAGCATGGCGTCGCCCGGCTCCAGCACCCGCGCCTCGCCATCCACGAGATAATGCCCGCGACCCTCCAGACAGATGATGAGATCGTCCACCTGGTTGGATTTGTCGATCTGCCAGGTGCGGGAGTGCTCCATCTTGATCGTGGCGCGCGTGAGACTGAGCGTCAGCGCCGCAGGCGGAACGGACGAGAGAATACCGCCTTCGATTTCGTCCATCTTTTTCCTCGTCTTTGTTAATTCACCTTGGCGCGGAAATTTGGTTTTGTCACCTCACAAACTGCTTATTCGCGCCGTATCAATGAGGGAGGAGATCGGTCGCGGCGAGAAATCGCGCCTTCATGCGCGCGCCGCCGGCCGTTCCGGGAGAATCACTTGCACGAAATTGTATTCTGTTATCCGCTCCTTTCCGGGGTGAGGGGAGGAACATCATGAAATCTCACCGCTTCCTCGGGCTTGGATATCTGACGCCCTACATCATCGGACTTCTGGTTTTCACGGCGATCCCGTTTCTCGGCTCGCTGTATCTCAGCTTCACCCGTTACGACCTGATGAGTGATCCGACATGGGCGGGGCTGGCCAATTACGAGCGTCTGTTCACCCGCGACCGCACCTTCATCAAGTCGCTGAACGTCACCCTGTTCTATGTATTTCTAACGGTGCCGCTGAAGCTTGCCTTTGCGCTGTTCATCGCTGCCATACTCAATTACAAGCTGCAATTCATCAACTTTTTCCGCACGGCGTTTTACGTTCCGTCCATCCTTGGCGGCTCGATCGCGATTGCGGTTCTGTGGCGTTACATCTTCGCCAGCGAAGGGCTGGCCAACATGGCGCTGGCAGCAATCGGCCTGTCGCCGGTGGACTGGTTCGGCGATCCCGCCAATGCGCTTTTCACCATCACGCTGCTGCGCTGCTGGCAGTTCGGTTCGGCCATGGTGATCTTTCTCGCCGCGCTGCAATCCATCGACAAGTCGCTCTACGAGGCGGCGGCCATCGACGGCGCCGGCAAGGTGAAGACGTTCTTCTTCATCACCCTGCCGCTTCTGACGCCGGTGATCTTTTTCAACCTGATCATGCAGATGGTGCAGGCATTCCAGGAGTTTAACGGGCCTTACATCATCACCCAGGGCGGGCCGCTGAAATCCACCTATCTGCTGCCTCTCTATATCTACGATGAGGCCTTCAAGAAGTTCAACATGGGCTATGCCTCCGCCATCGCCTGGGTCCTTTTCACCATCATCACCGTGCTGACCCTCGTGGCCTTCTGGTCCTCGAAAAAGTGGGTCTATTACGCCGGCGACAAGCGGAATTGATGCCATGACCGATATCGCAACCTTAAACGACATGCAGGCCGCCCGCCGGGCAAGGCTCCGGCTGTTATCGACTGCGGTGCGTTACACGCTGCTGTTCGCGGTCGGCTTCGTCATGCTCTATCCGCTGATCTGGCTGGTCGGCGCAAGCTTCAAGACCAATTCGGAGATATTTTCCGGCGCGGGTTTCATTCCTGAAACGCCAACGCTTGATGGTTACATCCGCGGCTGGGAAACCTCTACGCCCTACACCTTCGGCCGGTTCTTCTGGAATTCGTTCCTGATCATCCTGCCCAAGGTCATCGGCACGGCGATTTCCTGCACTATGGCTGCCTATGCCTTCGCCCGCTTCGATTTTCCGCTGAAGAAAATCCTGTTCGGCTCGGTCATCGCCATCCTGCTTTTGCCCAATGTGGTCACCCGCATTCCGCAATATATCCTGTTCCGTGACCTCGGCTGGCTGGATAGTTTCCTGCCGCTGTGGGTGCCCTCGGCACTGGCCGGCGATGCCTTCTTCGTCTTCATGCTGGTGCAGTTCCTGCGCTCGCTGCCATCGGACATGGAAGAGGCCGCCCGTGTGGATGGTGCCAACAGCTTGCAGACGCTGGTCTATATCGTCGTGCCGATGCTGGCGCCGGCGCTGATCTCGGTCTGCCTGTTCCAGTTCATGTGGACGATGAACGATTTCCTCGGGCCGCTGATCTACCTGTCCTCGGTCGACAAATATCCGGTGAGCCTTGCGCTCAAACTCTCCATCGACACCACCGAAGCCTTCGAGTGGAACCGCATCCTGGCGATGTCGGTGCTGACGATCGCGCCTGCGCTGATCGTGTTCTTCGCGGCGCAACGGTATTTCATTGAAGGGATCTCGTCTGGCGGGGTCAAGGGCTGAAAATGGCAAGCGTTCAACTTAAGAATCTCGAAAAAATCTACGGCGGCAGCTTCAAGGCCGTGCATGGCATCAATCTCGAAATCGAGGATGGCGAGTTCATGGTGTTTGTCGGCCCGTCCGGCTGCGCCAAATCCACGACGCTGCGCATGGTGGCGGGGCTGGAGGAAATCACCGGCGGCGAAATCATGATCGGTGACAGGCGCGTCAACGACCTGCCGCCCGGCAAGCGCTCCATCGCCATGGTGTTCCAGAACTATGCGCTCTATCCGCATATGAAGGTGCGCGGCAATCTGGCATTCGGCCTGAAGATCGCCGGTGTCGCCAAGCCCGAGATCGAGAAGGCAATCGACAATGTCGCGCGTATTCTCGAAATCGAGCCGTTGCTGGACCGCCTGCCGAAACAGCTTTCCGGCGGGCAGGCGCAGCGTGTGGCTCTCGGCCGCGCCCTCATCAAGAAACCGGGCGTGTTCCTGTTCGATGAGCCGCTCTCCAATCTCGATGCCAAGCTGCGCGCCTCCATGCGGGTGCGCATCACCGATCTGCATCGCCAGCTGAAGGCGGAAGGCCTGTCTTCGACCGTCATCTACGTCACGCACGACCAGACGGAAGCCATGACCATGGGCGACCGTATCTGCGTCATGCAGGCCGGGCGCATCATGCAGGTCGCGACGCCGAAGGAGCTTTACAACCGCCCCGCCAATCTGTTCGTCGCCGGTTTCATCGGCATGCCGGAAATGAACCTCGTGGATGTTGCCATCGACGGCGCGGAATTCGTCATCGGCGGCCAGCGTCTTCCGATCGGCGACCATCTGGAAAAGCGGCTGTCGGCCAGACCGGCGGATGCCGTCATCGGCATTCGTCCGCAGCATCTTTCGCTTGCCACCGAGGCGGATGGCCCGGCGTTGCAGGCGAAGCTGACCAATGCGGAATTCATGGGCCACGAGGTCTATCTGCATGCCGATCTCGATGGCCAGAAGCTGGTGAGCGTGGTCGGGGCCGCCGAATTCGAGGCGTTGGGGCGCGATGGCATTCTGCGCCTGAAGCCGGACCCCGAGAAGCTGCATATTTTCGACAAGGCCGATGGCCGCAACGTTTCGCTGTGAGGAGGGGACGGGCGTGCCTGATTTTTCGAGGAGGAGAAGAACAATGAAGACGATGACAAGAATGATGGCGATGCTCGCCGGCGCTGCTTATGTCGCCATGGCGGCGGCCCCTGCGGCGGGCGCTGCGGAACTGCGCATGTCGTGGTGGGGCGGCGAAAGCCGCCATGTCGCCACCCAGAAGGCGATTGCCGCCTGCGGTGAAAAATACGGCCACACGGTCAAGGGCGAATTCACCGGCTTCGATGGCTATCTGGAAAAGCTCACCACGCAGATGGCGGGCAAGACGGAGGCCGATATCGTTCAGGTGAACTGGCCGTGGCTGCCGCTGTTTTCCAAGAGCGGTGAAGGTTTTGCCGATCTGCGCCAGCTGAAACCGCTCGATCTTTCGCAGTGGGCAGAAACCGATCTGGAAGCGGGCTCGATGAACGGCGTGCTTCAGGGCCTGTCGGTTTCCACCACCGGCCGCGTGTTTTTCTTCAACGCCACCACCTTTGAAAAGGCGGGCGTCGAAATTCCGAAGACATGGGACGAATTTTTCGCGGCAACAAAAACCATCAAGGAAAAGCTCGGCAAGGATCATTACACCTTCAATGCCGTGAAGGAGACCGCCCAGCTTCTCGCGACACTTGCCGTGGTGCAGAAGACCGGCAAGGACCTGGTCGACCCCAAGACCAACCGCGTGGCCTGGACCCCCGAAGAACTGGCGGAAGGTATCTCCTTCGTCGGCAAGCTGGTGGAAACTGGCTCCATCCGCTCGCAGAAAGAGGAAGCGGCCGATGGCAACGTCAATCTTTATGAAAAGCCGTCCTGGTCGGAAGGCCGGATTGCCGGCTCCTACGAATGGGATTCTACCTATTCGAAATATGCCGATCCGCTGAAGGACGGGCAGGTGCTGAAGCCCGTGCCGATGCTGAAGCTCGCCGATGCCGTGACGGAAGGCGTCTATCGCAAGCCTTCCATGGTGTTTTCGGTCTCGAAAAACTCGAAGAACCCGGAAGCGGCAGCGCAAATCCTCAACTGCCTGCTGAACGAGCCTGAAGGTATCGATGCGCTTGGCACCTCACGCGGCCTGCCTGCCTCCAAGGCTGCCGCCGCGCGGCTCGGGAACAAGGGTGAGCCGGAAGTGCGCGCCGCCAATGCCATCGTCATGGCGGCATCGGGACCGGTGGTTTCGCCCTTCAACGAACACCCGGAAATCCGCTCCGGCTTCATCGATACGCTGGAGGAATATGCCTATGGCCAGCTGACGGCGGAAGAAGCGTCCGAGCAGATCATTGAGACCACCAACGACGTGCTGGCCAAATTCGATTGACGACAATGGCCCGCCGCTCCCGTGGCGGCGGGCTCTTTATCCGCTTGGCGGATGACATGGGCATGTCCGCCGATTGTTTTGGTGGGGCATGCACGAACAACGAGAAACAAGCATGAACGAACCCTCTATCATCGCGCTTTCGGCGCGAACGGCAGCGCTTTGCCTTGCCGCACCGGCCGCGCGATATCACCTGCCGCAGACGGCATGGCGGCTGACTTCGCATGACGATGATGCACGCACCGGACAAACCGCGACCGTGGTGACGCTGCTGGATGATCTGCACCCGGATACGGACTATGTGTTTGAAGCGGACGGGTTCGCAAAGCTGGAGTTCAGGACCGCGCCCTGCGCCGGTCTTGTCGAGGCGACGGCATTTTCGCTGACGCCGGATATTGCGCTTGATGACGAGGCGGGCGCGCGCGCCAATGCGCAGGCTCTGGACAGGGCCATTGCCGCCGTACCTGCGGGCGGCACGTTGCACCTCGCTGCCGGCCTCTGGACGGCGTTTCCCATGCGGTTGAAAAGCGACATGACGTTTCACCTGGCGGAAGGTGCCGTGCTGCGTGCGCCCTCCACCCGCAAGGGCTGGCCGATCCTGCCCGCCCGCGATGGTGCGGGCCGCATGCTTGGCAGTTGGGAGGGGTTGCCCGATGCCTGTTTCGCCGCGCCCGTTCATGCCATCGGCGCAGACAATCTGGTTATCGAAGGCAGGGGCGTTCTCGATGGCTCCGGCGACCGGGGCGACTGGTGGAGCTGGCCGAAAGAAACCCGCGATGGTGCGCGCCGGCCGCGTGGCCTGCATCTGATATCCTGCCGCAATGTCGGGCTTTTCGGTTTCACCATTCAAAACGCACCGTCCTGGACGATCCATCCGCAGGGCTGCGAGGCGCTCACTGCTGCGGGCCTTACCATCAGCGCACCGCATGACAGTCCCAACACCGATGGTTTCAACCCGGAAAGCTGCTGTAACGTGACGATTTCGGGCGTGCGCTTTTCAGTCGGCGACGATTGCATTGCGGTGAAGGCGGGAAAACGCGGGCCGAATGGCGAGGCTGACCATCTGGCGGAAACGCGCGGCGTCCATGTGCGCCATTGCCTGATGCAGCGTGGCCATGGCGGGCTGGTGATCGGCTCGGAAATGTCAGGCGGCGTCCATGACGTGACGGTGGAGGATTGCGACATGGTCGGCACGGATCGCGGCCTGCGTCTCAAGACACGGCGGGGCCGTGGCGGCTCCATCAGCAATATCGCCATGCGCCGGGTGTTGCTGGATGGCGTGCAGACCGCACTTTCCGCCAATGCTCATTACCATTGCGATGCCGATGGGCATGACGGCTGGGTGCAGTCGCGGGACCCTGCATCCGTTAATGAAGGGACGCCGTTTATCGACGGAATGACGGTGGAAGATGTCGAAATTCGCCATCTGGCCCATGCCGCCGGCGTCTTTCTCGGCCTGCCGGAAGCGCCGATCCGCAATATCGCCATTCGCAATCTCACCGTCGTCTCGTATGATCCGAGCGCTGTCGCCACGCCGCCTGTCATGGCCGACCGGGTCCGTCCGATGCGCCATGAGGCGATCGTTTTCGAACAGGCTGAAATCCTGTGCGACGATCCCGCGCTGCTGAGCCGCTCTGCCATCTCCATTCACCAGATTTCAATTGAGAAAACCCATGAAAGCCACTGATTATTTTGATCAATTCGCCAGCCGTTACCGGCACTACAAGGGTGGGAGCTGGTGTTATGAGGATGGCTGTGTCTATCGTGGTTTGCAGCATCTGTTTTCGGCAACAGGCGACAGGCGCTGGAACGAACATCTGCATCGGCTGGCGGATGCCCAGATAGCGGCGGACGGATCGCTCGCCGGTTACGATCCGCAGGAATATAATATCGATCACATCCTTGCCGGCCGCATCCTGTTTCCGCTGGCAGCGGAAACGGGCGATCCGCGTTATCTCGCAGCGGCGGAGCATCTTGCCGGTCAACTACGCAGCCATCCGCGCACCGGCTCCGGTAATTACTGGCACAAGAAACGGTATCCGCATCAGGTATGGCTGGACGGCCTCTACATGGGGCTTCCTTTCCAGATCAAATATGCGCAGGCGACGGGCAAAACCGAACTGATCGACGATGCGCTGCGGCAATTCTCAACCGCGCTTGCCCTGACCGCGCATGCCGGCGGGCTCTATGTCCATGGTTATGACGATAGCCGCAACCAGCGCTGGGCCGATCCCGTCAGCGGCCAATCCCCGGCGGTATGGGCGCGCGCCGTCGGCTGGCTCGCCATGGCGCTGGTCGACGCGCTGGTGATGTTGCCTGATGGTGGCGCAACGCTGGAACTTCGGGAACGCACACGTCTGCTTCTGGCCGGTATTGTGGCCCGGCAGACGAAAACCGGCCTCTGGATGCAGGTGCTGGACCAACTGGAGCTTGCCGGCAATTACGAGGAAACGTCCGCCTCGGCCATGTTCGCTTATGCCTTGCTGCGCGCGGCGCGTCTGGGGCTTTTGCAGGGTGAGGAAGCAAAAGCCGCTCTTTCGGCGGGCCGCCTTGCACTTGAGGCGCTGCTGGAGACCCGGCTCAGGGCGGACGAAGAGGGCAGAGTCCATCTCAACGGCATCGTGCACGTCGCGGGATTAGGCGGTTTCAATGGCAATTATCGCGATGGATCGCCGGAATATTATCTGACGGAACCGGTCGTTTCCGACGACGCGAAGGGCGTCGGGCCGCTGATGATGGCCTATGCGGAAAGCCTGCTTCTGGCGTGACGCCGCAGTCATCTTAACCGCGCACAGGGGGGGGTCGGCTATCTGCCGGCCCGCAAAGCGTTGAAACCCGATTCTGTTGCGGCCCTTTCGGCGTGTTGATATCCGCCGCTGCCGTTCACTTCTGATTTTTCTCGATGAAGCGGATGGCGTCGCCAACGGTCAGGATTGTGCTTGCGGCGGAATCTGGGATTTCCACTCCGAATTCTTCCTCGATTTCCATGACGACCTGAACGACTTCGAGGGAATCGGCGCCGAGATCGTCAACAAAATTGGCGTCATCGACAACCGTGCCGGGATCTGCGCCCAGCTGGTCTACGATGATTTTTTTGATACGGTCGGCGATGGTGGACATGATGGGACTCCGCGAAAGTTGTTTGCCGCCGAACAACCCGTTTGACTTTGCGCCGAGAGCGCCTGCTAAAATCCAAACCGGTTTCGCAAGGCGTGATACGCAGAGTCGCAAGGTCAAAGCATCGATGACACCCGGACGTAGCACGCCTTTGACGGCTGCGAAAGAGTGTGGGGCATGGGTACATGCCCATAAGAATGCGGGCTGTGTTTGCCGTAAACAGTTTTTGACTGGAAGCGATGGACCACTGCGCGCTAAACCTCGTTTGTGGAGAATATACAATCCAGTCCCGTCGAGCATCAAAGCCCATGACCCAGTCGTCCCCGGAACGCTTCATATTGCTCGATGGCATAAGGGGCGTCGCTGCGCTCTTCATCGTGCATCGCCATGCCGAACAGTTTTTCGGCAGAGACGACGCTTCGAGTTATCTCGCCGTCGATCTGTTCTTCGCCTTGAGCGGTTTCGTGCTGGCGCATGCCTACAGCATGAAACTGCGCGAAGGAGCGATAACCCCAGGCTTTTTCATGAAGGCGCGCCTTGCGCGGCTTTATCCCCTCTACGGGCTGGCGCTGGCGCTGATGACGGCCTATTTCATCTGCCTCTATTTGTTGGGCCTGCCGACACCGATCGATGATCTTCATCGCCAAATCAGCCCCGGCGAGCTTGCCTTCGCCTTGTTGACGGGGCTTCTTTTCCTTCCGGCTCCCTTCACGCTCACGCTCAACGGCGCATTGTTTCTGGTGAGCCCGGCATGGTCGCTTTTCAACGAGCTGGTGGTGAATGCGGTTTATGGCCGCTGGGGCGTGCGGGCGACCACGAAACAGACGATTGCGGTCTTGGCTGTCAGCGCCTGCGTGCTCATGGTGGCGGCCGCCGAGTTCGGCAAATTGCATGCGGGTTTTCGCTGGAACGAGATGTATGCCGGCATGGGACGGGTGTTTTTCTCGTTCTTCGCCGGCGTGCTGATTTACCGTTTCCGCAATCGCGTCATGGAGCTGAAGCCGGTGCATGCGGCTCTCTGTCTTCTGCTGGTCTGCGTCATCCTCGCCGTACCGATGTCGCGCGAGCTTCGGCCATTTTTCGATCTCGCCGTGGTGCTGCTCGTCTGGCCGATGTTGTTGTTCGTGGCCAGCAGGACGGTGCCGGGTCGCAGGGTGGGGGTAATATCGACGTTTCTCGGCACGGCGTCTTACGCCGTCTATGTGCTGCACATTCCGCTGCTGGCCTGGACGGAGTTGCTGATGCCGGTGGTGGACAGGCCAGACATCGCTTTGCCGGCCGGTATCGCTTTCCTGATCGGCACAACGTGTCTGTCATGGTACCTGACGGTCCATTTCGATCAGCCGGTGCAGAAATGGCTCAAAGCCCGCCTGAAAAAGCGGTCGGAGATCAGGCAGCCGATATGATCGGGCCTTGTCGCTGCGGCAGTCAGTAATGAGCGAAGATCGGAGCCGTCAGAACAAAGGCCGCGACAATGCTGATGATCGTCAGCTTCGCGGCACGCATGCGGCGCATTCTGCGGCCGCTCCAGTCATACGTCATACTCACCCTCCACGCAGACGCAAACTCCTGGACTTGATGTCCAACTATATCAGTGTCTCCTGATATATCCCATTTGCCAAGTCATTATTGTTACCAGTGATTTTGGTGGGAGATTTTCGTGGGCATCGTTGGCTTCGGGAAAGGCTTCAGGGGAAAAGCCGAATGAGTTGATTGTCCTTGAGTTTCAGGCGGCTTGCCTCATCGGAGGACATGCAATGCTCGATGTTCTTGCGCAAATCGTCGGGAACGGTCGGTCCGCCAGCTTTCAGGAGCTTTTCGGCCATCGAAAAAAGAATGCCGAATTGCGTCTCGCATTCCGACGAGGTCATGAGCAGCGGCAGCGACGGGACGGCGCTCGCCCTGAAGGCGCTATCGCCCGTATCGTACATGGTGACGAGGTACCAGGTCAGAAACAGTCCCAGCCACAGGCCGGTGCTGACCATGATATATTCGCGCATCTGCTGTCTCCCCTCAATGGCGGTGGTGAAGCAGTGGCAAGCCCTGGATTGCATAACGGGGGAGTGGCTTCCACGGCTTGATGCGGTCCTGTTTCTGCACGCCGAACAGGAAGCGCATTTCGTCGGCGAGGTCTGCCGGGTCGGTCAAGCCAGTCTGATACAGTTCGATAATCTTGCGGGCGGCTCTGTTGTGCAGCTTTTTGTCATCATCATCGGCAAGGCGATGGAAACCAATGCTCTCGAGGACCACTTCAAGCATTTTGAGGTCCTGAGAAGAGATCAGGCAATTACGGGGTACGGAAGGCATGAAGGCCTCCTTTCGTGCTGGTTCAGAAAGCCGAAGCCTCGCGCGCCCTTAAAAGGGCTGCATGGGACGCTCCGACACTTTGAAACGATGCACCGGCGGTCGATGACCCTTGCCGGTTTTCGGGGCATGTGCCTTCACCCGCACCTCGGAAAATTCCATGGGCGGTACTGAAAATTGAAGGCATGTGCAGGTAGGGCTTGAGACGGCAAACGTGCCTGACGGCGGTAACGCCCTTTAATTACCGATAGGGAAAGATGCGCTCTTTGCGCGAGATAGGCAAGTCAATTCCATTGACCATGACGGTTAAGTGACCCGAACGGCACCATCGGTTATGGGGTTGCGCGGGCAACAAAAAAGGCCGGGGCAATATTGCACCGACCTTCCTCATATCGCTCTGAACACCAGTGCCAGTACATCCGTGGTCAAAAGTCTAAAGCGACAAAAACAACTGCGAACGACATATTGAGCGCTCACCAGCAGTTGCTGTATGAATGTTCTAGAAGAACAATGTGGCCAAAACAAGTCCGTATTTTACATCGTTGTTTTATTCGTCGCGACCCTCAAGGTCGGGTCGCGGTCTGTAAAATCGTGCCGGGGCGCGGCGCCGTTGAAAAGCGGGTCGCCCCACCAGGCCTTACTTCTTTTTGCCATCCGCAGTTGTGGAGTTTGCGAACTTGACCTGCGTGCCGGCGGCTGGTGCCGCAGCCGGAGCCTTGGTCTTGTCCTTCTTCGGTTTGCGGACTTCTTTGTTGCTGCGTACTTGACCCTTGGCCATGGTGTCCTCCTGGTATTGAACTGATGTTGGATAGTGTTGTGGTCCGGGGCATGATCGCGCGCCGCAGGCAGACTGCGGGGAGCGGTTTCATCGTCAGGGGGAAGGCTGTCCGTTGAGCGGATGGTTCCCGAAGGAAAAGGCCGGTTTGGAGAGGCTGATACGCCCTGCGGAGAAGGTTCTCCGCACCATGTCGGTCTGGAGGCCAAAATCAGGAAAAGCCACAAAGCCGGAGGATGTGTCGCGGTCTGGACTGAGACGCATGGCATTTTCTTCGGCGGCACTCAGAAGAAGTCGTAACGAGGCGTTTTCCCGGTAACCCAGTCCGCCGGTGCTGACGAGGTTGCGGGAAAGGCTCGATGAATAAAAGTCGGAAGACATCTCGTCCTCCTTTCGTTTGGGGGCGAGGACACTCTGCCCTCAAACACCAGCGCTCTTCAGCGGATTGCTGACAAGCCAAGCGTGCGCCTGTTGTGTATCAGGTTCAAGAAGTTTTTCGGGAAGGCGACGTCAAAACGGGCAGCCGGCTTATTTTTTACCGGATGACTTTTTGGCACGGGGGGGTGGAGGGGCGGCAACTGCCGCCTCCTGGGCTTCGCGAAGCAGGCGAAGCCGTTCCGTCTTCTTGGCGCGCTGGTCGGATTCGGCGGTGATGATCTGTTTCGCCGCCTTGTCCGTTATGGATGCCTTGTCCTGCGAGGACAGCTTTCCGGGTTTGAAAACAGCCTCTTTTGTCGCGGTCATGGCATTCTCCTTTGCGGAGCGAATTGACAGTTATCGGGCGCGGGCAACCTTTTTGGGAGCAGGAAGCAGTCCCTCGCGCTGCAATTTCTTCTTCGCCATCTTGCGGTGACGGCGCACAGCTTCGGCTTCTTCGCGGATACGCTTTTCCGACGGCTTTTCGTATGATTCCCGCGCGCGCATCTCACGGAAGATACCCTCGCGCTGCATCCTCTTTTTCAAGACGCGGAGGGCTTGCTCAACATTGTTATCCCTGACGAGTACCTGCAACATATCTCCTAACGCAGCCATCGCTGCTATTTTTTGGTTCTGATCGTATTCGAGTTGATCCAGCTCGATCCCGCAACACGCGAAGTCGAACCTTCGATTTCAACGGGCCGCGATGAAGACGCAGCCACATCGATTTCATCGAGCGCTATGTTGCGTTCGAAATTCTCGTGCTGGAAACGCACCCTGTAACGGATCGCACCTTGTTGTGTCTCTGGCAGGGCCGTTACGACCCGACCCGGACCCGTGGGCTGGTTAGCCCCAAGTACGCCCGCTTTCAGAAAGATGGCATCGCCGGAACGATAAAGATTTTTGCGCATGAGAGCCTCCCCATGGCCAAAAAAACAAAAGGCCGGGATTTAACCCGACCTCTCACAATCACTCAGCGCCAATGCCGGTACATGCGTAGCCAGCTGGGCCGATGACAAATCAAGCTGCGCGAAGGTTGTCGGCGGAGCTCTTGCCGGACTTGCGGTCCTGCACGATGTCGTAGGTGATCTTCTGGCCGTCGTTCAGCGAACGCAGACCTGCGCGCTCAACAGCCGAAATGTGAACGAAAACGTCCGTGCCGCCGTTGTCAGGCTGGATGAAGCCGAAGCCCTTGGTGGCGTTGAACCACTTTACAGTACCAGTGTTCATAACGATTTCCTTTCGTAGTAATCGTTGTTGGTTTCCGCGATACCTTGCGGAATTAGATCGATTATTTGAGAGGAAATCCGACGGGAACGTAGAGTCCCAGGAGCGACGTCACAAGCAATTGTCGATTTGCCGAATATAGCCTCAATTTTTGATTTTGCAATGGGCCGATGCGGAAAAATGCGTCACCTGGGGATTGCTCCCCACCGGTTCAGCTGTGTCTTTAACGCTCAGCGGCGCGATTTCGGTTTTTTCTCGTCCTTGTTCATATCACGGCCCACCCATTTGAAAAACAGGATCAGGCTTGTACCGATGATGATGAGCGGAATGAAGGATTCGAAACTGGACATGATTCACTCTTTCTTCCCCCGGCTATCGTTTTACCGGTATGGAAGACGCGCGTAATCTGCGGAATGTCATCCGTTCTTTCTTGGCAATTGCGGCCTGCGGCCCGCTGTCGAAAGGACCACAGGCCGGCAATATCTAGAGGGGCAGGGATTTCACCGCCGCCGCACCGCCCTCGCGGGCGCTTTTCAATGCTGCCACGCCGCACAGAACCGACATGGCGCCGGCGCGCGAACCTGCCCGCTGCCGCAGCCGGTCGTTCGAACCGGGTTTGAAGATCATGTCGCGCATGCGGTTGTCGCCACCGTAATGGCCGCCCGGCTCATGCGGCACCCAGATGCGCTCGACACCGCCGCCGAAACTTTTCACCAGCAGGATTTCGTCGGCCGGAGGCTCCGTCCACGGCTGCTTTTCATATTGGCGCATCTCGATGCGGCCCTTGTGGCCGTTAAAGGCGATGTGGTGTCCTTCGATCGGCATATAGGTATTGAGCGAATAGGAGACCTGCACGCCGCTTGCATAGCGAATAGAGGCACTCATCGTGTCGGGAATGTCGATCTCCTCACGGAAGACGCAGGCGTCACGCATATAGCCGTCGACCGTCGAAGGGTCCTCGTAAAGCGCGTCGAGGAACGGATCGGCGCCGAGATCCATGAAATAATCGCACTCGCTTTTGTGCGGACAGGTGCGACAGCGCGTTCCCCGGAACGGGCCGTTCTTGCCATAATGCAGCAATTGCCCGAAGCCCTTCACTTCCACCGGGTCGGAATCCAGATACCAGTTGAGAAGATCGAAATGGTGTGTGGCCTTGTGCACGAAAAGGCTGCCGGAATGTTCGGTAAAGGCGTGCCAGCGGCGGAAATAATCCGCCCCGTGCTGGTTATCGAGATACCAGTGGAAATCGACAGAGGTAACGGTGCCGATCGCGCCGTCGTCGATCAGTTCCTTGATGCGTGCTGCCGTTGGCGAAAAACGATAGTTGAAGGACACATCGACACGGCGGCCGCTCTTGGCCTCGGCCGCGCGGATGCGGTCGATCTTTTCCGGGGTTGTCGTCATCGGTTTTTCGCTGATGACATCGGCATCGCCTTCGAGCGCGCGGATGATGATGTCGTCATGGGTGTCATCGGGCGTGCAGACGATCACCAGTTCCGGGCGTTGCTCCAGCATCATCCGGTCGAAATCGTCGTAAAGCGGTGCGGTCGATCCCATCATGGCGCGGGCGCGTTCGGCGCGCATCAGGTTCAGGTCGCAAATGCCGACCAGTTCGACATAGTCGCTCCATCCGGCCAGAAGCTCGCGGCCCCACATGGTGGTGCCACGGTTGCCGGTGCCAACCAGTGCGTAACGTTTGCGTTTCACCCTTTCAGGCATTTTCTTACTCCCGAATTCAATCAACACACGGTTTTAAAACGCTCGACGACGGTGGACAGCACCTCGTTCACCGGGCGCGCCTGCCAGCGATGCGAAAAAATCTCCACTTCCTGCGGGCCGTGGAAACCGGCGGCTTCGATCATGGCGCGAAACGCCTTGAGGTCAATCACGCCGTCGCCCATCATGCCGCGATCGTTGAGCGGATCGGTGGTCGGCACCAGCCAGTCGCAGATATGATGTGCCAGTATCTGGCCGTTACGCCCGGCACGCGCCACCTGCTCCTCCAGCTCCGGGTCCCACCAGACATGGTAGACATCGATGGCGACACCGGTTCCGGTACCCAGCCGGTCGCAGAGGTCGAGCGACTGTTTCAGCGTGTTGAAACAGGCCCGTTCGGCGGCATAAAACGGGTGCAACGGCTCGATGGCGAGCGGCACGCCGGCGGCCCGCGCATAGGGAAGAAGTTCGGCCATGCCGTCCTCCACCATCTGTCGCGCCCCTTTCAGATCGCGCGAGCCGGTGGGCAGGCCACCGACGACCAGCACAAGGCAATCGGCCTTCATGGCGGCGGCTTCATCGACGGCGCGTTGATTGTCCTCGATGGCGCGGCGGCGGCCCTCGGCATCAGGTGCCGGGAAAAAGCCGCCACGGCAATGGCCGCTGAGGCGAAGGCCGTTCTGTTCGACGATACGCGCCGCTTCGGCAAGGCCGGCTGCGTGGACCTGTTCGCGCCAGGGCGAAATGGTGGTGATGCCGTGCGCAAGGCAGGCATCCACGATTGCCCCAAACGAACGTCCCTGCCGCACGGTGGCGAAATTTATTGAAAGGCCCTCAACGCCCATAAAAGTACTCCTCCCTTTTGCGAAGGCCTCCAGCCACCTTCGCTCTCGCGCTTAACCGATGCCCCTGACAGCCAGAAACTGCTTCATGCGATGCGTCGCCACATCCGGCTCGGCAAGCACGTTGGCCTTGTCCGCCAGCCGGAAAAGCTCAGCGAAATGCTGCGTGGAGCGGGTGCTTTCCTGCCCGCCGACCATGGTGAAATGGTCCTGCAACCCGTTGAGATAGGCGAGGAACACCACGCCTGTTTTGTAAAAGCGGGTCGGTGCCTTGAAGATATGGCGCGAAAGCGCCACCGTCGGCTCCAGAATGTCGAAGAACTCGTTGTCCGCGCCACGCTTCAGACTGGCCAGCGCCTTGGATGCTGCCGGTGCTATGGCGTCGAAAATGCCGAGCAGGGCGTCCGAATGACCTTTTTCGTCACCGGCGATCAGTTCGGCATAGTTGAAATCGTCGCCGGTATACATGCGCACGCCAGCCGGCAGGCGGCGGCGCATGACGATTTCCTTCTCCTTGGAGAGAAGCGAAATCTTGATGCCGTCGATCTTGTCGGCATTCTCCTCGATCATGGCAAGGCAGGTGTCCATCGCCGCCATATGGTCTTTGGCGCCCCAATAGCCCGCAAGCGCCGGATCGAACATTTCGCCCAGCCAGTGGATCACCACCTTGTTCTCGGCACGGGAAAGAACCTTGGCATAGGCCTTGAGATAATCATCCGGAGAACGGGCGGCGGCGGTGAGCGCCCGGCTTGCCATCAGGATGACACGCCCGCCTTCTCCCTGAACGAAATCAAGCTGTTCGCTGGTAAGCGCCGATCACATCTGGTCGATGGTCGACATCCGGGCCGGGCATCAAGATGATCCGTGCCGACGCCGCAGGCAATCAGCGCATCCTTGCGGGTGGCCGCTTCCTTAAGCGAGCGCGAGATCAGCTCCTGCGCCTGCGGCCACGCCAGCCCCATGCCGCGCTGCGCCGTATCCATCGCCTCGGCAACGCCAAGGCCAAGATCCCACAGGCGGTGGCGGAAGCCCAAGGTGGCGTCCCAGTCGATGGCCGGCGTCAGCCAAGGATCGTTATCGGCAAGCGGATCGGCCACCACGTGGGCTGCGGCGAAGGCGACGCGGTTGAAATCCGCGGCGCTGCGTTTTTCAACGGCGACCGGTGTGCCTGACAGCCTGTAGACCTCGATGCTGCGGTCCTGTTTCGGAAGCTTGAGTTCGCTCACCACAGCCTCCTTACGAAATTGCGGGAACGTCGAGCCAGCGGCGTTCCTTCCACGATCTCAGCCCCAGTTCGGCCAGCTGCACGCCCTTCACGCCTTCCATCAGGCCATAGGGCCAAGGCTCGTCGTCCACCAGATGCCGCACGAACATTTCCCATTGCGCCTTGAAGCCGTTGTCATAGGTGATGTTGTCGGGCACCTCCTGCCAGGTCTTGTAGAAATCGATGGTCTGCGGCTGGTCGGGGTTCCACACCGGTTTCGGCGTGTTGGTGCGGTGCTGGGTGAAGCACTTCGTCAGGCCAGCCACCGCCGAACCATGGGTGCCATCCACCTGGAAGGTCACGAGGTCATCGCGGCGCACACGCACGGCCCATGAGGAGTTGATATGGGCGATGGCGCCGCCTTCAAGCTCGAAGGTGGCATAGGCCGCATCGTCCGCATCCGCCTTATAGGCGTTGCCCTGCTCGTCGAAACGCTCGGGGATATGGGTCGCGCCGAGGCAGCTTACCGATTTCACCGGCCCGAACAGATTGTCGAGCACGTACCGCCAATGGCACAGCATATCGAGGATGATGCCGCCGCCATCTTTCAGACGGTAATTCCAGGAAGGACGCTGCGCCGGCTGCCAGTCGCCCTCGAAAACCCAGTAACCGAACTCGCCGCGCACCGAGAGGATCTTGCCGAAGAAGCCGCTGTCGCGCAGCATTGCCAGCTTGCGAAGGCCTGGCAGGAACAGCTTGTCCTGCACCACGCCGTGTTTGATGCCGGCACTTTCGGCCAGCCGCGCAATCGCCAGCGCTTCTTCCATCGTGTCGGAAATCGGCTTTTCGCAATAGACGTTCTTGCCCGCCTTGATGGCTTTTTCGAGCAGGCTGCCGCGCATCTGCGTCGTGCCGGCATCGAAGAACAACGTGTCATCGGGGTTCGCAAGGGCGGCGTCGATGTCGGTCGTCCAGCGGGCGACATTGTGCTTTTTGGCGATTTCCTCGATTTTTGCACCGTTGCGGCCGACGAGAATGGGGTCGAGCATGACCCTCTCGCCGCTCTTCAAAACCACGCCGCCCTGATCGCGAATGGCGAGAACGGAGCGCACGAGGTGCTGGTTGTAACCCATGCGGCCGGTGATGCCGTGCATGATGACGCCGATACGTTTCATGAATTTCCTCCCTAAGCGGCCGTCTCCCGCAAGCCGCAATCGTCAAACATGGCAATTTGTAACCATTTGGTTATTTGTGGTCGTGAAGGACGCGATCTGTCAAGGTGTTTTTGGCAGGAAAATCACATGATGTGGCGACTGTCGAAATCACGGCTTTTTACCGCGCCGCAAAAGAAAACGGCACGCTTCGCGGCTGCGAATGGCGCGTCATCGCTGTTGTTAAAGAGGAATTCTGTTTTTAGCGCTCAGACCGGCCGCACCGCAGCAAGCAGGGTGTCAACGATATGCTGACCCCAGCGCTCGAGTTCGGCGGGGTTGGTCAGGTCGCGCTGGAAGATGGTCGACAGCGTGAACCTGTTTGACAGATAAAAGGCGCCGAGCGAGGCAATCGTCAGATAGACGTCGATCGGATCGAGACCGTCGCGGAATTCGCCGGTGTCGCGGCCGCGCCGCAGCACGTCTTCAAGCTCGGAAATGAAATTCGAATGCATCGCCGCAATCGCAGGAGATTGCCTGAGATATCGGGCTTTATTGAGATTTTCTGTCGCGAGAATGCTCAGGAATTCCGGGTGGTCGAGAAAATAATGCCAGGTGAAAAGCGCAAGCTCCCGCAAGCCCTCCGAAGGCGCCTTGCGGGTCAGGTCCAGCCGCCGTTCGGTGTGGCGGATGTGGCGATAGGCATCCTCCAGCACGGCCAGATAAAGCGCGTCCTTGTCGCCGAAATAATGGTAGATCATCCGCTTGTTGGTGCCGGCACGCCGCGCCACGACATCTATCCTCGCGCCCGCCAGCCCCTTGGCGGCCACCTCGCGGCGGGCGGCTTCAAGGATGGCGGCCCGCGTTCTCTCCGGATTTCGCACCTGTGCCGCCCCGCGTTTGCGCTTGGGGGCAGGCGTTTCTTCATGAGCCGGATCGGGTAGCTGGTTTTTCGTCGTTTCATCCATCTTAACACCCGCTTGACAATGTTGGCGATCAATGGTCCCATGTAACCAATTAGTTATAAAACGGCAATAGTCGTTTACCCCCATCATTAATTTGGCAGTCAATTAGGGAGGAGTTGCCAATGCCCGTGATGCTTCACAGGAGAAGTGTGCTTTCAGCAGGGCTTGCGGCCCTTTCACTCGCAACATTGGGAGGTGGTTCGGCGCAGGCTCAGGCGGCGCGGCTGCGGATGTTGTGGTGGGGATCGCAGGAGCGTGCGGATCGCACCAACAAGGCGATAGCTGCCTATAAGCAAATCAAGCCGGATCTCGATATTGCCGGGGAATTTGCCGGTTGGAGCGATTACTGGCCGCGTCTCGCCACGCAGGTGGCAGGCCGCAATGCGCCGGATCTGATCCAGATGGATTATCGCTACATCTTCGAATATGGCCGTCGCGGCGCGCTGGCGCCCCTCGACGACTATATCGGCAAGGGCCTGAAGATCGAAGATTTCGGCAAGATGAACATCGATTCCGGCCGGGTCGACGGCAAGCTTTACGGGGTCAATCTCGGCGTGAATTCGAGCGCCGTGTTCTTCGACCAGGCGGCCTGGGAAAAATCCGGCGCCACCCCGCCGTCGCTCGGGCAGACCTGGGAAGAGTTTGCCGAAAATGCCGCCAAGCTCAGCAAGAACAAACCGAAGCCCGGTTATTACGCCACGGCCGATGCCAGCGGCGTCGAGCCCAGCTTCGAAAACTGGCTGCGCCAGAACGGCAAATCACTCTACACGCAGGATGGCGGTATCGGTTTTGATCCGACCGACGCGACCAAATGGTTCACCCTGTGGGCGGATCTGCGCAAGAGCGGCGCCTGCGTGCCCGCCGATATTCAGGCGCTCGACCAGCTGAATATTGAAACCAACGCGCTGACGACGGGCAAGGCGGCCACCGCATTTGCGCATTCCAACCAGTTTGTCGGTTATCAGGCGCTCAACAAGGCCAAGCTGGCGCTGACCTCCTATCCGAAAACCAGCAAGGATGGCCCATCCGGCCACTACCTGAAACCATCGATGCTCATCAGCGTCGCCAATGGCAGTGCGGGCATCGAGCAGGCGGTCGGCTTCATCAACTTCCTCGTCGCCGAACCGCAGGGCGTCGATGTTCTGGGTGTGGAGCGCGGTGTTCCGGCTTCGGAATCCATGCGTAACGCGCTCACCGCCAAGCTCGATGCCGTCAGCAAGAGCATGGTGGAATATATTGCCGAGATTACCCCCGGCGTTGGCGATCTGCCGCCGGCACCGCCTCCGGGTGCAGGCGAGTTCGCCTTCGTCCTGAAGCGTACGGCAGAGGAGATCGGCTTCGGCAAGATTTCGGCGGCGGAGGGCGGTGACAAGCTCGTCAAGGAATCCGAAACCGTTATCAAACGGAAGTGATGGCATATGGCCTTTCGATCTGAAACTCTCGTGGAGGAGGGCCGTGGCGCGGCTCTCCCGAAGCGGGCAGGCGTGAAGCAGCTTCTCGGCCGCAACATTTACGCCTACCTGTTTCTCCTGCCCTGGCTGATCGGCTTTTTCGGCCTTACCCTCGGCCCGGCGCTGGTGTCGCTTTATCTGTCGTTCACCAATTACGACCTGCTGCAATCTCCTGACTGGGTGGGGGCGGCCAATTACGTGCGCATCGCCACCGCCGACCCCAAATTCGCCGCCGCCATGCAGGTCACCTTCACCTATGTGCTGCTGTCGGTGCCGCTGAAGCTGATCTTTGCGCTGCTGGTGGCGCTCGCCTTCAATCGCGGCATCAAGGGGCTGACGCTTTACCGGGCGATCTTCTATCTGCCGTCGCTGCTCGGTTCCAGCGTGGCGATCGCCGTTCTCTGGCGGCAGCTGTTTGCGTCCGATGGCCTCGTCAACATGGTTCTGTGGCAGCTTTTCGGTTACGAGGGTCCAAGCTGGATCTCCAATCCCGACTATTCACTCTACACGCTCGTCATCCTGTCCGTCTGGCAGTTCGGCTCGCCGATGATCATCTTTCTCGCCGGTCTGAGGCAAATCCCGCAGGATATGTATGAGGCTGCCGATATCGACGGTGCCGGCAAGATGCGGCAGTTCTTCCGCATTACCCTGCCGCTGTTGACGCCGGTGATCTTCTTCAACGCCGTGATCCAGACCATCGACGCCTTCAAGGCCTTCACGCCCGCCTTCATCATCTCCGAAGGCACCGGCGGGCCGATCAATTCGACGCTGTTCTACACGCTGTATCTCTATCAGGAAGCTTTCGGCTTCTTCCGCATGGGATATGCCTCGGCGCTTGCCTGGATTCTTGTGATCATCATCGCGCTGTTCACAGCCTTCTCGTTCCTCAGCGCGAAATACTGGGTGCATTACGATGACTGACGCTGTCCGCGCTCCCATCGTCGCCGTGACCGGCGGCTGCAGCCGGGCCGGCACCGCCTCGCACTGTCGGTGCCTGCTGCCTACGGCGCTGATCATCGCCTCGACCTTGGCGATGCTCTATCCGCTGCTCTGGATGATGGTCGGGCTCGTTCCGGCCGGAGAACGAGATCTTCCGTTCGTCCTCGCTCATTCCCTCAGGCCCCGACCCTCGACGCCTATATCCGTGGCTGGACCGGGCTTCAGGTCAGTTTCGGGCAGTTCTTCTTGAACTCCTTCTTCATCTCGGTGCTCGCCACCATCGGCAACGTGGTCGGCTGTTCACTCGCTGCCTTTGCTTTCGCAAGGCTGCAATTCGGCGGGCGCAATTTCTGGTTCGCGCTGATGCTCGGCACCCTGATGCTGCCCTATCACGTCGTGCTCATCCCCCAATATATCCTGTTTCTGGAAATGGGCTGGGTGAATACGTCGCTGCCGCTGATCGTGCCGAAATATCTGGCGACCGACGCCTTCTTCATCTTCCTGATGGTGCAGTTCTTCCGGGGGATCCCGCGCGAGCTGGACGAGGCGGCTGTCATGGACGGCTGCTCGCCCTTCCGCATCTACTGGAAGATCATGCTGCCGCTATCCATGCCGGTTCTGGCAACGGCGGCGATCTTCTCCTTCATCTGGACCTGGGACGATTTCTTCGGTCCGCTGATCTATCTGAACGACATCAACACTTACACCGTGCAGCTCGGCCTCAGGTCCTTCGTGGATTCCACCGGCAGCTCGGACTGGACCTCGCTTTTCGCCATGTCCAACCTGTCGCTGGTGCCGGTCTTCCTGTTCTTCCTGTTCTTCCAGCGGCTGCTGATCGAAGGCATCGCCACCACCGGGATGAAACGCTGAACGGACGAAACGGGACCGAAAACGAATTGCAGAACATCAACACCGTCGCGGCTGGCCTGTTGTCAGCGCGACGGTCGGGAGAAACAGCATGGCAAGCAGCATTACTCTGGAAAAAATCGTCAAGCGGTTCGGCGCTTTTCCGGTCGTTCACGGCATAGATCTCAAGATCGAACCGGGCGAGTTCACCGTTTTTGTCGGCCCCTCGGGCTGCGGCAAATCCACGCTTCTGCGCATGATCGCCGGTCTCGAGGAAATCTCCGAGGGCGATCTTCGTATCGATGGCGAAAGGGTCAACGAAACAGCCGCCTCCAAGCGCGGCATCGCCATGGTGTTCCAGTCCTACGCGCTTTATCCGCATATGAGCGTTTACAAAAACCTCGCCTTCGGGCTGGAGACGGCGGGTTACAAGAAGCCGGAAGTCGAGGCGCGGGTGCAGAAGGCCGCCGATATCCTGCAGATCGGTCCGCTGTTGCAGCGCAAGCCGCGGCAGCTCTCCGGCGGCCAGCGCCAGCGCGTCGCCATCGGCCGCGCCATCGTGCGCGAGCCGAAGATCTTCCTGTTCGACGAGCCGCTGTCCAACCTCGATGCCGAGCTGCGCGTCCAGATGCGCGTCGAGATCGCCAAGCTGCACCAGACGCTCGGCAGCACCATGATCTATGTGACGCACGACCAGGTGGAGGCCATGACGCTGGCCGACCGGATCGTGGTGCTGCGCGACGGCCGCATCGAGCAGGTCGGCCGCCCGCTCGATCTCTACAACAATCCGGCCAACCAGTTCGTCGCCGGCTTCATCGGCTCGCCGAAGATGAACTTCCTCTCCGCCAAGGTCTCCGCCGACGACAGCTCCAACCGCACCATCGAGGTGGCCGGCCAGCGCATCGTGCTGGAGAAACCGGTCGCGGCTGAGGAGGGCGAGCCGCTGACCTTCGGCATTCGCCCTGAGCATGTGAACCCGCAGGCGCAATCGGCCTCGCTTGGCGATGCGTCCATCCAGCTCGTCGAGCATCTCGGCGGCTCGACGGTGGTCTACACCAGCACCCCCGACGGCCAGCCCGCCACCCTTTTGCTGGACGGCCAGCGCCATATCCGCATCGGCGAGACCATTCCCTTTGCCTTTGATCTGGACAAGACGCATCTGTTCGGCTCGGATGGGCGGCGGATATAGAGCGTTCGCGGTAAAAGTGCGCGGCGGTTTTGTGAACCGCAAACGGACTGCTCTAAGCGGCGTGTTTCGGGCGTCCTGGTCGGCGGGGACGGAAATGTGCATGCATCAGAAGCGGGTCGCGCTGGGTGGCCCGCAACAGCATCTTGACCGCATGGCTTACCGGTGCGCCCGCACGATAGTTGTTCCACGTCCTTAAACTGACACCGAGAAAATCCGCCGCCTCATTATTGGAAAGGCCGATGTCTTCTTGCCATTTGCGCAAATCCTCGACATCGAAGTCCCGCTGGTCCTCGGCGATCTGGTAAAGATGATAGGCATCGATCGCCAGATCGTCGCCGTCCCACTCGACGCTGGCGCCATAATCGGCGACCGTCGCTGTTTTCCAGATATCCGCCGAACGGAGCGGATTGAGCAAGTCTCCGCCGGTCGCTATCCATCCCGTCAGATCGGCGTTGGATTGGCTGCCATCGACCCAGTCTATGGTGAGCGTGCTCGGCAGATTAGGCGATATGGCCTTGATGCGCGGGGTCATGACTGGATTCCCTTTTCTGCAATGGGAAAACGCGGATTTGTGCGGTTCCATTCGTCGACGATCAGCTTCGTGTTTGTTTTCGCCCATGCCAAAGCATCGGCCTCTGCCTTGCGGGGTAGCTTGCCGCGCAGGATTTCCAGAGTTTCGATGTCGACAAGGGCATCGGCATCCGGTGTTATGATGTGGAAGTGCGGCGGCAAGTGATCATTCGCATAGATGCGTATGATGATATTGCCGATCTGAAACAGCTTGCCCATGCAGCACCCACGACGTTGGGGTAACGTAGTGCATAATTTTCACTATGTAAAGTGAGGCGTGCAGCGGTCTTTGTGAGCTTTAAAGCAGCTCTCTCAACGTCACCGCATCTTCCGCGAACTGACCGACGTCATCACCCCTGACGAATTCCAGCATCGCATAGGCCGGTTTCGTCCAGTCGCTTTCGGCCAAGGCGTCGAGACAGGCTCGCCAATAATCCGCGCGCGCGCCAAGCGGCAGGCGGCTGGCATCATTGAGCCAGGCGAAGACGTGCAGGTGGCAGATGCGTGTTCCGAGCGCGGATATTTCCGCAAGGGCGCCATCCAGTGGCAGGCCGGGGGCGGGCTGCCAGTAAGAAGAACAGATTGGGCATCGGTAAATCCTGCATGAGTTGCAGGGCCGAAGGCAGCGTGTCGGTCAGCGAATTGGGGTGATATTCCAGCCCGATCGTCATCCCATAGTCGTCCGCGCGCCGGGCAAGTGCCGCCAGCGCATCGGTCGCCGTGCGGCGTTCTTCGGGTGAATACTCCATGGATGGGCGTTTGCGGTGGCCGGGCCAGATGCGGATATGGCCGGTGCCGAGCGCTTTTGCGGTTTCCAGCACAGCGGTCATATCGTCCGGCGCAAAATCCGGTGCGAAGATGTAGGAACCGTAAGAGGAAACGGTGAGGCCCGCCTTTGACGTCCGCTCGCCCACATCCCTGGCATTTTCCAGATCGCCTGCCGGAACGTGGATATCCGCGCCCCATTCTATCGCCTTGATGCCGTTTGCGCTGGCGAGATCGATGATTGCCTGCGGCGTCATGGACCGAAAGGTGACGGAGCAGAGGCCCGGCTCGAAATTTCTCATGCGATCAGTTCCAGATGTTCCGGCCGTACCTGCTGGTGCAATGGTGCTGCGCGGCAGAAGCGTTCGATTTCGGCAATTGCCATGTCTCCCAGCCGGGCGCGCTCAAGCCCAACGGCGCCGGCGATGTGTGGCGTCAGGAATACGTTTGGCAGGCTGTAAAAGGGCGAATCCTGCGGCGGCACTTCCGGATCGGTCACGTCGATGACGGCTTCTATGCGCCCGGTTTTCAGTTCCGCCAGCAGCGCCTCTTCGTCCACCAGTACGCCGCGCGCCGTGTTGATGAGGGTCGCACCGTCCTTCATCCGGGCAAGCGCATCCGCACCGATCATGTGCCGGGTCTGCGGCAGGGATGGCGCGTGCAGGGAAATGACGTCGCTTACCGCCATGAGCTCATCGAGCGATACAGGACGCACGCCGAGCTTTTGCGCCTCGGCCACGCTTAACAACGGATCGAAAAGGATGAGATCGAGATCGAAGGGCTGCAGCAGATTGATGACGCGGCGGCCGATGCGCGAGGCCCCGACAATGCCGATCGTCAGGCCGAGATTGCCGATGGCCTGCGATTGCAGGCGCTCGACATTGTCGCGGCCGCGATCATTCTCATAGATGCGGCGGAAGGCGAAGGTGCGCTTGCCCGATAGCAGGATCATCGCCAGCGTGAATTCCGCGACCGGTTGCGCATTCGCCTCGGCCGCGCTGCACACGGTGACGCCGCGCTCGAAGACCGCTTGCGACAGGAAATATTTCACCGTGCCGGCGGCATGGGAAATCAGCTTGAGATGCGGCATCAGCGCCAGTTCCCGGAGACCGATATCGGGACAGCCCCAGCCGGTCAGAAGGATATCCGTTCGTTCCAGCCGGTCCCGCACGGCCGGGTCGCGAAAGTCACGGATCGGCTTGATATCGAGAATATCGACGCTCTGCGACAGTTTCGCCAGCGCCTCCGGTGTCAGCACATGCTGCGTCCGCTCCGGGTCCATGGCAAGGCTAAGACGCGGAAGCGGCTTCGTCATCGCGGCTCTCCCGCCGCCGCCATGCTGCTGACAGCAACACCGTGTTCCGCAAACAGACGGTCGAGTGCTGCGATGTCCGGAAGGGTCGGAACCGTCGCCAGGGCCTTTTCGCTTTCTGGCCCGGCCAGTCCCGCAAAGACGGCGCAGGCGAGCAGGGTTTCGCCAGAGGGAATGTTGCCCCGCAATTGCGGTACCGTGGTTTTGGAATTGATGAGGTTGGTATTGGGCAGCGCCTTCAGCGCCACGCCCTGACGGGATATGCTGGAGCCGAGATCGATGATGGCAGATGCATCGGAGCCGCAATCGGCTGTGGCACGGCCGGCCACCTCGCTCACCGCATCGCTGTCGCCATCGTTGCGGTTGATCGCAAAGCCGCCTTCGGTCACAAAAAGCGGTCTTGCGGAAGTGATCCGGTGCAGGCGGATATGCCAGTCTCCAGCCGCAACCAGCGTCGTCTCAACCGTCACATCCGGGAATGGCTTCCACGTTGCCCGCAAGTTTTCCCCCGCCAGCAGAACCGTTTCGTTGGTTTCGCGCACCCGGTAGTGCCGGCCATCCTCGGAAAAGGCCAGCATATTGTCGAAACCGTTGGTCTTGAAACCGCGCTCATCCACCTCAACGCCAAACCCGTAGCGGGAGGAATAGGCGAATTTGGCGTATTTCTCCGGCCCGCCACGGAACGACAGGTTTTCCTGCCCGCTGGAAAGTGCGGTGACGTTGCCCTTGCCGCGCATCATCACCATGCCGGGATGAACGAGCGGCGTGGGTGTGGTGTCGGCAGCGGGGAGCTTTTCCTCCGCCTGCCAGAAGGGGTGGCTTTCGGGAAGCGCAAGCGGCAGGAAGGCCTTGAAGGCCCAGTAGGGCGAACCCGCCGAATTATAGCTTTCCGACATGGTGAGCTGCGGATAGGCGTAACCGATGGATAGGACACCATCGCGGTCGGCGATGGGTTTGTTTGCCCACCAGCGCAGATGGCGCAGATAAAGCCCCTTGATCTCCCCCCACGGCAGGGCTTCCTCTTCGGCGAAGGCCAGCGCGGCCCAGAACCCGCCGCAGGCGAAGCGATATGTCATGGAGCGGCCGAAGGCGAGCGCACCGCCATCCTCATCGAACCAGCTTTTGAAATCGGCGGCAAACAATGTGGCGCGCTCACGGTAGCGTTTGCCCCTGATATCGTCCGGCTTGCTCAGCCTTGCGTAGATCAGGCCGTAAAAATGCATGGCAAAGCCAATGTAATGGTCGATGCGGCGGTACTCGCCATCGCGATACCAGCCGTCGTCAATGTAAAATCCGTCCAGCTCGCTGAGATATGTTTCGGTCAGCGCGCGGTCATAGGGTATGTCGAGACGGTCGAGCGCGAGGTCGAGCATCACGCGGAAGAACTTCCAGTTGTTGTCGGAATAGACGAGGCCGCGCGCCTTCAGAAGATAGCTGCGCAGATTCGCCTTTTCGACCTCGGAAAGCGGTTCCCAGAGATGCTCCGGCGCGAGGCGCAGCGCAAAACCGAGGGCTGCAAGCTCCACCAGCCGCTGGTCCTTCGGACGCACGTCGCCCCAGTAATCCGGATGCGCCGGGTCGGTGCCGTTGGCTATTCCCCTTGCCAGCAGCGGCCAGTGGGCGAAGCTGTCGCCGCTCAGTGCAAGCGGCGCGATACCCCAGAGCGGTCTTGCGAAACCTTCGAGGTCGCCCGCCGCCCGGTCGAATTGATAACCCGTCCCGCTCAGCGTCACCCGCGCGCTGCCCTCAGAGAAATAGGCAAGCAGCGGCGCGAAACTGTCGTCGAGCGCCTTTCTGACATCGGCGCGGGTGCGCAGCGGGTTGCCGTGCAGCGGATTGAAGCGGGTCATGGGATCAATCGTCATGCGTCACCCTTTTTTGCCATTCCGGCGGTTTGTCCTTCCACAAGATGCACGGCCAATTGCACATGCCGCGCATTGGCGGACGGTTCCGTCAGCCTGCGGCGCATCAACTCCACCGCCTCGCGGGCAATTTCGCGGCGGTCCACCCGCACGGTGGTCAGCCGTGGCGTCGAAAGTTCGGCAAAGGGCAGGTCGTCGAAACCGATGATCGATATGTCATCGGGCACGGCAAGCCCCAGCTCCTGCGCGGCGCCAAGCGCGCCAAGCGCTATCGCGTCGTTCATGCAGAAGAAGCCGGTCATATCTGGATGTTCCGCCAGCAGCTGACGGATCGCGTCGCCGGCCTGGCTGAAACCGCTTTCCGCCGTCGACAGGAAATGCTCCGCGTAGACGACGCCCTCAGCCTCCTGAACGGCGTGGCGGAAACCGCGCAGGCGCTCGCGCACCGTGTGCCGGTGGCGCGGGCCGATATAGGCGATGGTCTTGTGTCCAAGCTCCAGCAGCCGTTGGGCCGCCAGCCTGCCGCCATAGAAGTTGGAGGGCGCGGCGCAATCGAGCATCATCGAAGGATCGGCGCCATTGACCAGAACGACCGGCAGCACGCCCTGCGCAATCTGGTTGAGCATGTCGTCTTCCGGATCGAGACCGATCGCCAGAAGCCCGTCCGCTTCACAGGCACGCTGCATCAAGCCGTCATCGAGATGCGCCTGGTATAGCAGCCGTATATCCAGATCGAACCCCTCGGACTGGGAAAGGCCGCGCAGCATATCCAGGATGTCGTGATAAAATGCGCCGATATCGCCCGTCGCCCGTTCGGCGGACATAAAGGCAATGATCTTTTTGCCCTCCAGGGCGACGCTGCCATTCTGGCCGGTCGTTGGCCGCAAGGGGTAGCCGAGTTCTGCCGCCGCCCCCAGGACCTTGGTCTGTATCGAGGCGCTGATGCCTTTTTCCCCCGCCAGAACGCGCGAGACGGTGCTGATGGAGACACCTGCGCGCTGGGCGATATCGGCCTGGCGCGGGCGGCTGATCTCCGGTGTCTGATTCATGTCGTCTCTCGCTTGCAAATGAGTGGATATAATGCAAATATTGCAAACACTGAAAATTTGCAAGAAATATGTGATATTAGAAAAATTTGCATAACCCGGGAGGAGCACATGCAAACTATCGACAGGCGTAAATTTTTGATGACGGCGGCGGTAACAGGTCTGGGGCTGGCCGCTGGCGGTTTGGGTGCGGCCGCTGCCGAAACCCGGCTCCGTTGCGTGTGGTGGGGTTCGGCTGACCGCACCAAGCGCACCAATGACGTGATCGCCCTTTACCAGAAGGCCGATCCGCAGACGGTGGTCAGCGGCGAGATGATCGCCGGCTCCGATTACTGGACCAAGCTTGCGACCTCCATGGCGGGACGCAATGTCGCTGACATCTTCCAGCTCGAGCCATCCACCATCGCCGATTATTCCGGCCGTGGCGCCTGCATGGAACTGGACAAGTTTGTCGGCTCGTCGCTCGATCTCTCCAATTTCGGCAAAAGCGAGGTCGATCTCTGCCGCATCGACGGCAAGCTTTACGGCGTCGGTCTCGGGCTGAATTCCTTCTGCATGATGTATGATGCCGAGACGCTGAAGGAGGCCGGCGTTTCCGTGCCGGCGGACCAGATCACCTGGAAGGCGCTGGCGGAACTGGCGCGCGATTTCAAGAAGAACGGCCCGGAGCGGCGCAACTACTGGGCGGTGCCTTATGGTGCGCGTTATCACTACGTCTTCGATGTCTGGCTGCGCCAGCGCGGCAAGCTGCTGTTCAAGGATGGCACCGTCGGCTTCAACAAGGAAGACGCCAAGGAATGGTTCGCCTATTGGGAGGACTTGCGCCAGAACGGTAATTGCGTCTCTGCCGATATTCAGACGCGCGACGACAATACCATCGAATCCAACGCCTTGACGCTGGGCAACTCGGCCATCGGCTTTGCTTTCTCCAACCAGCTTGTCGGTTATCAGAAGCTCAACAAGAAGACGCTGGCCATCGGCATGATTCCGGGCGAGGGGGCCGGCAAGCCGACCGGTCATTATTACCGGCCGGGCCTTATCTGGTCGATTTCGTCCACATCCACCAACCCGGAAGCGGCGGTGAAGTTCATCAATTTCTTCGTCA
The DNA here is from genome assembly GCA_034519725.1 of Agrobacterium sp. Lineage (GTDB taxonomy): Bacteria > Pseudomonadota > Alphaproteobacteria > Rhizobiales > Rhizobiaceae > Agrobacterium. The sequence goes on from JAXHOC010000051.1 coordinate 76,837, forward strand.
ACGATCTGGAGGCGGGCAAGGTTCTCGGCGTCGAGCGCGGCGTGCCGCCGGCAAAGAAAGTCCGTGAAGCGGTGTTGCCAAGCCTTAACGAGACCGAACGCAAGACGGTGGATTACATCGAAAGCCTGTCCGGCAAGCTCGATACCTATCCGGAACCGGCCCCCATCGGCGCCAATGAGTTCGACCGTGGGGTGATGCGCCCGATTGCCGACCAGCTCGCCTTTGGCCGTGCGACGGTGGACGAGGCAGCGCAGAACCTTGTCGATACCGGCACCCGCACGCTGCGCAAGCGCGGGTAGTCACGAAAATCGGCAGCGCCATGCGGTCTCAAAGCCGCGTGGCGCTGCCTGCATTCACAATCGTTTACTGCGTGCCGGGGTTCAAATAGATTGGCACGGTAAACAATGCTGGACAGCCAATATTATTTAAGCCAGAAATTCTGATCTAGATCGTAAAATCTGAAGATTAGACAATGGCCCCCAATTTCCTCCTGATTGATGCTGAAAAAGAATTCGATGTTTTGAAGGCGGCGGCGTCGCTGATCCGCGTGCAGATCTTGAAGCTGCTGCACGACGCCAACGGCCTCAATGTCAACGAGATCGCCCAGAGGCTGGAGCTTCCCCAGTCCACCGTTTCGGCTGGTGTGACCGTTCTTGAGGAGGCGGGGCTGCTGCGAACCGAAACGCGCAAGGCGCGCAAGGGCAGCCAGAAAATCTGTTTTGCGACCTGCGACGAACTCATCGTTTCGTTTCGAAGCCCCGAGACGCCTGATGTCTCCAACTACATTGCCGTCGCCATGCCGCTCGGCCTCTATACGCAGAGTTCGGTGACCGCACCCTGCGGCATCTGCTCGCCGGAGGGCATTATCGGGCTTCTCGATGTGCCCGATACCTTCATGGACCCGGACCGCATGAAGACAGCGCTTTTGTGGTTCACGTCGGGCCATGTCGAGTATCAATTTCCCAATAATGCCAAGATTCAGGGCCGAAACGTCGAGGAAGTCGAGTTTTCGATGGAGGTCAGTTCCGAGGTGCCGGGAACGCACAGCAACTGGCCATCGGACATCACCCTCTCCGTCAACGGCAAGGAAATCGGTGTCTGGACCTCGCCCGGCGATTTCGGCGACAAGCGGGGCACGTTGACGCCCGACTGGTGGAAACTGTCCGGCTCGCAATATGGCATGCTGAAAACCTGGCGCATTACCGCCCAGGGAACCTATGTCGATGGGACGCGCATTTCCGATATGACGCTTGCGGATATCGATCTCTCCAGCCACCGCTCCATCCGTCTGCGGATCGAGGTGAAGGCGGATGCAAAACATCCCGGCGGACTGAACATCTTCGGCCGGGGTTTTGGCAATTACGATCAGGACATCGTCTTGCGCCTGCGCACCGCAGACTGATCCGGCCAATTTCATAAAGTATGATTTTCGCGGTTGACAGGCGCGGCTTCCCTTGGCAACTATATTATGAAATATGGTTTATATCATATTTTACGATATAAATGCGCATGGGAGGAGAGCCTATGAAAGCGCGGGTTTCAGTCCACCGGGACTTCCGGATTGGGCGTATCGACGATCGCCTGTATTCCGCCTTCATCGAACATATGGGGCGGGCGATCTATGGCGGCATTTACGAGCCCGGCCATCCGCAGGCGGATGAAAACGGCTTTCGCAAGGATGTGCTGAAATTCGTGCAGGATCTGAAAATCCCGGCGATCCGTTATCCCGGCGGCAACTTCGTTTCGGCCTATCGCTGGGAAGACGGCATCGGCCCGCGCGACAAGCGGCCTGTGCGGCTCGATCTTGCCTGGCGCTCCAAGGAAACCAACCAGATCGGCGTCAACGAGTTCGCAGATTGGGCGTCCATGGCCGGCATCGAGATGATGCTTGCCGTCAACCTCGGCTCCCGTGGTCTGGATGATGCCCGCAATTTCCTCGAATATGTGAATTTCCCCGGCGGCACGCAGCTGAGCGACCTTCGCCGCAGCCACGGCGCGGAAAAGCCGCATGGCGTGAAGATGTGGTGCCTTGGCAACGAGATGGACGGCCCCTGGCAGATCGGCCACAAGACGGCGGTGGAGTATGGCCGGCTGGCCAACGAGACCGCCAAGGCCTTCAAGGGTTTCGACCCCACCATCGAGGCAATCGTCTGCGGAAGTTCCAACGACGGCATGCCGACCTATCCCGAATGGGAGCGCGAAGTGCTGGAAGAGTGCTACGAGAATGTCGACCACATCTCGCTGCATAAATATTTCGGCAATAACAGCCGCGACACGCTGAATTACTTCGGCAAGATCGAAGAAACCGGGCGTTACATTCAGACCATCGCCGGTGTCATCGACTACGTGAAGGCCAAGAAGCGCGCCAAAAACGAGGTCTCCATCTGCTTCGACGAATGGAATGTCTGGTACCATATCCGCGAAGACGACGGCAAACGCATCAAGAGCTGGGACTGGCCGGAAGCGCCCGCACTTCTGGAAGAGACCTACAATTTCGAGGATGCTCTCTTTGTGGCGGGCCTGCTCAACGAGTTCATCCGCCGCTCGGACCGCGTGCGCATTGCCTGCATTGCCCAGCTCGTCAACGTCATCGCTCCCATCCGCGCAGAAAAGAACGGACCGGCATGGCGCCAGACCATTTATTACCCCTACCAGTTCGCCTCGCTTTACGGTCGCGGCGTTGCCCTGAACATCGCCGTCGATTGCCCGACCTACGATTGCAATGCGGCCGATGACGTTAAATATCTCGATGTCGCCGGCGTGTTCGATGAGGAAGAGGGCGTGGTGACGCTGTTCGTCCTCAATCGCCATCTGACCGAAGCAGCGGAGCTCAATGTCGGTCTCACCGGCTTTTCGCCGTCGGCACTCAGCCTGCATCTTTCGATGGCGGGATATGATCTGAGGGTCGGCAACGGTCCGGATCAACCCGACCGCGTCGTGCCGGTGCCGGGCAGCGGTATCGGTGTCGAGGATGGGGCGCTCAAGGGCTCCGTGCCGGCGCTGTCCTATCACGTTCTGCGCGTGAAGGTTCAGTGAGGCGGTGATGGGTGTCCGTCTCACGAATATCGCCAAGTCCTTCGGCTCCTTTGCAGCCATCCGGGACGTTTCGATGGAAATCCCGACCGGCAGCTTCGCGGTTTTCGTGGGGCCTTCCGGTTGCGGAAAATCCACCCTGTTGCGCATGATCGCCGGTCTTGAGGAAACCAGCGGCGGTCACATCGCCATCGATGAGCGCGATGTGACCGCTGTCGAGCCGGCAGATCGCGGCGTTGCCATGGTGTTCCAGAACTACGCGCTTTATCCGCATCTGACGGTGTTCGAGAACATGGCTTTCAGCCTGCGTCTTGCCCGCCGTCCGAAAGCGGAGGTGAATGAGAGGGTGGGGGAAGCTGCCCGCATCCTCCAGCTCGAAGATAATCTGCACAAAAAACCATCGCAGCTTTCCGGCGGCCAGAGGCAGCGCGTGGCCATCGGCCGCGCGATCGTGCGGCAACCGAAGGTGTTTCTCTTCGATGAACCCCTGTCGAACCTGGATGCGGAACTGCGCGTCCAGATGCGGCTGGAACTGACCCGGCTTCACCGCAAGCTCGGCGCCACGATGATCTATGTCACGCATGACCAGGTGGAGGCCATGACGCTTGCGGACAAGATTTTCGTGCTGAAGGGCGGCATCGTGCAACAGGCCGGTGCGCCGCTCACCCTTTACGACGATCCGGACAACCGTTTCGTCGCTGGCTTCATCGGCTCGCCCGCAATGAATTTCCTTGCCGCCGATATCGTCGGGCAGCGGGACGGTATCGTCACGCTTGCGCTTGAAGGTGGTGAAAAACAGCTCGAAGCCCGGCTTTCGCAACCGGTTTCCCCCGGCCAGCGGGTCGAAATCGGCATCAGGCCCGAACATCTGGTGATCACGCCCGAGGGGGCTTTGCCCGTCAATGTCGAGGTGGCGGAGGAGCTTGGCGACCTTTCCTATCTCTACACCCGCACGAGGGCCGGGAAAAAACTTGTCGTGCAGCGGCAGGGCTCGCGCGAGCGGCTGGATGGCAAATCCGTCTCGCTCAGCGCCTCGCCCGATCACATCATGGTTTTCGGCAGCGACGGCAACAGGTTGCGATAGGCGCGAGGAGGCGCCTTTCGATGCAATAGCAGACCGCCCCTTTAAACGGGGTGTTTCCAACAACGGGAGGAGTGAACGATGCGACTGATCAAGACATTGCTTGTTGGCACGGTTCTGGGCTTGAGCGCCCTGCCGGCACTGGCGAAGCAGGATATCGTCTGGTGGGACTTTCTGTCCGGCGGCGACGGCGTGCGCATGAAAGCGCTGATTGCGGCCTTCAACAAGGAACACCCCGACATTCAGATCAAGGGAACGACGCTCGAATGGGGCGTTCCGTTTTATACCAAGGCGCGCACGGCGTCTGCCGTGGGTGAGGGTCCCGATGTCATGACCTACCACCTGTCGCGCGCCCCGCTCGGCCTTGCAGAAAAAGTGCTGAGCGAGATCACCCCGAAAGACCTTGAGGATGCCGGGTTGAAGACCAGCGACTTCTTCAGCGCCCCCCTCGAGGCGGCAACCCATGACGGCAAGCTTTATGCGGTGCCGTTCGATATCCATGCCCTCATTCTCTATTACAATGCCGATCTGCTGAAAGGGTCTCCCTATCTCGATGCCGAGGGCAAGTTGACCGGTATCAAGACGATGGAGGATTTCGAAAAGGCTCTGGCCTGGGCGAAGGACAAGGGCGTTGAGACGCCGGTCACCTATCAGTCGGGTGGGGAAGCCGGTGTCTGGCGTGTGTTTTATACATTGTTCTCGCAACAGGGCGGCGAGCTGGTCACCAATAACGAGGTGCTTGCCGGCGACAATGCCGAAAAGGCCGCCAAGGCGATCGACACCATGTCCAAATGGCGGGAAAACGGCTGGGCGCCCGAGCAGGCGGAATATCCGGCCTCCGTTGCCCTGTTCTCCGCCGGCAAATCCGCCTTCCAGCTGAACGGCGTCTGGGAAGTGCCGACCTACAAGGATCTTGAAAAGAACGGCAAGCTCGGTTTCAAATGGAGCGCTGTGGAAGTGCCGCCTTTCATGGGCAAGCGCGCCACCTGGGCGGATTCGCACGCCTTTGCCATTCCCAACCAGGGTGACAAGACCGTTTCCGGCGAGAAACGCGCCGCAGTCATGACCGTCATCGGCTGGATGGAGAAACACGCGATCAGCTGGGCCGATGCCGGGCATATCCCGGCCTACAAATCGATCACCGAAAGCAGCGAATACAAGGCGATGCAGCCGAATGCCACCTATGCCTCGCTGGCGGAGGCGGCAGTGTTCGATCCGAAGACCACGATTACCGGGGTTGCCTCTCCCGCTTACGATGCCGCGCTCAATATCATCGCTCCGGCCATCCAGGGCTACATGAGCGGCGCGGATGCCGTCGAGCAGATCAAGTCCGAGCTTCAGGGCAAGCTCAAGTAATCCGAGACTGCCCTCCGGCTGGCAGCCGGAGGGCAGCGTGCAATGCGGGAGGTCCCGGAGGCATTCCATGGCTATGATTGAAAACCGGCGCAAGAAGTCGCTGATCGCGCTGTCGATGGTGACGCCATTCATCGTGGTCTTCGCCACGTTCTTTCTTTACCCGCTGATCGAGATGATACGCATCAGCTTCACGGATGCGCCGCTGATCGGCGACGGCAACTGGGTCGGCCTGGACAACTACGTGAAATTGCTGAGCGACCGCCTGTTCGTCACCTCGCTCAAGAATAACGGCTATTTCGTGCTGCTGACAGTGATACCGACAACGGTCATCGCCCTGATGATTGCGCTTGCGGTCAGCCGCCTGTCCGGCATTCGGCAGACAATCGCCATGAGCCTGTTTTTCCTGCCTTATGTCCTGCCGGTTTCGGTCGTCACCGAAATCTGGGCCTGGATGCTCGATCTGCAGTTCGGCATTCTCCAGCCGGTCATTTCGCTGCTGGCGGGCAAACCCGTCGCGGTTTTCAAGAACCCCAATTGGGTCATGCCGATGGTCGCCGTCGTTACCATCTGGTGGACGAACGGCTTTAACGTGCTGCTGTTCATTGCCGGCCTGCGAAACATTCCGACCGAGCTTTACGAGGCCGCAGCTCTTGATGGCGCAACGACATGGCAAAAGTTCCGGCGCGTCACATGGCCGCTTCTGTGGCCGGTGACGGCGCTGATCCTGACGCTGCAACTGATCCTGCAACTGAAGATATTCGACCAGATCTATCTCCTCAGCGGCGGCGGACCTTTCAATTCCAGCTTCGTGCTTCTCCTCAAGGTCTATCGGGAAGCCTTCCAGATGAACAATGGCGGTTATGCATCGGCGGTGGCGACCGTGCTCTTCCTGTTGATCGTCATCGTATCCGTTCTCCAGTTCCAGTTCCAGTTGCTGCGCATCCGGAGGAATTCATGAGTCTGACCAAAAGACTAGAGAACATCGTCCTGACCCTGCTGACATTTTCGGCAGCGCTCGTGTGGATTTTCCCGCTTTACTGGGGCTTCGTGACGTCGTTGCGCTCGGACGAGAATGTGGCGGGCAATATGTCGCTGCTACCCGACGAGTTCCAGCTCGGTGCCTATGTCAACGCCATCTTCAATACGCGGCTGCTGACCTGGTATGTGAACTCCATCGGCACCGCTGCGATCGTCACGGTCTCCGTGCTGATAATTTCCATGTTGTGTGCCTATGCGCTATCGCAGATCCGCTTTCCGGGACGGCGACTGCTTTATGGCATCGTGCTCGCAAGTTTCATGGTGCCGGCGCAGACGCTTGTCGTGACACAATTCATCCTGATGAAGAACCTCAACCTCATCAACACCTGGGCGGGCATCATCCTGCCGCAGCTGATCACGCCCATCGTCATCATCGTCTACAAGCAGTTCTTCGACAGCGTGCCCAAGGAAATGCGCGAGGCGGTGGTTCTGGATGGCGGCGGCGAATACACCATCCTGTTCAAGGTCTACCTGCCGCTGAACTGGGGTATCACGACCGCCATGGCGATCGTCACCTTCATTACGGTGTGGAACGCCTTCTTCTGGCCTTTCCTCGTGATCACCTCCGAAAACATGATGACGATCCCCGTCGGCATCACCCAGGTCAACGACACCTTCGGCATCGTTTATGCGCGCCTGATGGCGATTGCCATGCTGGCGGCGCTGCCCGTCATCGTCGCCTACGTCATCTTCCAGCGGCGCGTGACGGAAGCCATCATGATTTCATCCGGCGTGAAGGGGTGAAGCCTCGATTGAAACGATGATGGTGGGTCGTCATCCGGAGAAACGGCCAGCATGCAGGCTCGCACATGGAAGACACAGAGCTGGGCCGGAGATACCGGCCCGCTCTCTTTCCCGCCATCAAACCGGCAGCAGTTTTTCGTTGCCGATGCGGGTTGTCTCGATGGCGCTTTCGGTTTCGATGCGTTTGCCGGTGGCCGGGTCGAAGAAGTGGAGGTGGGCGGGGGGCAGTGCGAAGTGGACGCGCTGGCCGGGTTTGACCAACAGATCCTCGCCGATGGCGGCGGAGAAAGTTTCACCGGCGATGTCCGCATGCACGATGCGGCCCGAACCCAGCTCTTCGACAAAGTCGACGATTGCCGGCACACCAGCACCGTCGGTGCTGACAAGGCATTGTTCCGGGCGGATGCCGACAGTCACGTCGCGGCCGCGTAGTTCCAGCGCGGTCTCGGGAAAGAGTTTCACCGGCTGGCCGCCCAGCATGACTGACGGAGATTCGACCTCCACGCGCGTGTTGAACAGGTTCATCGCCGGTGAGCCGATGAAGGAGGCGACGAAGGTGCTGGCCGGGCGGTGATAGATATCGAGCGGATGGCCGACCTGCTCGACATTGCCCTTGTTCATCACCACCAGCCGGTCGGCCAGCGTCATGGCTTCCACCTGATCGTGGGTGACGAAAACCGAGGTAGCCGACAGGCGCTGGTGCAGCTTGCGGATTTCGGCGCGCATCGTCACGCGCAGCTTGGCATCGAGGTTGGACAGCGGTTCGTCAAAGAGGAACACCTGCGGTTCGCGGATGATCGCGCGGGCCATGGCCACGCGCTGGCGCTGGCCGCCGGAAAGGGCGGCGGGCTTGCGCTCGAGAAAATCGGAAAGACCGACGATCCTTGCTGTTTCCTCGACGCGGCGCAGGCGCTCGGCCTTGGCGACGCCCGCGACCTTCAGCGCATAGCCGATATTGCCTGCCACCGTCATATGCGGATAAAGCGCGTAGTTCTGGAACACCATGGCGCAACCGCGCTCGCGCGGCTCCAGCTTGTTGACGACGCGGCCGCCAATGGCGATTTCACCTGCGGTGATGTCCTCCAGCCCGGCGATCATGCGCAAAAGCGTGGACTTGCCGCAGCCGGAGGGGCCGAGGATGACGACGAATTCGCCGGTTTCGAAAGTGAGATCCACGCCATGCAGGGTCGGGGTCTTGCCGTAGGATTTGCGGACCTGGCGAATATCGATCTGAGCCATGATATTAAAAACCTTGTTGTTGAAAGCAACGCGCCGCGCCGTCACTTGTCGGACGAGACGAGACCGCGCACGAACCAGCGTTGCAGGAACGCCACGACGAGAAGCGGCGGCATGATGATGATGAGGGAACCGGCGAGCGTGACGTTCCAGTCCGGTGTGCCGTCCTCGGCGGGCAGAAGCGCGCGTAGCGACATCATCACCGTCTTGTGGGAAGGATCGGTGATCATCAGCAGCGGCCAGAGATACTGGTTCCAGGCGTAGACGAACATGATGGTGGTGAGCGCCGCCATATTGGTGCGCGAGAGCGGCAGGAGCATTTCCACGAAGAAGCGCACCGGGCCGGAGCCATCCATGCGCGCGGCTTCTGCGAGTTCATCGGGGATCGTCATGAAGAACTGCCGGTAGAGGAAAGTGCCGGTGGCTGTGGCGACCAGTGGCAGGGTGAGGCCGGCATAGGAATTCAGGAGGTTCCACTCAACCGCCACTTCGATACCGAACAGGCCCAGAATGGAGCGGAACGGCTGGAAAAGATCGGCGGCCACCGAATAGGTCGGCACCACACGCACTTCGAGCGGCAGCATCAGGGTGATGAACACCGTCCAGAAGAACAGGTGTTTGAGCGGCGAACGGAAGAACACGATGGCAAAAGCGGTGCAGGCTGAAAGGGCGACCTTGCCGATGGTGACCAGCGTGGCCATGATCATGCTGTTCAGCAGGGCGTTGCCGAGATTGGCGCGTTTCCAGGCTGTCTCCGCATTGGCAAAAAATTCGCCCTGCGGCATGAAGTTGAACGGCACGCTGTTGACCTGCGTGACCGACTGGCTTGCGCCGGCGATGATGACGACGAAGGGGCCGATGAGCAACAGGAAGCCGGCGACCATAAGTACATAGGTCAGGGCGTCGGCATAGGGTGTGCGCTGGATCATCGCCGCCTCACTTGTAATGGACTTGCCGCTCGACGAAGCGGAACTGGATGAAGGTGAAAACCATGATGAGGCCGATGAGGACGATGCTCTGTGCGGAAGCGCCGGAATAGTTCAGCCCCTCGAAGGCTTCGCTGACGATGCGGTAGACCATCACTTCCGTGGCGCGGTTGGGGCCGCCTTCGGTGGTGGTGGCGACGATGCCGAACGTATCGGCCCCGACGAAGCCCTCGGTCATCATGATGACCGTCAGGAAGAACAGGGTGGGAGCAAGCAGCGGCACCTGAATATCGATGGCGCGGCGAATGGGGCCGGAGCCGTCCATGGCGGCCGCTTCCGTCAGCGAGCGCGGCACCGATTGCAGGCCGGCGAGCACGAAGATGAACGTGTAGCCTGCCCATTTCCAGATAAAGATGACGATGACGAAGATCAGCGCGTGTTCGCCGTATTTGGCCGGGTTCCAGATATCCGGCCACCAGGCGTTGAGGGAGGCGGCAAGGCCGCGTTCCGGAGACAGGATGAAGCGGAAGGCCATGCCTGCGGCGGGGCCGGCAATGGCGAAGGGAAGGATATAGAGTACCCGGAAAAAACCGGAGCCTGGTAGCGCGCGATCGACGCACAGCGCCAGAACGAGGCCGATGAGAATGGTGAAGACGGGGCCGGCGATGGCAAAGACCACGCTGACGAGCACGGAATGCCAGTAAAGCGGATCGAGAAAGGTCTCCTCGAAATTGGCGAGGCCGACGAACTCCGCAGCTCCACCAAAGGGGGGCTCGAGCGTGAACGCCCAGTTGATGACCGCTGCCACGGGCCAGTAGAAGAACAGGAAGATCAGCAGAAGCTGCGGCAGGGCGAACAGCAGCGGCAACCATGTGCTTTTGAAAACGGCGCGCTTTTCCATGAAATATCCGAAAGAGAAAATGGCATTGAGGGTTTGCCCGTGCGGACACGGGCAAACCCCGGGCGAAAAGGACCGTTTAGTTCAGCTTGGCGCCGGCATAGGTCTTTTCGAAGCGGCGCAGGCCGGCGTTGGCGCGTTCGACGGCCTTGTCGAGTTCGGCCTGAACGTCGGCGTTCTGCATGAAGATGGCTTCGAGCGAGGTGGCGATTTCCTTGCGGATCTGCGTGAAGCCGCCGAGGCGGATGCCGCGGGTATTTTCGGAAGGCGGCGTAAAGGTCAGGCTTTCGATTGCCTTTTCACGGCCCTTGTAGGGAGCCTTGTCATAGAAGCCGTTGGCTTTCATGGCGTCGAAACCGGTCTTGGTGACCGGGATGTAGCCGGTGACCGTCGACCACCACTGAACCATATCCGGCTGGGCGATGAAGTTCAGGAATGCGGCCGCACCCTTGTATTCAGCGTCCGGACGACCGGCCATGACCCACAGCGAAGCGCCGCCGACCAGCGAGTTGTGGCGCTCGGTGCCCTTCCAGATCGGCAGCATGGCGACGTCCCACTTGGCGCCTTCAGGCATGCCCTTGCCGACGGTGCCGTGGCTGGCGATCGAGGACATGAACATCTGGCAGGTCTGCGAGGTGAAGGCTGGCAGGATGTCCATGCCAAGCTGCTTGGTCTTGACGACGAACAGCTTCTCGTCCTGCATCTTCTTGAAGAATTTGACGTGATCGACGAATTTCGTCTTGTTGATCGTCACTTCGGCGTCGAGGCCCTGATAACCGTTGCCTTTGGTGGCGATCGGCTGGTTGTGGATGGCCGAGAACTGCTCCATCAGCATCCAGGTATCGAAATTAAACGCCAGCGGGCATTCGAAACCGGCAGCCTTGAGTTTGGTGGCGGCTTCCTGAACCTGTTCCCAGGTGTCGGGCTTGAAGGTGATGCCGGCTTTTTCGAAAGCGTCGACATTGTAATAAAAGACGGCGGTGGAGGAATTGTAGGGGAAAGAGTTCAGCTCGCCCGCAGCCGTTGCGTAATAATTGGCGATGCCGGGGAAATAGTTGTTCCAGTCGATCTTGTAGCCGTTGTCGGCCATCAGCTTCTTGGCGGGAACGAAAGCCTTCGAGAGCATCATGTCCAGCGTGCCGGCATCGTAGATCTGGGCGATGGCGGGCTGCTTCTTGGCGCGGTAGGCGGCAATGGTGTTCTGCAGCGTGGTGTCGTAATCGTTCTGCGAGGTGCAGACGATCTCGAATTCAGCCTGGGAATCGTTGAACTTCTTGCAGGTTTCCTGAACGCGATCGCCAAGATCGCCGGAAAGGCCGTGCCAGAATTCGAACTTGGTTTTTTCTGCGTGGGCAGCCGTGGCGCCGAAAGCGGCAGCAATGGCGACGCCGGCCACAAAAGAGGTCAGAGCGGAAGATTTCATAAGTTGAGCCCCGTTGATGGAGTAATGGCATGACCGGCGAGGACGTCACGTCCCCAACACGAAGCCACGGGCTCTGCTAACAGCCGTCTTTGACGGATCGCTTACACTTTGTTGAACGTTTTGTGATGACTGGCCGCACAAGCACGCCTCCGCCGCCAGGGGAAGCCAGATAAATGTGATTTATCTGGTTTCCCCTTGTCTCTCAGTTGTTTAAGTGGATGGCCGTTATTCGCTACCTGCCGCTGAATAAGCTGGCAGTGTCAACCGCGACGTGCCGCCTCGATCTTGGCGACGTCGATTTTCTTCATATCCATCATCGCCGCGAAGGCGCGTTTGGCCTCGGAGCCGCCGGCAGACATCGCTTCCATCAGCACGCGCGGGGTGATCTGCCAGGAAATGCCCCATTTGTCCTTGCACCAGCCGCAGGCACTTTCTTCTCCGCCGTTTCCGACGATGGCATCCCAGTATCTGTCGGTTTCCGCCTGATCCTCAGTCGAAATCTGGAACGAGAAGGCTTCGGTGTGCTTGAATGTCGGCCCGCCATTGAGGCCGATGCAGGGGACGCCTGCCACCGTGAACTCCACCATCAGCACGTCCCCCTCCTTGCCGGAAGGGTAATCACCCGGCGCCCGATAGACGGAATTGACGGCGCTGTCGGGAAAGGTCTCGGCATAAAATCTGGCGGCGGCCTCGGCATCCCTGTCGTACCAGATGCAGATCATGTTCTTCTTCACGGCGTTTTCCTCCCAAAATCACGCCTGATTTCCGCTTTTCTGGCGAGATGGCGCGGAAACAGGCCAGACGCATTCCAACTCCCCATCCGGTATAAAATGCAGCCGCACGGGGAACGTTCCCAAGATACCCGACAAAAAACAAGAGCCTTTGCGTCATGTTCTATCGAAGGTTTGTCAAGCGCGGATGACGAACATTACAATTACCTTTAAATATTATTTAATAATGTAATCATATTTATAGTGAACTATTTTCAGTAGAAACCATCCATCTGCTTTCGGAGGATTGCGCGTGAGTTTTCTTGATCGTGGTGCCAATGCTTTCGCGGTGCTTGCCGCGCTCTCCAAATCTCAGGCCATCATCGAATTTGACATGGCCGGAAAGATACTCGCTGCCAACGAGAATTTCTGTCGTGCGCTCGGTTACGATCTTGCGGAAATTCTCGGCAGGCATCACAGCATGTTCGTTGAACCTGAGGTCGTGTCCTCGCAGGAGTATAAGTCCTTCTGGTCGAAGCTTTCGGCGGGCAAGTTCGATCAGCAGCAGTACAAGCGCATCGGAAAGGGTGGCAGGGAAGTCTGGATCGAGGCGTCCTATAATCCGGTCTATCGTCGCGGCAAGCCGGTGAAAGTGGTCAAGATCGCCACTGATATTACCGAGCGCAAGCTGAAGGCGGCGGAAGATGCGGGCAAGATCGACGCCCTGTCGCGGGCGCAGGCCATCATCGAGTTCTCTCCGAACGGCGAGATCCTGACGGCCAACGAGAATTTTCTGGCAGCGCTCGGTTATTCGCTCGCCGAGGTGCAGGGCAGACATCATCAGATGTTCTGCGAACCCGCCTACACGCAATCCCCGCAATATGCGCAGTTCTGGAAACGGCTTGCCGGCGGCGATCTGGTGGCGGATGAATTCATGCGGCTCGGCAAGGGCGGGCGCAAGGTCTTCATTCAGGCCTCCTATAATCCGATCTTCGATATGAACGGCAAGGTGTTCAAGGTCGTTAAATTTGCGACCGACGTGACCGGCCGTGTCGAAAACGTCGAAAAGCTTGCGCAATCCCTGACCGATCTGGCTGAGGGTGATCTTTCGCAGAGCATCGACAAACCCTTTATCCCCTCGCTTGAAAGATTGCGGTCCGACTTCAACGCAGCCTCGAAAAAGTTGAGGAAGGCCATGACGCTGGTCTCTGAAAATGCTGGCGCCATTTCTTCGGGATCGAATGAAATACGCTCCGCTGCCGACGATCTTGCCAGGCGCACGGAACAGCAGGCCGCCTCCATCGAAGAGACGGCCGCTGCCCTTGAAGAGATCACCACCGCCGTCAATGATTCCAGCCGCCGGGCGGAAGAGGCCGGAAGAATCGTTGGCCGCGCCCGTGACCATGCCGAACATTCGGGCCAGGTGGTGCGGGACGCGATTGGCGCCATGGATCAGATCGAAAAATCCTCGCGCGAGATTTCCAATATTATCGGCGTCATCGACGAGATTGCCTTTCAGACCAATCTGCTGGCCCTGAATGCCGGCGTGGAAGCTGCGCGCGCTGGCGAAGCGGGCAAGGGTTTTGCCGTGGTCGCGCAGGAGGTTCGTGAACTTGCGCAACGCTCGGCCACGGCCGCCAAGGAAATCAAGAGCCTGATCAATGCTTCGGGCGCGCAGGTGGGGAACGGCGTTGGCCTCGTCACCAAAGCCGGGTCTGCCTTGCAGGAAATCGCCGACCAGGTGCGCGACATCAATACCAATGTCGTGGCCATCGTCGAGGCCGCTCGCGAACAGTCCACGGCGCTCGCCGAGATCAATCAGGCGGTCAATACCGTTGATCAGGGAACGCAGCAGAACGCCGCGATGGTGGAGGAGCAGACCGCCGCCAGCCACAGCCTTGCACGGGAAGCCGCAGCCTTGTTCGAGCTTCTCGGGCAATTCAAATTCGATGACGCTTCGCACTCGCGCTCGCACTCGCCAATGTCATCGTCGCGGAGCAGCTTCGAGCAGCAGGCGGCTGTCGCCGCGCCGCGCCGCCCGGCATCCCGCCCGCTTGCGGTGCGCGGTTTCGCTGCGGTGGCTGTCGACCACGAGGAGTGGCAGGATTTCTAGGCAGACAAGATCGTTTTGCCGGCGCTAAAATGCGATCCTCAGTCTGGACGCACGGAAGCGCCGGCAAGGCCAATCCCGAAACATCCAGCAAAGAAGAGCCGGAGGTCTGGGCTTATCGTGCAGAATGGCTGATAACAGGCGCATCGAGCCTGGAGTTTGCGGGGAATTTCGCTTGGCAGAGATATCGGCGCGCCGCATGGGTCTTGCTCTCTGGTTACTGGCTCTCTGGTTGCTAATGCTGGCCAGCGGCACGGCCGGGGCTGGGGAGACGGCCAAAGGGCAAGCCTCCTGCGCTTACGCCCATGATGTCGCGCCGGAATTGTGCATCCGCGTCGACAGCTACAATAACGACCTGTGTCACGCCATCGAGGTTTTGGCCGGGCGCCATGCCGTGCCGCCGGATTATTTCGCCCGGCTGATCTGGCGCGAAAGCCTGTTCCGGGCCAATGCGGTCAGCCCGAAGGGTGCTGAAGGTATCGCCCAGTTCATGCCGGGAACCGCAAGGATGCGTGGTCTGGAAGACAGCTTCAACATCATCGCCGCGCTTGAGGCATCTTCCAGATATCTGTCGGAGCTGAATACGCAGTTCGGCAATTTCGGCCTCGCCGCCGCCGCTTATAATGCGGGCGAGGCGGGGTTGCGCAATTTCATCGCCACCGGCCGGTTGCCGACGGAAACCCGGGATTACGTGTTTGCGATCACGGGATATCCGGTTGAGAACTGGAAAGACAATCCGCCCGAGAAGGCGGCCCCGGCACTGGATGTGAGCCGCACCTTCCTCGATGCCTGCCTGCGTCTTGCCGATACCCGGACGATGAACGATCCCGTCCTCATCTCGTCGGCCGACTGGGCGCCCTGGGGCGTGCAGCTTGCCGCACATTATAATCCGGCGGTGGCGAACCGGCTTTTCACCCGCGCCATAGGTCAATTATCCGGACCGCTCAACGCCGAGCGGGCTTTGATCGTCCGGCAGCGCGGCGGCAATTTCGGTTCACGCCCGCGTTATGCCGCCCGCATCGGCCGCGATACACGCGGGGAGGCGAATAAACTCTGCGGCGAAATCAAGCAGGCCGGAATTCCCTGTACCGTGTTCCGCAACAGGTAGGGCGGGAAGCCCGGACCGATAACCGGATTACCTAGCAGAGCGATGTGCTGCTGCCGGGCGGGCAGGGTGCGGTTTCTGTGGATCACCGTTGCGGCTGTTGTTAGTGTGAGCCTCTGCGCATATGTTGGAGAACTCAATCTTTATTTCCGGCCAAAGCGGACAGCAGAACAATGACCTCCCAGTTGGACTTTTTCGCTTCCGCGACGGCGCGGCTTCCCCAGGCTGATCGCGGGCGAAAAGCGGGTGGCCGCGAAGCGAAGCCGCAGCCGGTTGCCGATGATGAGGCCCTGGCCGGATATCTTCAATCCACCGGCAATTACCGCATCTTGCGCAAGTTGCAGCCGCGTCCGATCTGCGAGCAGCCGCGACCGGGGTTCCCCCGCCGGGGCGTGATCCTCGACACCGAGACGACCGGCCTCAACCACCGGACTGACGAGATCATCGAAATCGGCGTCATCACCTTCACTTTCGACGATCAGGGAACGATCGGCGATGTCACCGGCGTTTATGGCGGTCTGCGCCAGCCGGGCACTGCCATTCCGGAAGAAATCACCCGATTGACGGGTATCACCGATGACATGGTTGCCGGACAGTCGATAGACATCGACCGGCTGACCTTGCTTGTTGCCGATGCCGATCTGATCATTGCCCACAATGCCGGGTTTGATCGCCCCTTTTGCGAGGCCTTCTCGCCGATCTTTCGCAACAAGGCCTGGGCCTGTTCCGTTTCGGAGATCGACTGGAGTGGGCGGGGTTTTGAGGGCAGCAAGCTTGCCTACCTGATCGGGCAATCCGGTTATTTCCATGACGGCCACCGCGCTGTCGACGATTGTTTCGCGCTGCTGGAGGTGCTGGAACTGGCGCGCCCCGGCCAAAGCGGGACACCGTTTATGGAACTCCATGCCGCCAGCCAGCGCTCCCGGGTTCGCATTTATGCCGAGAACAGCCCGTTCGACATGAAGGATCATCTGAAAAAGCGCGGCTACCGCTGGTCTGATGGTTCCGATGGCCGGCCTAAATCCTGGTGGGTGGAACTGCCGGAGGAAAAGCTTGAAGAAGAGCTGCATTTCCTGCGAACCGAAATTTACCGCTGGGACGCCGATCCCACCGTCAAGCACCTGACGGCGTTCGACCGGTTCAAGGCCGGCTAACTCCACGGCAAGGCCGTCGAGTTTCGCGAATCCTGCGTTTTTTTGATGCGCGCTGCTTGTCCTGCTTAAAATTTAAGCGGCTTGGCGCGGAGCCATGTCGCTGTCTTTTGATTTTAAGACGATAATTCGGTCTGGCACGGGCCTTGCTTTCAGTCTTGTATGCAAGATTTACATACCAGGCAGGACCGTCAGATAAACATCGAAGAAGCCATTATTTCCGGCATCCTTTCGGCACGCATCCGGCCCGGCACGCGGCTCAGCGAAAATCAGCTGGCTGGACTTTTCGCCGTTTCACGCACGCGGGTGCGCGAAGCAATGATGCGGCTGGAAACGCGCGGCATCGTGCATGTCAGCGCGCGGCGGGGCTGGTTCGTCGTCGAGCCTTCCGCCGAGGAGGCGATGAGCATCTACGAGGCGCGGCGGATCATCGAATCCGGATTGCTGCGCAGCATGCGGGTGCTGTCGGATGAGGGACGAAAGGTCCTCGTCGCGCATCTCGAGGAGGAGAAGGTCGCGATCGCCGCCGGCGACCGTCAGCGCCTGACCTGCCTCATGGGCGATTTCCATATCCGCATCGCCGAGCTTTGCGGCAATGCCGTGCTCATCGAGTTGCTGCGCGATCTGACCGCCCGAACGATCCTGATCTCCATGCTCTACCAGTCGGAATTTCATGCCCTTCAGTCACATGAGGGGCATTGCCGGATTTTCGATGCCATGGCTGCGGGTGATTTCGCGAGGGCAGCGGAGCTTTCCATCGAGCATCTCGATGAGGTGGAAACCGGCCTCGACCTCACACGCCAGCCCGATCCTCTCGCCGGGCTTCGCCGGTCGCTTGCCCTGCCGGAAATGCATGGTGGCGATCCGGACAAAATTCCCACGCAACACAATCAACACAATCAAAACAAGGAGAATGACAGATGATCTTCAGACGGACCCTCATCGCTGCCGCCGCCATGGCCGCTGCCTTTGGTCTTTCCGCACCCGCCAAGGCGGACGCCCTTGCCGACATCACCGCACGCGGCACGCTGCGTGTGGCCGTGCCGCAGGATTTCCCGCCCTTCGGCAGCGTTGCGGCAGATATGACCCCGCAGGGTTATGATATCGACATGGCCAAGCTGATCGCCGACAAGCTGGGCGTGAAGGTTGAACTCGTGCCTGTCACCAGCGCCAACCGCGTTCCCTATCTCCAGACCAACAAGGTCGATCTCGTGATCTCCAGCCTCGGCAAGAATGCCGAGCGCGAAAAGGTCATCGATTTCTCCGAGGCTTATGCGCCTTTCTTCAACGGCGTTTTTGGCCCGGCTGACGTTGCGATCTCCAAGGCGGAAGACCTGAAGGGCAAGACCATTGCCGTCACACGCGGTGCCGTCGAGGACCTGGAACTGACGAAGGTTGCGCCGTCCGACGCCACCATCAAGCGCTACGAGGACAATAACGGCACCATCTCCGCCTTCCTGTCCGGCCAGGTGGAAGTTGTCGCGACCGGCAACGTGGTTGCAGCCGCCATCCTTGCCAGAAACCCGCCCAAGCGTCCGGAATTGAAGTTCCTCATCAAGAACTCCCCCTGCTACATCGGCCTCAACAAGAACGAGCCGGCGCTGCTGGAAAAGGTCAACGCCACCGTTGCCGCCGCCAAGGCCGACGGTTCGCTGAATGCGATTGCCACCAAGTGGCTTGGCCAGGATCTGCCGAAAGACCTTTGATCATCATTCGCCCTGGTCATCCCGGATCCGCCGGGATGACGCCTTTCTCCACCGGCGCAAGGGGACCGTTTCTTGAGCTATCAATTTGATTTCCTGTGGCTTGGCGAATATTGGCCACAAATTGCCAAAGGCATCGCCATCACCAGCCAACTCACGCTGGTCGGCGGCGTGGTCGGCGTTTCCCTCGGCATCGCCTGCGCCTGGGCAAGGGCGCTCGGACCTTCATGGTTGAAGCCCGTCGTCGGCACCTATGTGGAGCTCATCCGCAACACGCCGTTTCTGATCCAGTTGTTTTTCATCTTCTTCGGGCTGCCGTCGCTCGGTTTCAAGCTTTCGGAGCTGACGGCGGCCAATCTGGCGATGATCGTCAATCTTGGCGCCTATAGTTGCGAAATCATCCGTGCCGGCATTCAGGCGACGCCGAAGGGCCAGTTCGAGGCGGGCGCGAGCCTTGCCATGACGCGCTTTGAAACGTTTCGCCATGTGGTGCTCACGCCCTCGCTGCAACGCATCTGGCCGGCGCTGTCCTCGCAGGTGGTCATCGTCATGCTCGGCTCGGCCGTTGTCTCGCAGATTGCGGTGGAAGACCTGACCTTTGCGGCGAATTTCATCCAGTCGCGCACGTTCCGCGCCTTTGAGGCCTACATCCTGTCAACCGTCATCTACCTGCTGCTCGCCATCCTGCTGCGGCAGGGCATGCTGGCGCTCGGCAGCTTTCTTTTCCCGAGGAGGGCGGCACGATGACTGAATTCACCTTTTGGGACATTCTGCGCAACCTGCTGCTCTCCACCCGCTGGACGCTGCTGCTCTCGCTCGTTTCCTTCATCGGCGGCGGCTTGGTCGGCATCCTGCTTCTGTGGTTGCGCATCAGCCCGCGCCGGGCTTTGAACCGCGCCGCCCGCGTCTATATCGAACTGTTTCAGGGCACCCCGCTGCTGATGCAGCTCTTCATCGCCTTTTTCGGCCTCGGGCTGCTCGGCGTCGATGTTCCGGCCTGGCTTGCGGCCGGCGTGGCGCTGATCCTCTGGACGGCTGCCTTCCTTGCGGAGATCTGGCGCGGCTGCGTGGAGGCGATTGCCAAAGGGCAATGGGAGGCGTCCGCCAGCCTTGCCATGGGCCGCCTGCAACAGATGCGTTACGTCATCCTGCCGCAGGCGATGAAGATCGCCATTCCGCCAACGGTCGGTTTCTCCGTGCAGGTCGTCAAGGGCACGGCACTCACCTCCATCATCGGTTTCGTTGAACTGTCCAAGGCCGGCACCATCGTCACCAATGCCACCTTCCAGCCCTTCACCGTCTACGGGCTGGTCGCGCTCATCTATTTCGCCCTCTGCTGGCCGCTGTCGAAATCCAGCCAGTTCTTAGAAAGGAAGCTCAATGTCGCTCATCGAAATCACTGAAGTCCACAAGAGCTTTGGCGACAATGAGGTGCTGAAGGGCATAAATCTGGATGTCGAACCCGGCGAGGTGATCGCCATCATCGGCAAGAGCGGATCGGGAAAATCGACGCTGCTTCGCTGCATCAACGGGCTGGAGACGATCAGCGCCGGCTCGATCCAGGTGGCGGGCGCGCAATTGCTGGATGACGAGTTGCATCTGAAGGCACTCCGGCTGAAGGTCGGCATGATCTTCCAGCAATTCAATCTCTTTCCGCATCTGACGGCCGGCGGCAATGTCATGCTGTCGCAGATGGTGGTGAAGAAGGTCACGAAGCAGGATGCGGAGACGACGGCGCGCAAGATGCTGGAGCGTGTCGGGCTGGCGCACAAGTTCGATGCCTATCCGGATGAATTGTCCGGCGGCCAGCAGCAGCGCGTGGCGATTGCCCGCGCCCTTGCCATGCAGCCCATCGCCCTTCTCTGCGACGAGATCACCTCGGCACTCGATCCCGAACTCGTGTCCGAGGTTCTTTCAGTGGTGCGCGAACTGGCAAAGGAAGGCATGACGCTGTTGATGGTGACGCATGAAATGAAGTTCGCCCGCGACGTCTGCTCGCGCGTCGTCTTCATGCATCAGGGTCGCGTCCACGAAATCGGCCGGCCGGAAGAGGTTTTTGCCAATCCGCAGACGCCGGAACTCAAGCAGTTCCTTGGCATGCTCTAAGAAAAGTACCGACGCACGCGACCGGAGCGGTGCGTGCGTCGGCAGCAGGCTTTGCACGGCATCGTCAGGGAGAATGTCCGCTATTCTAGCGGTGGCAGCCAAATCGTTTCGACGGCACTCTTTTCCCGATTTCATCTCTCCCTATAGCTCACTCAGATCGCATACAATTTTCGCATCAAATCGAAAACAATCGCTGTAAAATTGAGCAGCCCCGCTGTCGGGCATGTGGGCGCATTGAAATTCCCTTGATATATCAATGGTAAAGCCGGTTGGCACGCCTCCTGCATGACAAAGATGTCGCAGGAGAGTGTTCATGAGCAAAGCCGCAGCAATCGACATCGCTTCCGTTTCCAAGATTTATGGCAACACCACTGCGGTGCACGCCATAAGTCTCAAGATACCGGCGGGAAGTTATTGCTGCCTGCTTGGTCCCTCGGGCTGCGGCAAGACCTCGACGCTGCGAATGATCGCCGGCCATGAGAGCATTTCAAGCGGCGATATCAGGCTCGGCAATGCGGTGGTTACCGATCTGCCGCCGGCACGGCGCGGCACGGCGATGATGTTCCAGTCCTATGCGCTGTTTCCGCATCTCGACCTCGTCGACAACGTTGCCTTCAGCCTCAAGATGAAGGGGGTGGACAAGGAAACGCGCCGCGCCAAGGCGATGGAGATGCTGCGGCTGATGCAGCTCGAACCCTATGCCACCAGGCGCCCGGCCCAGCTTTCCGGCGGGCAGCAGCAGCGCGTGGCGTTGGCGCGCGCGCTGATCACCGACCCGGAGGCGCTGCTGCTGGATGAGCCGCTTTCGGCACTCGATCCATTCCTCAAGATCCGCATGCGCGCCGAGCTGAAGAAGCTACAAACGTCGCTCGGCATCACCTTCGTTCACGTCACCCACAGCCAGGAAGAGGCCATGGCGCTCGCCGATGTCATCGTCGTCATGAATGACGGCCGCATCGAGCAGGCGGCGACGCCGCGCGAGCTGTTCGAGCGTCCGGCCACCTCCTTCGTCGCCCGCTTCATGGGCGACCACAATGTCATTTCCGGCCGGTTCAAGGGAAAGACCGGCGATCTCGTCACGCTGGAGGTTGCAGGCGGCGGCACCTTCACCGCAAGCGGCATTTCTCCGGATGACGGCGCGGTCGATATCGCCGTTCGCACCGACCGCGTGCGCGTCGGCGAGGCGGACCGACCCGGCTTCGGTTTTACCGGCATCGTCTCGAATGTCGAATATCGCGGCGCCAGCGTGAAGATCGCCGTGACCGGCGCGGGCATCGAGGATTTCAACGTCATCCTCAGTGACGTCGCCTTCTTCGAAAAGCCGGTAAAGACCGGCGACGCCATACCGCTTTCATGGAATGCGGCCGATGCCATCGTGCTCGGCCGGGTAGAGAAGTGACCCCAAAAATAACCAGAGGAGAACTTTGAAATGACCGATAACTCCAAGACAAAGACGGGCCTGTCCCGCCGTGGCCTGCTGAAGGCGGGTGCGGCCGCCACAGGTGCGGCCATCGGCTCCGGCCTGATCACCGGTTTCCCGACCATCTGGGCGCAGAACCCGATCACGATCCGTCAGTTCGGCACCGGCGTGTCGAACCTCAATGCGATTGCCGAAAAGTGCAAGGCCGATCTCGGCATCACGCTGGAGATGACCGCGACGGATTCGGATGCGGCCGCCCAGCGCGCCGTGACCCAGCCGAACTCCTACGACATCGCCGATATCGAATACTGGATCCTGAAGAAGGTCTATCCGGCGGGCGTCATCCAGCCGATGGAAATCAAGAAGCTGAAATATTACGACAAGATCGTGCCGCTGTTCAAGAACGGCAAGCTGACGCCCGATAGCGTCGTGGCGCAGGGGACAGCCCCGCACACGGTCGGTTTCGTCGAAAAGCCCGGCGACAAGAAGTTCGCAAAGGGTGAGACCGATTATTTCACCATGGTTCCGACCATCTACAATGCCGATACGCTCGGCATTCGCCCCGATCTCGTCGGCCGCGAGATCACCAGCTGGGCCGATATCATGGACCCCAAGTTCAAGGGCAAGGCCTCCATCCTCAACATCCCCTCCATCGGCATCATGGATGCGGCGATGATCATGGAAGCCATGGGCAATATCAAATATGCCGACAAGGGCAACATGACGAAGGAAGAGATCGACAAGACGATCGAATTCCTCATCAAGGCGAAAAAGGACGGCCAGTTCCGCGCCTTCTGGAAGAGCTTCGACGAAAGCGTCAACCTGATGGCCTCGGGCGAAGTCGTCATCCAGTCGATGTGGTCGCCGGCCGTTGCCGCCGTGCGCTCCAAGGGCATCGCCTGCAAATACCAGCCGCTGAAGGAAGGTTATCGCTCGTGGGGCGGCGGCCTTGGCCTTGCCAAGCACCTCTCCGGTGCCAAGCTCGATGCGGCCTATGAATATATCAACTGGTACACCTCCGGCTGGGTCGGCGCCTATCTCAACCGTCAGGGTTATTACTCCGCCGCCATGGATACGGCGAAGGAGCACATGTCCGCCGACGAGTGGGGTTACTGGGTCGAAGGCAAACCCGCGCAGGGCGATATCATCGCGCCTGACGGCAAAGTCATGGAAAAGGCCGGTGCCGTGCGCGATGGCGGTTCGTTCCAGGAGCGCATGGGCAAGGTCGCCTGCTGGAACTCCGTCATGGACGAGGACCGCTACATGGTTCGCCGCTGGAACGAGTTCATCGCGGCCTGAGGCTTTTCACGGCAAGACCGGCGGCGTGGGCCGCCGGTCCTGGAACGACTGGGCATTCAGACCTCTCCTCCGTCATCCTCGGCTTGACCCGAGGATCTAACGATCCACCACATCAGACGTGGTTGGATCCTCGGGTCAAGCCCGAGGATGACGGCGAGTTTGAAGAGAGCTTTGTCTACCACGCAGTCCGGCGGTCAATGCTGCCGATGCGTATGAACATCAAGCGAAAGGCTCCACCATGGTAACGGTCAGGCTCATCGGCGTCAGCGACAAAAAGGACAAGCCGTCCCGCAGCTTCGCCCTGCCGCAGAAGCTTGTGTCCTATATTCAGGCCACGCCGCTTTTGCTGATCCTCGGCTTCTTCCTGGCTCTGCCGATCCTGCATGATCGCGGTCGTCAGCTTCTGGGATTATGATTTTGCCCAGATGTATCCGGGTTTCGTGACCTTCAACTATACCGAGACGCTCGGTTCCTGGGTCACATGGCAGACCTATCTCAACACGCTGAAATACGCGGCCATGGTCTGGGCAATCACGCTGTTATGCGGTTTCTGGGTCGCCTATTTCCTCGCTTTTCATATCCGCACCACCACCATGCAGATGGTGCTGTTCCTGGTCTGCACCGTGCCGTTCCTGACCTCCAACATCATCCGCATGATCTCGTGGATCCCCGTGCTCGGGCGCAACGGGCTGGTCAACAGCGCGCTGGTCGGGGCCGGCATCGTGCCTGCGCCGATCGAATGGCTGCTCTATTCCGATTTCGCCGTGGTGCTGGCCATGGTGCATCTCTACACGCTGTTCATGGTCACGCCCATCTTCAACACGCTGATGCGCATCGATAAATCGCTGATCGAGGCGGCGCGCGACGCCGGCGCGACGGGCTGGCAGACGCTTTGGAACGTCATTATTCCGCTGGCCAAGCCGGGCATGGCAATCGGCAGCATCTTCGTCGTGACGCTGGTCATGGCCGATTTCTCCACCGTGCAGGTGATGAGCGGCGGCCAGAGCGCCTCGGTGGCGCTGATGATGAAGAACCAGATGTCGCTGCTGCAATATCCGGCGGCCGCCGCCAATGCCGTCGTGCTGCTGGTCCTCGTGCTTCTGATGGTCGCGGGCATCCTGCGCATCGTCGATATCCGCAAGGAGCTCTGAGATGCATTCGGAAAAACGCGGCCGCGAATTCTACATCCTCGCCGCCTTCTTCGTCCTCTTCGTGCTGTTCCTCTATGGCCCGCTGTCGGCGATCCTCATCCTCTCCTTCCAGGGGCCGAATGGCGGGCTGACCTTCCCGCTCAACGGCGTTTCGCTGCACTGGTTCGGCAATCTCTTCGAGCAGCAGGCGGTGGGCGATTTCGGCGCCAGCTTCCGCCGCTCGCTGCATGCTGGGCATCATGGTGATGGTCGTCACGGTGCTCGTGTCGCTTCTGGCGGGACTCGCCTTCCGGCGCAAATTCATCGGCGCGACGCCGCTGTTCTACCTCACCGTCGCCAGCCTCGTGGTGCCGTCGATCATTATCTCGCTTGGCATTGGCGTTCTGTTCCAGCAGCTTGGGCATCCGGCCCGGCCTGGTATCAGCTCGGGCTTTCGGCGCACATCTGACCTGGACGCTGCCATTCGGCGTGCTCATCATGTTCGCGGTTTTCAACCGCTTCTCGCCCAGCTACGAGGAAGCGGCGCGCGACCTCGGCGCCAATTCCTGGCAGACCTTCCGCCATGTGCTGCTGCCGATGATCGCGCCGAGCCTGATCGGCGTCGGCCTCTTCGGCTTCTCGCTGAGCTATGACGAGTTCGCCCGCACGCTGCTGACCTCGGGCACCTCCAACACCCTGCCGCTCGAGATCTACGGCATGACCACCAATGTCACGACGCCGGTGCTCTATGCGCTGGGCACCGTGACCACGTCTGTTCTCCTTCCTCATCATCCTCGGCGACGCTGGGCATCATCTGCTCATCAGCCGCCGGCGGACGCGCGCTGATAAAAGACCAGACATGCGCATCCTCGTCGTCAATCCCAACACCACCGCCTCCATGACGGCGACGATCGCCGAGTCGGCTGCGTCGGGCGCCGGCCGCGGCACCGAAATCCTCGCCGCCACCTCGTCGCATGGGGCCCGGCCTCCATCGAGGGCTATTACGACGAGGCTTTCGCGGTGCCGGGCCTGCTGGCCGAGATCGCCAAGGCGACCGGCGCCAGGGTGTCGACGCCGCCGTCATCGCCTGTTTCGACGATACCGGGCTCGATGCGGCCCGCGCGCTCGCCGACATACCTGTTATCGGCATTTGCGAAGCGGCTGTCTGGCCACCGCCGCCTTTATCGCGCAAGCGCTTCACCGTGGTCACCACCATGGAGCGCTCGCGCGCTACCGGTCGAAGCATCTCGTCCATCGCTATGGCATGGCAGGCCCGTCGCGCATGCCGCGCCGCCGACATTGCCGTGCTGTCGCTCGAAGATCCGAGTTCGGACGCCACGCGACCGGCTGCGGGAGGAGATCGTCGCTGGCGCTGCGGCAAGACAGTGCCGAGGCGATCGTGCTCGGCTGCGCCGGCATGGCCGATCTCGCCGCCGAACTGCGCCGCGAATTCGGCGTGCCGGTGATCGACGGCGTCGGCGCGGCGGTGAAGCAGGCGGAAGCGCTTGTAGCGATGGGACTTGCCGACCAGCAAGCGCGGCGCCTATGCCACGCCCATCGCCAAGCCCTATCGCGGATTGCTAGACGCTTTCGCGCCCGACAGGCTTGCCAGCCTGTCTGTGGACGGCTGAGACGGCCTGCCGTAAATTGCCCGCGAATATTTCGCAGATATCAGCGACGGATTTTGTGCCGGTGTGCGTTAAAGTGGCAAGGTGGGGAACACCCTCACTGAAGCCGCCGTCATTCCGCATGGATTTCGCCCCCGTCCGACAGGACGGTACGGAGACAAAGCCCGATACATGGTAAGCGATCCGGATGCAGATTTGGTGACGGATGTCGCTGCGGGAGATGTCCGCGCGATGCAGGCTCTGGTGACGGCCAAACTGCCAAGGATCATGGCGCTGGCCACGCGCATGCTCGGCGATCCGGCAGAGGCGGAAGACATCGCGCAGGAGACGTTCCTGCGCATATGGAAACATGCCGGCACGTGGCGGCAGGGGCGTGCAAGGTTCGACACCTGGATCCACCGGGTGGCGCTGAACCTCTGTTACGACCGGTTGCGGAAACGCCGGGAAATATCGGTTGCGGAGCCGCCCGAACAGATCGACGGCAGCGCGTTGCCCGATGCCGCCCTGCCATATGATGGCGACGAGAGCGGTGCCGTGGCGCGTGCCTTGCAGGCGATACCCGCCCGGCAAAGGGAGGCGATCGTTCTGGTCTATTATCAGGAGATGTCCAACCGCGAGGCGGCTGACGTCATGCATGTCAGTGTGGATGCACTGGAAAGCCTTTTGGCGCGCGGGCGCCGGGCACTGCATGCGATTTTGAATGAGGGCGACACATGAACGGGGCGAAGAAGACGCTCATGGATAACAAGGTTTTTTCCGATCTTGTGGCGGCCTATGGTGCCGATCCCCGACGCTTTCCGGAAGACCGGCGGGCAGAGGCCATGATTTATGCGGAAACGGAAGACGGCAGGCGCCTGATTGCGCAGGCGGCTCCTCTGGATTTCGCGCTGTCGGCCTATCGTCTTCGC
This sequence comes from Agrobacterium sp., assembly GCA_034519725.1. Taxonomy (GTDB): domain Bacteria; phylum Pseudomonadota; class Alphaproteobacteria; order Rhizobiales; family Rhizobiaceae; genus Agrobacterium. The sequence goes on from JAXHOC010000051.1 coordinate 103,842, forward strand.
GACCCGTCGGCCATCCTCAACGCGAAGATCATGGCGCAGGCACAAACGCAGACCACCAGACGCAGATGGATCGTCCGGTATGGGCTTGGTGCAGGCATGATCGGCATCAGCCTTGCGGGAGCGCTGACGGGAGCGGTTGCCGTCATCAACCTCACGCCACCGCCCGCCCTGACATTGGGCGACACATCGACCGCCTTCGGAAACCTGCAAACCGAAAACGAACTGACCGAGGAGACGAAATGAGCGAGCAGAATTTCCGCTGGATAGCCGTTGTCCTTCTCGTCGTGAACACGTTTCTCGTCTGCGCGCTTGCAGGTGCGGGGTTCGTTTATCTGCGCAACGATCCGGCCGCCGCCGCTGCCCGCATGCCGCTTGCGGGCGAACAATTGCCAAAGGCCGAAAGGGAGGCCTTCCGGCGCAGCCTCAGCGATGCGCGCAGGACCATGCGGGAAACCTCCGCCGAAGCGCGCCAGGCGCGTATCGAGGCGGCGTCGCTGATGGGGGCGGAAACGCTCGATCCGGCAGCATTGTCCGCAGCGCTCGAGCGTGCCCGCAAAGCGGAATATGAGGTGCGCGCCGCAACCGAGCTTCAGGCCGTGGAATTCGCCCGCACATTGTCGCTGGAGGCGCGACGCCGGCTGGCGGAAGGCCTGCTTGCCCGCGAGGCGCCAAAGCCTGCCACGAAATAATCACATTTCAACAGCGACGGATTTGCGTCCGTGCCCCCGTTAAATGGTCGATAACGAAACGGAGTTCGTATCGGCCATGTCAAATTCTAGGGAACTGGACGCAGCCCTCTGCCTGTGGCGTTTCGGCCTCGGCGCGCGTGAAGGCGATATCCAGGCGATCAAAGACGATCCGCGCGATCTGTTGCGGCTGGAAATTACCGAACGCGCCACACCCATTCCAGTCGGCGCGCAGCTGCATTCCAGCGCCGATCTCCTGATATCGCTGATGGCTTACAACAAGGAGATCAAGGCCGAGCGTGAAAAAACCGCTGTCCTTGGCGTCTCGGCCACGACAGGTGCGGCCGCAGCGACCGGAGGGACCATGGGTGCCATGAACCCACCATCGCCGGAAATGACAACTGCCGCAAACGCGATGGACAAGGCAGGCATGGCGCCGCCGCCTGCCGGTGAACCGCAGGACAAGAAACCGGATACGCCAGCCACCAAACGCCCCTATTTCCCCCAGCAGATCCTGCTTGCGGAGGCAGACGCCCGCTTTAATGGCACGATACGCCAGCCGCTGATCGGCTTTGGCGAGCGGCTGGCGATGTTCTGGGCGAACCACTTTGCGGTTGCCACCGGCAAGGGTGGCGACGTGCACATTCTGGCCGGGGCGTTCGAGCGTGAGGCGATCCGTCCGCATGTCTTCGGCAATTTCGAGGATATGCTGCTTGCGGTCGAGACCCATCCCGCCATGCTGTATTTTCTCGACAACCAGCAATCGATTGGACCCAGCTCGCAGGCCAACAAGAATGGCAAGCGCGGGCTCAATGAAAACCTCGCGCGGGAAATCATGGAGCTGCACACGCTCGGTGTGGATGGCGGCTACACTCAGGCCGACGTAACGGCGCTTGCCCGCATCATTACCGGCTGGAGCGTCTATCGTAACGAGAAGCGTCCCGGTCCGCTTGGCCGTTTTTCCTTCAATGCCAACAGCCATGAACCCGGCGACCATACCGTGATGGGCATCACCTATGGCGAGGCCGGGGTAGAGCAGGGGCGGCGGGCGCTGCGCGATCTCGCGCATCATCCGGCGACGGCCAGCCATCTCGCCTACAAGCTGGTACGGCATTTCGTCAGCGACCATCCACCGCCGGAACTGGTGGCGAAACTTGCCGCCGCCTACACCAAGAGCCACGGCGATCTTTCCGCCACCTATATGGCGCTGATCGAGGCCGAGCAGTCCTGGAGCCCGGCCCTGACCAAGCTCCGGCCGCCGCTCGATTTCGTGACGACCGTCATCAGGGTAAGCGGGATCGTCCCGAAACCCGGGCAGGTGGTCTCCGTGCTCAAGGCACTGGGGCAGCCGCTCTGGGACCCCTCCGGCCCGAACGGCTTTGCCGATGTCACCGATAGCTGGGGTTCCTCCGAAGGGCTGGCGACGCGCATCGATGCCGCCAGCCTGTTCGCCCATCAGGTTGCCGGTGCGATTGATCCGCGCGACTTCGTCGCCGACCGGGCGGGGCCGCTTTTGTCCGAGGAGACGAAAAAGGCCGTGCAGCGGGCGGAGACCAAACCGCAGGGACTGACGATCGCATTCCTTTCCCCCGAATTTCAGAGGCGTTGATCATGCTGTGTGAACATGTTTCCCCCACCCGCCGCGCTCTTCTCGGCACCGGCGGCGCGCTTTTCGCCTGGGCCTTCATGCCGCGTTTTGCTTTTGCGGCCGGCGGGCGCGACCCGCGTTTCGTCACCATCATCCTGCGCGGTGCGCTCGATGGCCTGACCGCTGTGCCGCCGATTGGCGATCCCGATTACGAGGCGCTGCGGCAACAGATCGCCATGCGCACCGAAGGCGACAACCCGGCCCTTGCGCTGGATGGTTTCTTCGCGCTGCATCCCTCCCTTCGCAATTTCCAGCGGCTTTACCGCAAGGGCGAGGCAGCAGTCGTGCATGCCAGCGCCACCGGTTATCGCGACCGGTCGCATTTTGACGGGCAGGATGTGCTGGAATCGGGTTTTCCGACCTCCGGCCATGTCGAAACGGGTTGGCTGAACCGCCTGCTCGAACAGATGCCGGCGGGTGAAACCATCAATCCGGCAGCCGGGCAGCGGGTGAGCGGCCTTGCCGTCGGTGCCAGCGCGCCGCTGGTCATTCGCGGCAAGGCGCCGATTTTGGGGTGGGCGCCATCCGTTCTCAAACCCGCCGATGGCGATCTGGCCCCGCGCCTTGCCGATCTCTACGGCCAGACCGACCCGATGCTGGCGGCGCTGCTGGCCGAGGGCGTCGAAACCGGGCGGATCGCCTCCGGCGTCGATATCAAGGCGCGCGGTGGTCCGGGTGATCCCGTTGGCATGGAGCAGATGGCGCGCGGTGCCGCACGGCTGATCGCCCACCCGGAAGGGCCGCGCGTTGCAGCGCTCGCTTTCGAGGGGTGGGATACCCATGCCCATGAGGTCGACCGTCTGTCAAAATTGCTGAGCGGACTGGACAATGCACTTGCCGCCTTCGAGCAGGAGCTGGGGCCGGTGTGGAAAGACACGGCCATATTGGTCGCCACGGAATTTGGCCGCACCGCCCGGATCAACGGCACCGAAGGCACGGACCACGGAACGGCGACAACGGCCTTTCTCGCCGGTGGCAGCATCCGGGGTGGGCGCGTCATCGCCGATTGGCCCGGCCTCAAGCTCGCGCAATTGCGGGATGGGCGCGACCTTGCGCCCACCACCGATATTCGCGCGATCATCAAAGGTCTCGCGATCGATCATCTCGGCGCCAGCGCTGCGATGCTCGACAAGGCGGTCTTTCCCGGTTCGGAGGCCATCCGGCCGATGAAGGGGCTGATCGTCTGAGATTGAAAGTCACGTTAAAACAATGATATGGAGCGCATCTTCCGCCTTCGTTTGTCGCGGATGCGCTCCCACCCCTTCATATCCCTGTCATAATAGTGTCTGATATCAATATCATTTTTTGATACAGATATTGTGTAGACGAACAGCCGTTGCACGCTCAGGGAGCCTTTTCGTGAAGTCGTCAACGCAAACCGTCCGCACTGAAGCCGTAAGCCCGCGAAAAGGCACGCCCGGCGAAGTTTTTACGGCGTTCCTGAAGCTCGGTGTCACCTCCTTCGGCGGTCCCATCGCCCATCTCGGTTATTTTCGCGATGAGCTGGTGGTGCGGCGTCAATGGATCGATGAGGCGGGTTATGCCGACCTCGTGGCGCTCTGCCAGTTTCTGCCCGGTCCGGCCTCCAGCCAGGTGGGTTTTGCGCTTGGGCTGTTGCGGGCAGGGGCGCTCGGTGCGCTGGCGGCCTGGACGGCGTTCACCCTGCCATCGGCAATCCTGCTTCTGCTGTTCGCCATGGTTGCCGCATCCATAGAGGGACCTGTTGGCACCGGCCTGTTGCATGGGCTGAAGATCGTCGCCGTTGCCGTGGTGGCGCAGGCCGTCTGGGGCATGGCAAAGAGCCTCACCCCGGACAGACAGCGGGCCAGCATCGCGCTTGCCGGCATCATCTGCGTCGTGTTTGTCGCCGGAGCCTTCGGGCAGGTTCTGGCCCTTGCCACGGGTGCCGTTGCGGGGCTCTTCTTCTGCCGCAGCGCGGCTGCGCGGGAGGCATCCCATCTCGCATTCCGGGTGCCGAAAAGGGTCGGATATATTGCGCTTGCCGCCTTCGTGCTCCTTCTCGCCCTTCTGCCGGTTCTGGCGGCAATGGCCGGATCGCAGGGTCTCTCGCTGTTCGATGCATTTTATCGTGCCGGCGCCCTTGTTTTCGGCGGTGGCCATGTGGTGCTGCCCTTGCTGCAATCGGCAATCGTTTCCACGGGCTGGGTAACGGAAGATGCGTTTATTGCCGGTTATGGCGCAACCCAGGCCGTTCCCGGCCCGCTCTTCACCTTCGCAGCCTATCTCGGCGCGGTCGTCGGGCCGCAACCGAATGGCATTGCGGGGGCGGTCATCGCCCTTGTCGCGATCTTTCTGCCGGGCATGTTGCTGCTCATCGGCGCGCTGCCCTTCTGGGAAGGGTTTCGCAAGCACCTGCTGGCGCAGGCCGCCATGCGCGGCGCCAACGCCGCCGTCGTCGGCATTCTCGGGGCAGCGCTTTATGATCCGGTGTGGACAAGCGCCATCTTCACCCCGAAGGATTTCACGCTCGCGCTGACGGGCTTCATCCTGTTGACGGTGTGGAAAACACCGCCATGGATGGTGGTGGTCATCTGCGCAATTGGCGGTGTTCTGCTCGCTTTGTCATAGGCCGTCCTGCGCCGGGCCGATATTGGCGAACATCCAGTCGGAAAAGGCCGACATGGCCGATGTCGGCGGCTTTGATTGCAGCCGCGTCAGCCAGTAGCTGCCCAGCGATATGGTGATGGGGAAGGGCTGCACGATCGCCCCGGAGGCAAGATGCCGCGAAAACATCGATGGCGGGGCGAGTGCCACCCCCAGTCCCTGCAATGCGGCCTCCATCATGCCGAGCGAAGTATCGAAAACGATCCCGGCATTGACCTGCGCCACCGGTGTCACGCCGGCCGCCGCAAACCATGTGGACCATTCGTCAGACCTGTAGCTGCGCAACAGCGTGGCCTCTGCGAGATCGGCGGGCGTTTTCAGCGTCTCCGCCAGTTTCGGCGTACAGAGAGGCGACAGCGGCGCCTCGAAAAGCCGGAACGCATCCGTGCCATGCCACGAGCCCTGGCCGAATCGAATGGCGAAATCCAGACCTTCGGCGGCCATGTCCACCCGGTTGTTATTGGTGGAAACGCGCACATCGATGAACGGGTGCCGCTTTTGAAAATCCTTCAGGCGGGGCAGCAGCCAGCCCACGGCAAAGGTTCCGACAACCCCCAGAAACAGGAGCTCGCGCACCTGACCGGCTTCGATCCTGTCGAGCGTGATCGCCATCTGGTCGAAAGAGCTGGTGACGGTCGGCAGCAGGGCTTCGCCTTCCGCAGTGATTTTCAGGCCCCTTGGCAGCCGTTGAAAAAGCGAAACTCCCAGCCGTTTTTCCAGCCCCTTCACCTGCTGGCTCACAGCCGCCTGCGTCACGCAGAGTTCGATGGCCGCGCGGGTGAAACTGAGGTGCCGGGCCGATGCCTCAAATGCCCTCAAGCCGTTCAGGGGAAGAAATTGCCGAACCATAAAAGACCTAGATTTTATTATGCCTCAGCCGAGATATCATGATTTGTTTGCACGCAGTAGGGCGGTTAAACGTCTTTCGCTGGGGACGGCGCCTGCGCCGAAAATCCATTTGAAGTTCTGGAGAACGCGAAAGATGACACTTAATCGCAGATATATCGCACTGGCCGCATTGCTCTCGACCAGCCTGTGCACGCAGGCTTTCGCCGCCGATGATGCCCGGTTGAAAGCGATAACGGATGCAGCGATCAAACCGGTGATGGCGAAGAACGGCATTCCGGGTCTGGCTGTCGGCATCAGTGTTAATGGCGAAAACCACGTCTTCACCTATGGCGTCATGTCCAAGGACACGGGCCAGCCGGTTACCCCGCAGACACTTTTCGAGCTGGGTTCCATCAGCAAGACATTTACGGTGACGCTCAGCACCTATGCGGAGGCGCAGGGTAAATTGTCGCTGTCCGGCAAGGCCAGCGATTATCTTCCCGCCATGAAGGGCAAGCCGTTTGGCGATGTCACGCTGATGCAGCTTGGCACCCACACCGCCGGCGGTTTTCCGTTGCAGGTGCCTGACAGTGTCAAGACGGAGCCGCAGCTTCTGGCCTATCTCAAGGCGTGGAAGCCATCATACAGGCCGGGAACGCACAGAACCTACGCCAATCCCAGCATCGGAATGCTCGGATACATCACCGCAAAGGCCATGGGCCAAAGTTATGACAGCGCCATGCAGGACGTATTGTTGCCGGCGCTTGGATTGAAGAACACCTTCACCGTGGTGCCCAAGGAAAGAATGGCCGATTATGCGCAGGGTTACAAGAGAACCGGCGAACCGGCCCGCCTGACGCCGGGCACCCTCTCATCGGAGGCCTACGGGGTCAGATCGACGGCGGCCGACATGATCCGTTTCGTCAATGCCAATATGGGGCTGGAAAAGCTAGACGGAAAACTCCAGCAGGCGATCAGCAACACCCAAACCGGATATTTCAGCGTCGGCGCCATGACGCAGGACATGATCTGGGAGCAATATGCCCAGCCGGTGGCGCTGAAAACGCTGATCGAAAACAATTCCGGCGCCTTGCTCAAGACGGTGCCGGTATCGGAGATTTCACCGCCGATGAAGCCGAAGCAGGATGTCTTCATCAACAAGACCGGCTCCACCAACGGCTTCGGTGCCTATGCGGCGTTCATACCGGCGCAGAAACTCGGCATCGTCATTCTGGCCAATAAAAACTATCCCAACGAGGAGCGTGTTGCCGCAGCTTACGAGATTTTGACGGCGCTCGAGACTTCGCAATGATGCCGGGGCTTGTCTAAACGCGGACAGGGCGAGGGTGGTATTCCGGTCGCAGTTCATTCATTCGCCGGCATCGTCATCCTTGCCCTGAAACCATGCATTTTTATCGCTGAAGTCGAGCGAATGCCCATATTTTGAGCGCTTGCAATCAAGGCTGAAAATTGGGCTTGACGCCAGCTAAAATTTCTCGCCAAATGAACCAATGTTAGATTGGTTCACACAAATGGTGCGGCTTGGCGACTAACCCTCACGACAATTCCAACTACGCTCTGGCGAAGCTGCGCGAGTATATTCAGACGCAGGTTCTCGCCAATGATGGCCGTCTGCCGACGGAACGGGCCTTTGCCGAGACCTTCAATGTCGGCCGCCGCTCCATCCGCCGTGCGCTTGAGGTGCTGGAAGCCGAAGGGCTTATCTGGCGCCGCCAGGGGGCTGGAACCTTTGTGGGTGAAAAGCCCGATGATTGGTCCACCCAGGTGACCGAGATGGTCGCCTCCACCGATATCATGGAAATCATGGAAGTCCGCCTGCGCATCGAACCGCAACTGGCGCAGCTTGCGGCCATGCGTGCCAAACCCGCCGAGGTGGAGCGCATGCGTGCCCTCGTCAAGAAGACCGGCGAGAGCACGGATGCCGATGCCAAGGAATTGTGGGATGGCTCGCTGCACCGCCAGATCGCCCAGAGTGCCGGCAACAAGCTGTTCCTGTCGATCTTCGATGTCGTCAACCGTATTCGCCAGGACGATGCCTGGCAGTCGATACGTGAACTTGCCCGGCGCAGCGGCACGAACGGCAAGGCGTCCTTCGAACAGCATGTCGCCATCGTCGATGCCATTGCCGATCGCGATCCGGCGCGCGCCGGAGAGGCGATGCGCCAGCACCTTCTCATGCATCAGGAACGATTGATCCGCGCCACCTCGCTCGGGTTTCAGGAAGATGCGGTTGCGGAAGAGCCTGCGGTGAAGGGCATGGACGAAGCCGACCATCCGCTTGCCCCGGCCTCATAGAACAAGCCGGCCTTTTGGGGCCGGCCAATGACAAAAAGTCAAAGAAAACCAGACCAGAGGATCGAACATGAAGAAAATCTACACACTGACTGCGGCGCTGCTGGCCAGCGCGTTTCTCACAGCACCGACAATGGCGTCCGAGTTGCGCATCGGCCTCAACGATGACGCTGACGTGTTTGATCCCGCCCAATCGCGTACTTTCGTCGGCCGTATCGTTTACACCTCCATGTGCGACAAGCTGGTCGATATTTCCCAGGACATGAAGATCGTTCCCCAGCTTGCCACCGAATGGGCCTGGTCCGAGGGCGGCAAGGTGCTGACGATGAAGATCCGTGACGGCGTCAAGTTCCATGACGGCGAAACGCTGGATGCGGCCGCCGTCGTCGCCACCATCGAGCGCAACATGACCCTCCCGGAATCCCGCCGCAAGAGCGAGCTGTCCTCCGTCGAAAAGGTTGAGGCCACCGGGCCGCTGGACGTCAAGTTCACGCTGAAGACGCCCGATGTCACGCTGCTTGCCCAGCTTTCCGACCGCGCCGGCATGATTGTCTCGCCGAAGGCAGCCAAGGAACTGGGCGCGAATTTCGGCTCCAAACCGGTTTGCGCTGGGCCGTTCAAATTCGTCGAGCGCATCCAGCAGGACCGTATCGTGCTCGAAAAATTCGCTGATTATTGGGACAAGGACAAGATCCTCGTCGACAAGATCGTCTATCTGCCGATCCCCGATACCACGGTGAAGCTGGCGAACCTGCGCTCGGGCGATCTCGACATTGCCGAGCGCATCTCGGCCTCCGACGCGGAATCCGTCAAGAATGACCCCAAATTGACCTATGCGGACGTGATCGGTCCGGGCTACATGGCAATGTATGTCAATCTCAACAATGGCGCGCGCGCCGACAATCCGCTCGGCAAGGACAAGCGCCTGCGTCAGGCCTTCTCTTACGCGATCGACCGCGAAGCCATCGGCCAGATCGTTTTCGAGGGCACGTCCAAGGCCGGCAATCAGCCCTTCCCGCCAACCAGCCCATGGTTCAACCAGAACCTGCCGGTGCCGCCGCGCGATATCGACAAGGCCAAGCAGCTGATGAAGGAGGCGGGCTACGAGACGCTCGATATCGAACTTCAGCACGCCAACAACACCACGCAGACGCAGATGATGCAGGTGATCCAGTCGATGGTGGCGGAGGCCGGTTTCAACGTGACGCTGAAGGCCACCGAATTCGCGACGCTTTTGTCCGAACAGACCGCCGGCAACTATCAGCTCAGCCGTTCCGACTGGTCGGGTCGTATCGATCCCGATGGCAATCTGCATCAGTTCGTCACCTGCAAGGGCGGCATCAACGATGTCAAATATTGCAATCCTGAAGTCGACAAGCTGCTGAACGAGGCGCGCGCCTCGACCGAAGATGCGGTCCGCAAGGAAAAATACGATGCGGCCAGCGTCATCCTCAACGATGACATGCCGATCATCTATCTCGGCCACCAGCCTTACGCCTATGCCGTCTCCAACAAGGTCAAGGGCTGGGCGCCTTCGCCCGATGGCATGATCCGCCTTCTCGGCGTCAGCAAGGACTAAGCGCTTCACATCCGCCGCACGGCTTGCCGTGCGGCCCTCAAGAACGTGCACGAACGGGGGCAATGCCATGCCTGTCTATATCGGCAAGCGACTGCTGGTCGCGATCCCGACGCTTTTGATCATCTCCATCTTCGTCTTCTCGCTGCAGAAACTGCTGCCGGGGGATCCGGTTCTCGCCATGGCGGGTGAGGAGCGCGATCCGGCGACGATTGAATTCCTGCGGGAGAAATATCGGCTGAACGACCCCGTTCCGCTGCAGTACATCAACTGGCTGGGCGGCGTGGTGACCGGCGATTTCGGCATTTCGCTCCGAACCAACCAGCCCGTGCTGGAGCTGATCGGCCAGAAGCTGCCGGTCACCATCCAGCTGGCGGTGATGGCGATGTTTTTCGCCATGGTCATCGGCATCCCGATCGGCATTCTCGCTGCCGTCAAGAAGAATACCTGGATCGATTACACCGCCAATATCGTTGCGCTTTCCGGCCTGTCGATCCCGAATTTCTGGCTCGGCATCATGCTGATCCTGCTGGTTTCGGTGAAGCTCGGCTGGTTGCCGGCATCCGGTTATGAATCGATCTTCGTCGATCCGGTCCGGTCCATCGAAACGATGATCATGCCCGCCTTCGTGCTCGGCAACGCGCTTGCGGCAACGCTGATGCGTCACACACGTTCAGCAATGGTTGCGGTCTTGAGTTCGGATTATATCCGCACCGCCCGCGCCAAGGGGCTTTCGCCGCGCGAGATCATCCTGTCGCACAGTTTCCGCAATGCGCTTCTGCCCGTCATCACGCTGCTGGCGCTGCTGTTCGGCGAGTTGCTGGCCGGTGCTGTCCTGACCGAGCAGATCTTCACCATACCCGGCTTCGGCAAGATGACCGTCGATGCGGTGTTCACCCGCGATTACGCCGTCGTGCAGGGCATCGTGCTTTGCACCGCCGTTGGCTTCATCCTCATGAACCTTTTGGCCGACATTGCCTATGTCCTGCTTAACCCTCGCCTCAGGGCGACGATCTGAGGCCCGATATCATGACCGCTCTCGATCAAAACCTGTCCGTACCGGTGCCGAGGCAGGAAAGCCGCGCCTGGAAGAAAATGAAGCGCAACAAATCGGCACTGGCCGGTCTGATCATCGTGCTGTTTTTCGCGGTGCTCGCCATCGCAGCCCCGATCCTGCCGATTGCGGACCCGATTGCGACCAGCTGGTCGGCGATCCGCAAGGCGCCGTCTGCCGCCCACTGGCTCGGCACCGACGATCTCGGCCGCGATATTCTCTCGCGGATGATTTATGGCGCCCGCGCCTCGCTGATGGCGGGCGTGGTGTCGGTCATGATTGCGGTGGTGATCGGCGTGCCCTTCGGGCTGATCGCCGGTTATTTCGGCGGCTGGGTGGATATGGTCATATCGCGCGTCACCGAAGCGCTGCTCGCGATGCCCTTTCTGATCATGGCCATTGCCCTTGCCGCCTTTCTCGGCCCGAGCCTCACCAATGCGATGATCGCCATCGGGCTTTCCGCCATGCCGATTTTCGTGCGGCTGACCCGAGGTCAGGTGCTGGCGGTCAAGATGGAAGATTATGTCGAGGGGGCAAGGTCCATCGGCCTCAACCACTTCGACATCATGACGCGCTACATCCTGCCGAACGTCTTTGCTCCGATCATCGTGCAGGCGACCCTGACCGTCGCGACCGCCATCATTGCGGAGGCGAGCCTCTCCTTCCTCGGCCTTGGCCAGCAGGCACCGGCGCCCTCATGGGGCTCGATGCTGAACACCGCAAAGAATTTCCTCAGCCAGGCGCCATGGATGACGATGTGGCCGGGCATTGCAATTTTTCTCGTCGTCATAGGCTTCAATCTACTGGGCGATGGCCTGCGTGACGCGCTCGATCCGCGCGAAGCATGATTTCTCATAAGGAACTGACTGAATGACCGATTTCACCACACGCCCCGAGATTCTCGGCACATTCGGCGTCGTCACCTCGACGCACTGGATCGCATCGGCCGTGGGCATGGCAATCCTCGAAAAGGGCGGCAACGCCTTCGACGCTGCGGTCGCGACCGGCTTCGTGCTACAGATCGTCGAGCCGCATCTCTGTGGCCCCGGCGGCGACATGCCTGCCGTCTTCTATTCGAAGAAAAACGACAAGGTCGAGGTCATCTGCGCGCAGGGTCCGGCGCCGAGCGGCGCCACCATCGAGCATTATACCTCGGAAGGGCTGAAGCTGATCCCCGGCGATGGTCTGCTTGCAACCGTCATTCCCGGCGCCTTCGACGGCTGGATGCTGATGTTGCGCGACTATGGCACGATGAGCGTCCGCGAGGTGCTGGAACCGGCCATCTATTACGCCGAATACGGACATCCGACCCTGCCGCGCGTTTCCGCCACCATCAAGGGGCTGGCCGAGTTCTTTAAGAAAGAATGGCCGACATCCTACGAGACGTGGCTGCCGGATGGAGTCGCACCCGAACCCCATGCTCTTTTCAAAAATCCCGTTCTTGCTGCCACCTACCAGCGGATCGTCAAGGAAGCCGAAGCACGCTCGGGTCGCGAAAACCAGATTGAAGCGGCGCGCGACGCTTTCTACCGGGGTTTCGTTGCGGAAGCCATCGACACCTACGTAAAGACCGCCGAAGTCATGGATGCAAGCGGCACCAGGCACAAGGGCGTGCTGACGGCGCAGGATATGGCGGACTGGAGCGCGACAATCGAGGCGCCGCAGACGCTCGATTATCATGACTGGACGATTGCCAAGACGCCGGCCTGGGGGCAGGGACCGGTGCTGTTGCAGTCGCTCGCCCTGCTGAAAGGTTTCGATCTTGCGGCCATGGACCCGTCAGGGCCCGATTTCATTCATACCATCGTCGAGGCCATGAAGCTCGCCTTTGCCGACCGTGAGGTCTATTACGGCGATCCGGCGTTCGGCCAGATTCCGACGGAATATCTTCTCTCCGAAGGCTACAATGCCGGGCGTCGTCAAATGATCGGCAGCGAGGCATCGCTCGACCTGCGTCCCGGCATCGTGCCGGGTTACGAAAAACAGGTGGACGCCACCATGGCCATGCTGGCCGAAATGAGCGGCAAGGGCACCGTCTACGAGCCGACCATGTCGCATCTCACCGAAAAACGCGGCGATACCGTGCATATCGACGTCATCGACCGCTGGGGCAACATGGTCTCCACCACGCCATCGGGCGGTTGGCTGCAATCATCTCCCGTCGTGCCGGGCCTGGGCTTCGCGCTCAATTCCCGCGCCCAGATGTTCTGGCTGAAGGAAGGCCTGCCGACTTCGCTTGCGCCGGGGAAACGCCCGCGCACCACGCTGACGCCCTCGCTCGCGCTGCATCAGGGACGCCCTTCCATGGTGTTCGGCACGCCCGGCGGCGATCAGCAGGACCAGTGGCAGCTTCCGTTCTTTTTGCGCTACGCCCATCATGGCAAGAACCTTCAGGCATCCATCGACATGCCGCTGTTTCACACCTCGCATTTTCCGGGGTCGTTCTACCCGCGTACCAGCTCGCCGGGCGAAATCATGGTTGAAAACACGGTGGGTGACGTCACGTTGCAGGAGCTTCGCCGCCGTGGACATAAGGTCACGGTTGCCGATGCGTGGTCGGTCGGGCGCCTGACTGCCGCAAGACGGGATGCCGACGGTTTGCTGCGCGCTGCCGCAACGCCGCGTCTGATGCAAGCCTATGCTGTGGGACGATGACATCATGACGACGACACCTGTTCTCTCCGTTCGAAACCTGACCACCTCTTTTCTCGTCGATGACGCCTGGAAGAGCGTTGTGCGCAACGTCTCCTTCGACGTCGCTCCGGGCGAAACCGTCGCCATTGTCGGCGAATCCGGTTCGGGAAAGTCCGTCACCTCGCTGTCCATCATGCGGCTGCTCGCCCCGGTTTCCAGCCGGATCGAGGGTGAGGTTCTCCTGAACGGCCGCAATCTTCTGGCGCTTTCCGAGAAGGAAATGCGCGGCGTGCGCGGCAACGACGTCTCGATGATCTTTCAGGAGCCGATGACGTCGCTCAATCCGATCTTCACCATCGGCCGCCAGATTTCCGAGGTCCTCATCCGGCACAAGGGGCTTTCGAAGCAGCAGGCAAGGGCGGAGACGGTCCGGCTTCTGGAAAAGGTCCGTATTCCCAATGCGGCCGGCCGCTTCGACGAATATCCGCATCAGTTTTCCGGCGGCATGCGTCAGCGCGTGATGATTGCCATGGCTCTGGCTTCACGGCCGAAACTGTTGATCGCCGATGAACCGACAACCGCGCTCGACGTGACCATTCAGGGCCAGATCCTCGACCTGATCAAGCTGCTTCAGGAAGAGGAGGGCATGTCGGTCCTGTTCATTACCCATGATATGGGCGTCGTGGCTGAAATCGCCGACCGCACCATCGTCATGTTCCGGGGCGACGAGGTCGAGACCGGACCGACCGAAGATATATTCCAGCGCGGCAAGCATGCCTATACGCGGGCGCTGCTTTCGGCGGTGCCGAAGCTTGGCTCGATGCACGGCCGGCAATGGCCGACGCGGTTTCCGGTGCTCGACATGAAAACCGGCCTGTCGACCGAGCCGGTGGAAGTGGTCGAGACGGTGGCGAGCGGCAAGACACCGGTTCTCTCGGTCAAAAATCTCGTGACACGCTTTCCCATCCGCTCCGGCCTTTGGGCGCGGCAGACGGGTGCGGTTCATGCCGTCGAAAACGTCTCCTTCGATCTTTTCCAGGGGGAGACGCTTGCGCTTGTCGGCGAGTCCGGTTGTGGAAAGTCCACCACCGGCCGCTCGATCATGCGCCTTGTGGAGCCGACTGCCGGCGAGGTTTCGCTCGATGGTTACGATGTGATGCGGCTCGATGCTGTTGGCCTGCGCAATATGCGCAAATCCGTGCAGATGATCTTCCAGGACCCGTTCTCGTCGCTCAATCCGCGCATGACGGTGGGCACGGCGATTTCCGAACCCTTCATCAAGCACAGATTGGGCACCACCAGGCAGGCACGGGAAAAGACCGCCGATCTCCTCGAAAAGGTTGGCCTGACCGCCGATATGGCCAGCCGCTATCCCCACGAATTCTCCGGCGGCCAGCGCCAGCGGATTGCGATTGCCCGTGCGCTTGCCCTTGATCCCAAGGTCATCGTTGCCGATGAAAGCGTGTCCGCACTCGACGTCTCGATCAAGGCGCAGGTCTGCAATCTGCTGCTCGACCTGCAACAGAGCCTCAAGCTGGCCTTCCTCTTCATCTCCCACGATATGGCGGTGGTGGAGCGCGTCAGCCACCGGGTGGCGGTGATGTATCTCGGTGAGATCGTCGAGATCGGTCCACGCGCTGCCGTTTTCCGCAATCCACAACATGCCTACACGAAGAAACTCATGGCGGCGGTTCCGGTGCCCGATCCGGCACGGCGCGGAATAACGCGCGGCATATCCAATGATGAGCTGAAAAGCCCGGTACGGCCGATGGGATTTGAAACGCCGGCGCGACACTATAAAACAGTCTCGCCGGGCCACCTGGTGCAGGTGGTGTGAGGCAATCCGGCAATTCGGATTGAAAACGCTCTCTATTTCGCCTCCGGTATTGGCATCGCGGAGGCGGGATTTTTATTTTACAGCTATACTCAACGCGCGCCGAGAAAAGTGGTTCCCACAGGGATGCAAAATAAAACGGTCGCTTCAATGTCGCGCATATTCTAGTTTGCGCCAAAATTGACCTGCCTGCCGGGAATTAATGACTGTGATTAGTTTTTCGCCTTTTGCTCAGCGAAGCCTGTTGATGCTCGCTGTGGGTGTTGCAATATTGACCGGAATGGTCGCCACGTCGCTGTGGCTGGTACAGGTGAATAACCGGTATTCTCAAGAAACAGCCGAGTTGCGCCGTGTGCGGTCGGCCGTTCTCGATATACTCACATCGATGCAGGATATTGAAACCGGGCAGCGCGGTTATCTGCTGACCAATAACGTCGATTATCTCGGCCCGTATCAGGAGGCGATGAGCCTGTTGCCGGAACGGCAGTCCAGACTTCTCGACGTGCTGAAGGACGAGAAGGAATACGCGCAGGATCTCACAAACCTCGGCAACGCCATCGCCAACAAGCTGGCTGAAACCCAGGAAACCATCGACCTGCAAAAAGCCGGTCGCATCACAGAGGCAGTCGAAGTCGTCCGTGAGAATGACGGCAAACGTTTCATGAACGAAATCCGGACGACCTTGTCGAAGCTGCAATCGCAGACCGACGACCGGCTCCGTATCATCGTCGCGGACCAACTTGGTGCCGCCAATACATTGCAATGGGTCACGCTCGGCGGCACGCTGGCGATCCTGCTTGTTGTCGGCGGCTCGATTTTTCTGGTCTTCACCTATATCCGGGCGTTGAACCGCTCGCGGGAGGATGTTGACGAGCTAAATCGGCATCTGGAGGAGCGGGTCGAGGAAAGAACCCGTGATCTTCGCCGCGCCAATCAGGAAATTCAGCGCTTTGCCTATATCGTCACACATGATTTGCGGGCGCCGCTCGTCAATATCATGGGGTTCCTCTCCGAATTCGATACGTCGCTGAAGCCGGTCAGCGCCTACATTCTTGCAGACGGCAAAGTGCCGTCCGAGGATGTGGTGCGCGAGGCCAGACTGGCGGTCGAGGAGGATATTCCCGAGGCGATCAGTTTCATCCGCTCTTCGACCCGCAAGATGGATCATCTGATCAATGCGATCCTGAAGATATCCCGCGATGGCCAGCGCAAGCTGCAACCCGAAAAGGTCGATATAGAGACATTGCTGTCATCGCTTTCCGAGACGGTTCGCCACCAGATCAATGCCAATGGCGGCGAGATCAATGTCGAGACACCAAAGCTGACCGTGGTGACGGATCGCATCTCTCTCGACCAGATCCTTGGCAATCTTCTCGACAATGCCGTGAAATACCAGATGCCGGGACGCCCGCTGCGATTGACGGCCCGCGCTTATCCCGCCGGGCGGGGTGCCATCAGCATCGAGGTCAGCGACAACGGGCGCGGCATTGGCGAGCACGATCTGGAACGGGTGTTCGAACTTTTCCGCCGCGCCGGTGAACAGGATCAGCCGGGGGAAGGCATCGGCCTTGCCCATGTCCGTTCGCTAATAAGAAGTTTAGGTGGAGACATTAAGGTGAGTTCCGAACTTGGCAAAGGAAGTACGTTTACGTTGCTGCTGCCGAGCGATCTCAGAAAAGTAACGAAAGAAGGCGAAAAATGAAGGCAACCGGCCAAGAGGTAACGATCATCATGATCGAGGATGACGAAGGTCATGCTCGGCTGATCGAGAAGAACGTGCGGCGTGCGGGTGTGAACAACGAGATCATACCCTTTACGCTCGGTGCAAAGGCACTTGACTATGTCCTCGGTGAAAACCGCGATGGCGTCGTCAGTAAAGATCGTTATCTGCTCGTCCTGCTCGATCTCAATCTGCCCGATATGTCGGGTATCCGAATACTCGAGGAAATCAAGAGCAACGAACATACGCGCCGTTTGCCGGTGGTGGTTCTGACGACGACGGATGACGAAACCGAGATCCAGAAATGTTATGACCTCGGTGCAAATGTCTATATAACCAAACCGGTCGATTACGAAGGCTTTGCGAGTGCGATCAAGAACCTCGGCCTGTTCTTCTCCGTAATTCAAGTACCTTGAAGGCATGATGGCTTTGCGCGTTTTGTATGTTGATGATGATCCGGCTCTGGCGCGGCTTTCCGGCCGGATCCTTGGTCGCCATGGAATGGAGGTTGTGCATGCCGCATCCGTGGCGTCCGGGCTCAAGATGTTTCAAGACGAGCAGTTTGATATCGTCGTGCTTGACCATTACTTCCAGACATCGACGGGGATGGAGTTCCTTGCCGCTGTCCAGTCGTTGCCGGAACGCGTTCCCGTTATTTACGTCACGGGATCGAACGAAGCCCAGATCGCGATCGATGCCCTCAAGGCCGGCGCTTCCGACTACGTCATAAAGAACGTCGGCGACGACTTTTTCCCGCTCCTGCTTGCGGCAATCAACCAGTCGCTGGAAAACCATCGCCTGCGCCAGACCAAGGAAGAGTCCGACCGGTTGCTGGTCAAGGCGAAGGAACATGCGGAAATGATGGTGAAGGAGATGAACCATCGGGTCGCCAACAGCCTATCGCTGGTGTCGGCGATGATTCGCCTGCAGATCAACACCATCAAGTCGAAGGAAGCCGAAGTCGCCTTGCTGGAAACCCAAAGCCGGATTTCCGCGATCGCCGGCGTTCACCGCAGCCTCTACAATACCGACAATATCGGTCTGGTATCGCTCAATTCCTACCTGACCTCGATCATCGACGGTCTGTTTCAGGCGGTTCCAGGCTCGTCTGCCATTACCGTCGAAACATCGCTGTGTGACATCAGCCTCAAGGCAGACCATGCCGTCGCTCTGGGCGTCATCATCACCGAGTTGCTGACCAACGCCCTCAAATATGCCTATCCCGATCAGTCCGGCACGGTTCGCGTCGCACTTTCGGAAGAGAGAGGGCAGTTCGTTCTCGTTGTCGAAGACGACGGTGTCGGCTCAACGCCAGAGGCAACTCCGCGTGGCACCGGCCTTGGAACGAAGCTGATCATGGCCATGGCGCAGAATATCGGCGCGCGTGTCGAACAAACGCATACGCACCCGGAAAAGGCCAAGGGTACGCGCTACACGATGACGTGGGGCGAGCCGTAGACGTGGGGCGAGACGTAAACGCCGATCACGTCGGCTTCTAAATATAATTCCATTGAATATTTATCCGGGATGCTGAACGCATCGCGGCAGAATAATCATGTCACCGGCGCCGCGCCTGGGCAGCTCGAAACGAAAGCCTGCCCGAGAGATAACGTGCCGCGCGACACCGCAAGCCCCGGCGTCCGTAAAGACCGGGGACGGTCAGAAGCATGCCTGTCGTGAAAGATCTTCAGGCGGTTATTCTGATGCCGCCGTCAGGATGATCACCGCACACGGGCGCGTTTGGCAAGCAGGGCAGACGTCGCAGAAATGCGGTCCGACTGTTCCTTGGCAAGACGTGCTTCGCGAAGGCGCAAGGTCTTGGCGTCACGGGACTGGGTGATGGAATCAAGCTCATCCATCGCCTTGTCTTTTGCGAAAAACGGCGTCTGGATGTTGCTGAAGGCAGCTTCGGCCTTCTGGCGCGAGATACTGAATTTTTCTGTCATGGGTGTTCCGTGGTCAAGGCTCGGCAGGCGAGCGGAAAACAAAAGGCCAGGCAATTTGCCTGGCCTTGATTTGGTCGGGGTGCTTCCGGCAGTGCCAGTACATCCGTGGTCAAAGGGAAGCACAGACCCGTTAGGCAGCCTGCAGATTGCAAGCAGACATTTTGCCGGACTTGTTGTCGCGCTCCAGATCGAAGCCGATCTTCTGGCCTTCGACGAGTTCGCGCATACCAGCCCGCTCAACGGCGGAGATATGAACGAAAGCATCGGTGCCGCCGTTGTCAGGCTGAATGAAGCCGAAGCCCTTTGTGGAATTAAACCATTTAACTGTGCCAGTGGTCATGAAGAACCCTTTCATAGCGATAGAGGACCCACAGCACTAAAAAGCGCCGCGGAGAGTGGTAGCGATTTTGAGATGAAAGGTTCGTTCAGAACGCGGTGCCAATCGCGCAACAAGCAAAGCTAAGCAAGCAAATTCGATGGTTCGTTATAGCGTGGCCGTGTCGCCGCGTCAACTATTAGTTTTCCAATTCTCGTGCATCGACAAAAAGTTGTGCTGATTATATGGCGGCTCGCGTGTCCGTTTCAGCCGTTCGCGGGGTGCGGAGCGCATGGCCGAGCTCTGCCACAATTGCGGAATTTTGCCACGAAAACATCAAGATTCATTCAGCCACAGTTCACCGGCCGAAGCGCTAAATCGCTTCATCCCGGAAGGAGGGAGATGACATGCGTAAGATGATTTTAAGCGCTGGACTAATTCTCGGCGCCCTGTTCGGCAGTGGCGCGAACGCCATGCCTGTCGGTCAACCCGCACCCCTGGCATCCAACATTCAGACTGTGGACTATGCCTGCGGACGCGGTTTTCATCTATCGCCGCGCGGATATTGCCGGCCCAACGGACCGCCGAGATATGAACGCGGCTGGGACAGACGCGATCGCTGGGAAGGCCGCAGGGAGTGGCGTGAACGCCAGGCCCGCAGAGAATGGCGCGAGCGCAGGGACTGGCGCGAACACCGCGAATGGCGAGACCGTCGCGACTATCGCTGGTAACAGGACAGGCCCTCTCTGAACCCGGGAGGGCCTTTTTCGTCAACGCATATATTGACCGGCTGGCGCCTACAGGCGACATCGCGGCTGCCGTAAAACTACCTGTTGTGCGACGTCGCAAAAGTCAGGAAAACAAGTGTCGCTTTAATTGAGAGTTTCGCGACAACTGCGTGGGTCCGGGTTCGGTGCCACGCGGCCAGCGCATTTGGAGCGGCATTCCTGCCGCTCCAATTTTGCCATCAAATACTGGCATGCAGACCATGCAGGCCGGCATAAATGCCGCCGCTGGCCATCAGCGTATCGTGTGTTCCCTCTTCGACAATCCCCTCATGAGTGAGGACGAGAATGCGGTGTGCATGTCGGATCGTTGAAAGCCTGTGAGCAATCACCACTGTTGTTCTCCCGTTCGAAAGCTTCAGCAAAGCCTGTTGCACGGCTCTTTCGCTTTCATTGTCGAGCGCGCTTGTCGCTTCATCGAAGATTAGAATGGGAGGGTTCTTGAGGAATGCACGGGCGATCGTCAGTCGCTGCCTTTGCCCTCCCGACAGCTTTACACCGCGTTGTCCGATATCCGTATTGTAGCCGTCCGGGAGAGCGATGATGAAGTCATGTGCGTAAGCGGCGCGAGCCGCAGCCTCGACTTCCTCATCTGTCGCGCCCGGCTTGCCGTAACGGAGGTTGTCGGCGACGGAACCAGCAAACAGATAAACATCCTGCGGGACCACGCCGATATTCTGCCGCAACGACGCCTGCGTCAGATCACGTACGTCATGGCCATCTATCCGGACCGATCCTAGTCTCACATCGTAAAAACGCGGCAGCAGTGCGCACAGGGTGGATTTCCCGACGCCGGAGGGGCCGACTAAGGCAACGAATTCCCCCGGGCGGATGGTGAGCGAGACAGAATTGAGCACATCCGGCCCGTCACCATATCCGAACCCGACATCCAGAAGCTGGATTTCGCCCTTCGGTTCCTTCAGCGCAAGGGCTGAGGGCTGATCGGTTATCTCCGGCGCAACCTCCAGGATTTCCATCGCCCGAACGAAACTCGTGTAGCCTTCCTGCCAGAGCCGTACGACATTCGCCAACCGTTTGACGGGATCAACGAGGACGCCAACGCACAGAAGGAAGGTGAGAAGCTCGGCGATGGTCAGTTCCGCCGCAAGGATGCGCAGTCCGCCGAACAGGACGACCAGAAGCAGCAGCAATGCCGCAAAGCCCTCGGTCCCAACCGAAAACCACGCCTCGCTGCGATAACCGTCTGCCCTGCTGTCGAGAAATCGCCGGTTGAGCTTGGAGAAACGTGCGCGCTCGATCTTCTCGTTGGAAAAGGACTGAACGACTCGAATGCCTGCTAGCGAATCCTCCACCCTTTCATTCACCTCGGCAATGACCCGCTTGCTTGCCTCGACGGCGTGCTGCATGCGCCGATTGAAATAAAGGGAATACAGGACCGCGAACGGAGTGAGAACAAGGATCACGGCCGCCAGTGGCGGATCGATGAAGAAAAGCACCAGCATGGCGCCGCCATATTTTAGAATGGCGATGAACAGGTCTTCCGGCCCGTGGTGGAACAGTTCGCCCAGCCAGAGAGAGTCCCCGGTAATCCGGCTCATCAGCTGACCGACACGCTGTCGGTCATAGAAACTGAACGAGAGCCTCTGGCAGTGGTCGAAAAGCTCCTGGCGGATATCTGCCTCGATCCGGGCACCCATCAGATGGCCCCGATAGTCGACAAAGAAGGTAGCGGCCATTTGGGTCGCGACGATGCACAGCATGACGCCCCCCATGGCCAGGATTTGCCAGCGGGCGGATGCCGGATCTTGCATCTCGACAAGATGTCCGACCACGATGTTGGCGCAGACTGGCAGCGCGACGGCAGCCGCCGCGACGACAATCGCGCACACCATATCAGCCATCAGCAGCGGCAGATGCGGCCGATAATAGGATAGAAACTTGTTCAGACGCTTTTTGCGGCCGTCTTGATGTGTGTGATTTGCGGTGAAGGCTGCTTTATGACGCGGCGAGCTTTTCCTCGCGCGTGGAGACGAAATAGACATGAGTCTCAAAATCCTGAGTGTTGATGTTTGTTATTTTGGTTCTCAGGATCTTTTTCATTGGTCTCTCCGTAGGCTCTAAGCGCGACCTGTCTTAACCGCACATCCTAACTATTTAATGACATTCGGCCCAAGCATACAGTTTGCTTCAAGCTTATCGGAAAATCTGCCACGCGCGTCAATGTCCTATGATGGCGCGAACCGACTTGTCGCAGAAATCCTAATTTTCACGGCAGATTGGCCGCCGCTGAAATGAAAAGGGAATTTCTGTCGCAGAACTCGGTCGCAAAACTCAGAGTTTCGCGGCCGATTTTTGCGTCTACGTACGTCCGAAAAGGGCCGATAAGAGACGTTCTGCTGGAAGACGTTTTTACCGATACGTTTTCCGTCATATCAGTTAAGCGGATTCTTGAAATTTTGCGCCAAACGTTTTTTGAACCTCACATCCTGTTCGGAAACGTCACTGGCTTCACGCTGCTGCAAGACATGCCAGCTTTCGGCCAGTATCTCGCGATACCTCTGGATCTTGGCCGCTTTTATCCTGACCAAATCATCCCTCGATACGGCTGTCGGCTGAACCGGAGAGGCCGCTTCGTTTTCCAGAAGGTCGAGCAAGAGGTTTCGAAAGACGGCATTCTCCTCGCGAAGTGTCGCCAGTTCAACGGCCTTCCCACTCGAGGCAAATTTCCGTGCGATGGCTTTGTCGATATCGTGTTCGACCAATAGAGTTTTGGCAGCATAATACCGGCAAGCAAAGAATGTTGTGACGAGCGCGCATAACGCGAAAAGAATGTAGATCATTTCGACCTCCAGGTTACCCTGAAAATCGATATTCCAAAGCCGGTTTTCAATACGTGAACCGCCCCCAGTTTACCGGAGACCGTTTGGTTTAAGTTATGCGGCCATGGCTGGCGCGTCCAGCATGGCGTAATATCGTTCTTCGGCCTCGGCAGGTGGAATGTTTCCGATGGGCTCAAGAAGACGCCTGTTGTTGAACCAATCTACCCATTCCAGCGTGGCGAACTCCACGGCCTCGAAGTTGCGCCACGGCCCACGTCGATGGATGACCTCGGCCTTGTAAAGACCGTTGATCGTTTCGGCGAGAGCGTTGTCGTAACTGTCGCCAACGCTTCCGACAGACGGCTCGATGCCTGCCTCCGCCAACTGCTCAGAATAGCGAATGGACACATATTGCGAGCCGCGGTCGGAATGATGGACCAGTCCGCCACGGTGGACGGGCCGCCGATCATGAAGTGCCTGATCGAGGGCATCGAGCACAAAGCCCGCATGGGCAGTCCGGCTTGCCCGCCAACCGACGATGCGGCGAGCGAAGGCGTCGATCACAAAAGCCACGTAGACGAAACCCTGCCAGGTCGCCACATAGGTGAAATCAGAAAGCCAGAGCATGTTCGGCGCGGGCGCGAAGAACTGCCGGTTTACCCTGTCGAGCGGACATGGCGCGGTCTTGTCGCTGATCGTCGTGCGGATCGGTTTGCCGCGAATGATGCCCTGCAGTCCCATTGCCCTCATAAGCCGAGCGACAGTGCAGCGGGCGATGTCGTAACCCTCCCGTAGCAACTGTCGCCAGACCTTGCGCACGCCATAGACCTGGAAGTTCTCGTTGAACACCCGGCGTATCTCGACCTTCATGGCAATGTCGCGTCGGGCGCGGGCCGACAAACGGTCCACGTCCGTGCGCTTGGCGATGACTTCATAATAGGTGGACGGGGCAATCGGCAGCAGTCTGCAGATCGGCTCGACCCCGAGCACCGAGCGGTGTGCATTGATGAAGGAAATCATCGCTTCAGTGGGCGGTCGAGCTCCGCCATCGCAAAATACGCAGAGGCTTTGCGCAAAATCTCGTTGGCCTGACGAAGTTCGCGGTTCTCCCGCTCCAGAGCTTTCATCTTCTCCGCGACGTCACTCGGCAAACCCGCACGCTTGCCGCTGTCCACCTCGGCCTTCTTCACCCATTCATTGAGCGTATGCGCCGAGCAACCGATCTTTGCGGCTATGGAAGACACAGCCGCCCATCGCGAAGGATGCTCCGCTTCATGCTCGACCACCATTCGAACGGCGCGGGCGCGGACTTCAGGAGAAAACTTGTTTGTCGTCTTGCTTGTCATAGACCCTACTTCTCACGAGTTGGGGTCTCCGGCAAACTGGGTACGGTTCAACGCGATTGCGTGAGCGAACCAAAATGGCGTCGTTTCAATGCGGAACAGGGTGCGTAAAGTTATCAAGCCTGTCCCGATTGAGACGGCGACGGTCAGAAGCTTTGGTCTGGCATCGTTTGGCGTCTTAATACCTTGAAAGATACGTTGCTTTCCTCACGGGGGATGCGAAAGGCTCACCATTTTCCATGACGAATCCCCTCCGATACATGCAACTGCGGATCTCGGCAGAGCCATATGCGCCTCCATAGAAGCCGAAGCGTTCGTATGTTGGGTAAGACTGGAAACTGCAGCTGTCGAGTGTTGCCCGATAGGAGTTCTCAAGTACGGGATCGCCTGTCACCGGAACGGTGCCGTAGATCGTGTCCCATGACGTGGTGTAGCTTAGACGACCACGGCTCATCCCAGCGGGCCGGATGAGTGTCAGCTTGCGGCTGGCAGGCTGATGAGGGGATCATCGCTCATCGTGGCGATTGTCTCAAGTGTCATGTAGCGGGATCGCTGGACAGCCCATTCATCGTTCTGTTCGAGCAGCAGCGCGCCGACCAGGCGCACGATGGCTTCATCGTTGGGAAAGATGCCGACGACCTCTGTCCGCCGCTTGATCTCGCCGTTCAATCGCTCGATCGGGTTGGTCGAGTGCAGCTTGGTCCAGTGGGCCTTGGGAAAGGTCATATAGGCGAGCACGTCCTGCTCGGCGCTGTCCATGAGGGTTGCAAGCTTCGGCACCTTCGGCCTGATCTGGTCGGCGACATTGCGCCATTGAGCGCTTGCCGCTTCTGGCGTGTCCTGAGCGAATGCCGTGGCAATGAAGGCGGAAACGACGCGTCGTCCGCTCTTTCCGGCATGGGCAAGCGCATTGCGCATGAAGTGGACCCTGCACCTCTGCCAGGTGGCGGAAAGCACCTTCGACACTGCTGCCTTGATGCCCTCATGCGCATCGGAGACGGCGAGCTTGACGCCGCGCAGGCCTCTTCTTGTCAGCTTGCGCAGGAATTCCGTCCAGATCGCTTCTGCCTCGGATGTCCCGATTTCCATGCCGAGCACTTCGCGTCGGCCATCGGTGTTGACGCCCACCGCGATGATGACGGCAACAGAGACGATGCGCCCGCCGCGACGAACCTTCAGATAGGTGGCATCGATCCACAAATAGGGCCATTCGCCCTCGATGGGGCGGTCGAGGAAGGCTTTGACCTTGTCGTCGATCTCTTCGCAGAGCCGGGACACCTGGCTCTTGGAGATGCCGCTCATGCCCATCGCCTTGACGAGGTCATCGACGGATCGGGTCGAAACGCCCTGGATATAAGCCTCCTGGATCACAGCAGTCAGGGCCTTCTCGGCCATGCGGCGCGGCTCCAGAAAGCTCGGGAAATAGCTGCCTGTGCGAAGCTTGGGAATGCGAAGCTCGACTGTGCCAGCCCGCGTCTCCCAGTCCCGGTCGCGATAGCCGTTGCGCTGGGCAAGTCGAAAGCCATTCTTCTCGCCGTAGCCCGCGCCGGTCTTCGCCCCGACTTCCAGCGCCATCAGCTTCTCGGCAGCAAAGCCGATCATCTCGCGTAGCAAATCGGCGTCGGCGCTCTTCTCAACGAGTGAGCGCAGGTTCATCATGTCGTCGGTCATCGGTGGTGTCCTTTAGGTTGGATCTAAGCAACCCGACCCTACCGGAAATCACCGATGGCTATGAAATCCAGCTACACCACGCGCTGGGACACGATCGTGCCGTAAAGATGCAATTGATCCCGCGCTTCCGCGACTGCTGCCGTAAAGGTAACGCTTAGAACCACGCTTAAAGCCAGCTTGAGTTTCATGACCCACCTCCGAAGGAATAATCCTGACGAGAAACGGAAATTTCGCCCGGTTTGTTCCCTCAGCTGAGACGTATTTCCGTCATCGGAGTCAGCAGTTGCCTTGTCGCCCCGACGGCCGGAATGCATGCCGCTTTCTTTTCCGCTTCGCGCCAAAGACACCGATGCGCGTCACGCCGATAGCCCGTTGCTCTAATTCCCCGGTGCTGCGGCTGAGCCTGCCAGAATGCCGCCGTCGATGTTCAGTTCAGCCCCTGTCATATAAGGTGCCTCGGGTCACGAGTGCGGTCTTTCCAGAAAGTCTGGGCATGACTGTTCCTTTCAGAGCATTCCAGTCAGGGTGCTTAGCGGTTTTCCGCCCTGAAAATGTTTGGAAACAAGGAGTTAGAGCAGGTCTTTAAACAGGATGTGCTCTGATGCAAATGCTGAGCAAGACAGAGCGCCGTCTCATTTGATCTGCCCGGCAGCCTTGCCGCCGAGCATTCTTTTTCGCATTCGACACCGTTCAATGAACGACATCACCGGCGTTGGCGAGGAGAGCCTCTTTCACAGCCAGTTCCGCCATGGCGAGTGCGGCTTCGCGGGTTTTGGCGGCGGCGATGAACCGGCCGTTGTGGCAGAAGCTCGCGCCTTTAACGCCACACACCACTTCCAGATCGCCATTGGTGAGGCCGGCCCAAGCCGCCGGCAGGTCTGCCCGCAGTTCAAAACCCTCTTCGGCGCGACGGATGCCGGTCAGGCACCAGTCCTTGTCGCGCGGGTGAACGACAAACAGCAGATGGTCGGCACCCGCCTTGACGATGGCGGGGCGAAACGGCATGCCGATCGGCAATTCCAGAACATGCCCTTCACCGGCAGCCACGATCGCCTGGGTTACAAGCGCCTCCGCCCGCAATTTTGCAGCGCTCTTGGCTATTTTCGCCTCGACGAAGCTGCGGGCAATGACCAGCGCCGCGTGGAAACTGCGATCATCCGCGTCTGGGTCGGTCTCGTCAAAAACAGGCTTCAGCGTTTCCAGCAGGACAGGCAGCGTCAGCGCAACCAGCGGCCCGGCGGTGGAGGGGCTGAGCGCGCCATTATCGACCAGGTCGACCGGCAGCACGAAGCTTGCATCGAAAGAGGCATGCACGGCTTCGACATGGTCATCGGGAATGCCGAAGACGGCAAGATAGTCCCGGCCGAAATGCTTCCAGATCAGTCCGAACGAACTATAGGGCTGACCGTCGTCCCGGAGCGGCGCGCCGCGCTGGTGGTGATCGAAAATCCCTGTTGTCGCGTCATAAGCGCCGCCGACATCGTAGATGATGCGGTCCACGCCGGGGGTGATCCATTCCGGCGCCCGGCTGCGGATGATGCGGGCCTGCGGGAAAAGCCGGGTCAGGATGACGCTGGACAGCAGTTCGTCGGCATGGAAGCCACCGGAATGGGTGACGAGAAAATCCGGGATCATTGTCAGGATACGCCTTGTTGCTCGCGGAAAGTCCGCCTGGAGTTGAGGCACCTGATAACCTTTGCCCGACACCATCTCAACCCGTCATTCGCCGCTTGTAAGCCGATGAGCGTGTTTTATGATGGTGAGGGGCGCTGTGATCCGGCCTCGTCAGCAGGCATCCAGTGAAACGGTCAGGTCGGCGATCAGATCGTCGGGATGCTCGATGCCGATTGACAGCCGGATCGTGGAATCAAGCACGCCGATGCGCTGGCGAACATCGGCCGGAACGCCCGAATGCGTCATCGTTGCAGGATGCGAGGCGAGAGATTCCGTACCGCCAAGGCTGACCGCGAGTTTGAATATGGTGAGCGCATTGAGGAATTTGAAAGAGGCTGGCTGGCCGCCGGCGATGTCAAACGAGAAGGTCGATCCCGCGCCGGTGCATTGTGCTGCAAACACC
This sequence comes from Agrobacterium sp., assembly GCA_034519725.1. Classification (GTDB taxonomy): domain Bacteria; phylum Pseudomonadota; class Alphaproteobacteria; order Rhizobiales; family Rhizobiaceae; genus Agrobacterium. The sequence goes on from JAXHOC010000051.1 coordinate 131,678, forward strand.
TTGCCGACAGGGGATGCCGGATCGTGAAACGGCAGGTAATGGATTTTCTCGACCTTGGGATGCGCCTTCAGGAATTCGGCCACCAGCTTGGCGTTGCTGTCTGCCCGCTCCATGCGGATTTGCAGCGTCTCAAGCGAGCGCCCGAGCATCCAGCAGGAGTGCGGATCGAGCTGCGTGCCGATGGCTCCGCGCAGCGCCTTCACCTGTTTCATGACCTCCTTGCGGCCAAGCGCTGCGCCGGCAATGAGGTCGGAGTGTCCGCCAACGTACTTTGTCAGTGAATAGAGCGAGATATCGGCACCGTGCTCGATTGGCCGCTGGAACACCGGGCCGAGAAGCGTGTTGTCGCAGGCGATGATCGGCCGGTGGCCCTGCTTTTGGCTGATCAGGTCGGCAACACGGGCGATCATCGGCACGTCGACGATGCTGTTTGTCGGGTTGGCGGGGGTTTCAATCAGAATGACGGACACCCTGCCTTTCGCCATCGCAGTTTCTGCGGCTGATATCACCGAGGCCTCGCTGACGCCGTCGGCGAACCCCACCGCCGAAACGCCGAAATTGTGGAAGGTCTTTGCCAGCAGCGTTTCCGTGCCGCCGTACAGGGGCTGGGAATGAAGCACGGTGTCGCCGGGCCGGACGAAGGCGAAAAGCGTGGTCGAAATGGCCGACATGCCGGACGAGAACAGCGCGCAACTTTCGGTGCGCTCATAAACGGCAAGACGGTCCTCGACGATCTCGCTGTTTGGATGGTTGAAACGCGAATAGACGAGGCCGGCACCTCTGCCCGCAGGCGGCTCCTTGCGGCCGGAGACGTAGTCGAAAAAGTCGCGGCCGTCTTCCGCCGACTTGAAGACGAAGGTCGATGTCAGAAACACCGGCGGCTTCACGGCGCCTTCCGACAATTCCGGATCGTAGCCGTAATTGAGCATCTGGGTTTCAGGATGGAGAGCGTGGTTGCCGATATGGGTCTTGGACGGATGCGGTGCGGTCATGGGCGATAGGTCCTCCTCAACAGACGTTGAACTGCCGGCAGCTTACATCCAATCGAGCCGAAATACCTTGCATTATGCAGCGCATATATGTCTGATGAAGCAATATATTGCGGAGAATGCCCCTTTATGTCGCAGAAAATTGCAGATCCCATCGACAGGCGGATCGTCAGGGAACTGTCTGCCGATGCCAGGATCACCAACAATGAACTTGCCGAGCGAGTCGGATTGTCGGCATCGGCATGTCTGCGCAGGCTGCGGCGGCTTGAAGAGACGGGGGTGATCAAAGGTTATTCCGCAATCGTCGATCCGGCAATCGAGGGATGGACGATGACCGCTCTTGCATCCATCCGCCTCAGCCGCCAGCACGATGATGAAATCCGCATGTTCGAGGCGGCTGTTCTGGACTGGGACGAGGTTCTCGAATGTCACCTCGTCACGGGGTCGAGGGACTATATGCTCAAGGTCATGTGCGGCGGGCTGGAGGATTATGAGCGTTTCATCAAGGAGAAGATCGCCAAGCTGAAATGTGTCGATACCATCGAGACCAGCTTCGTCATGAACACGATCAAGGCACGGCGCATCTGAGCCTTGCTGAAAGCCTCGCGCCTGGCGCGCTCAAGCTCCGAAAAACCGGAGCTTGAGCCGTTTGGAGGGCGGCCGGCTTACTCGGCCGTCGCCTGGATATCGACCTTGTCGAGAAGCAGCATCGGGTTTTCAGAGGCTGCAACCAGATCGAACAGACCGAGGCCATTTACGCCGGTGGAGCGGACCGTTACCGTCAGGGTTCCCGGCTTGCTGACGAACCGGGCGAGTGCTTCGACCGCGCCCTGAAGTTTCGGGTGTTCCGCGACGACCTGCTGCAACATCACGGTGGCCAGGAACGTCAAGGTGCCGCGCACCTGATCCTCGGTCATCTCGTTTTGCAGGGCGTAAAGCTTGATAGCCTTGGCCATCAAACCTTCGTCCTTGATCGTCAGCTTTACCTCGCGACCCGCAAGCCCGAGGACGGCAGCCTGGGTACGGTTGATGTCGAAGGAGAAAAACTCCTCCGTGAACCCACTCACCAGACCGGAGAAATTGACGCTGCCAATGTCCTTGCCGCTCATGGAGATTTCGCGGATCACCAGGTTCTTGTTCGGTTCATCCCAGCCGGCGGCAAAGGCGTAGGACAGGGCGAGTGCCTCGAAACCCAGCTTGCGGGCTTCGACAAAAACTTCCTCCGACGAATCCGCCGGGATGGGAAGAGTAAGATCATCCTGCCTGATCTCGACATTGGTCGGGATGCCATTGAATGGCTTCGTCAGTCCCATCTCGAAATTCCGGAGCGAGAACTTGATGCGCTCGGGCGTGCCCGCCGGCTTTTCCTCGGCCTCTTCGTCGGTCTTTTCCGGCGCGGCGACATCGACGTTGATGCCACCGACGCGGACGACGCCCAGTTCCGGTATCAGGTGATTGAATGGGAAGGTCTCGATCTGCGTGTCGTCAAGCGCGATGATCTTGGAAAGACCCTCGATCGTGGAACTCCAGTTGAAGCCCTTGAGGCTAGCCTCGGCGACTTCAATCGTATCGACGCCATTTCCGATCGACATGCCATTCAGGCCGAAGTCGAGCTTGCGGCTGTCCATCTGCATGTCGATGCGATCAATGCCGACCTTGACCCTTTTGCCGGCCGCCCCTTCGCTTTCATCCGGTGCATCGGCCTTGAACCCGAGCAACTGCATGTTGCTCTTGCCAATCATGTCGAAAATCGACAGGGCCTTGGTGAAAAGTGCCTGGCGTTCCTGCGGTGAAAGCGTGTCGGTCTTTTCCGCAGCCGCAAGTGCGTTCAGCGTTTCCACAAGCGGCTCGGCCGGCATGCGGGCGCTGAAGCCGTCGCTGCGGATTTCGTCGTACGTGAACTGGCCGTCCCCATCCGAAAACGAGATTTTGCTGACGGAGAGCGGGCCATAAACAAGCTTTGCGTCCTTATCGTCGGGACCGGCTTTTTCCGTATAGAGCCTTGCAAGGTAAGCGGCATCGAAGTCCTGACCGACGACGGCGCCGGTCGATACCACCATATGCTTGTTTTTCATCGCACCGGTGCTGTCGGGCAGGTCCATCTTGATGTCGTAGCTGGCATTGTCGATGGAATATCGGGCGATCCGGCCCCTGGCGATGTCCGTGAGGGCGACGTTCTTGTACACGGTCTTCTGCTCGGTGGTCGCGACGGACTGCGTGAGGGTCATCTCAGGCGTGGAAATACGCTCGGCCGCGAAGCGCTCCATACGCTTCGGCAGAGAGTTCAAATTGCCAGACACATCCCCCGCATCCGGCTTTGTGAAGGCGGCATTCTCGACACGCGCATGCGCCATCGAAATCTTGCCGGTCGGCACGTCGACATCGATGTCGCTCATATCGAGTGCGCCATCGAGGAAAGGCAATTTTGGACGTCCGTCGATGGCCGCAATCTTGATGTTCTTGCCATCGGCAAGCGGCAAAGCCAGCTCGCGAATGTGAATCTGACCGAGGAAATCCACCTCAACGGAACGGGCGGTTGCGCCGGTGCGGGCAACGAGTTCGTTGACCTTTGCCTGGTAGAAGGCTTTACCCCCAATCACACCAGCGGCAGCAACAGCAATGATCGCAACGGCCGCCCATAGAGCTTTGGTCCGGCCCTTGCCGGTTTGGGTATTTACCTGTTCCACGAAATTGGTCCTCTCCGACGCGATTTGAAACTGCACGCCTTTTAAGCACGCGAAAGTTGCTCCGCAAGTAGGCGCTAACGGGACAGTTGGACAATCTATACCGAAAGGTAAAAAAAGGCCTTTCCATGCACATGGCATAGGTCGGCACCCATCGGTTCCAACCCGCCTCTTCAGCGCTTAGCAGCGCCGAGTCCGACCGCTCCTCAAACCGCCCATGCCTGCGCGTCCCGGCCGTGCAATCCCAAAAATATCCAACGCACTGCGCGGCGTAAATTACCAAATCTTTAGTTGTGTACCCCTTCGCCAATACCTAGCTTGATGTTGAGGCTGTATCCGATGTGGATATCAGCAAGGAACCGGTAGGCCCGTTTTCTGTTGTTCTCCAGGAACAGAGCCTTGGTTCAAGGTCGAGATACCCGTCATGACTGTTCAGGACTGCCATAAGCCCCACCTTCGCCTGCCTCATCAGCTTAACCGAGACATGCCATGATGCGCACCGGACTGGATTTTGCACCGGGCGCGCCCGGCATCGAAGCGCGCTGGACATCGAGCGCCAAAAACGGCGTCGGCACGGCGCTGTCGGAGGCGTCGCCGATCTGGTTCACGCTCAGCCACGGCATTCTGAACGAGGTCTATTATCCCAGGATAGACAGCGCCTGCACCCGCGATCTCGGTTTTGTCGTCACCGGGCCTGACGGTTATTTTTCGGAAGAAAAACGCGACTGCCTGTCCGTTACCCGCCCGTTTGAAAGCGGAATTCCGGCATTCCATATCACCAACACGGCGACGGATGGCGCATTCCGGATTGAGAAACAGGTGATCAGCGATCCCGCGCGGGCCTCTATTCTCCAGCAGCTTTCCTTCATTCCCCTGAAGGGACAAATGTCGGATTATCGCGTGACCGCGCTCCTGGCACCGCATCTCGTCAATGCCGGCAATCTCAACTCGGCCTGGGTCGGCGATTATGAGGGGCACCAGGTTCTCTTCGCCACCGGCCGTTCCAGATATCTTGCGCTTGTCTGCGATCTGCCCTGGCGGGCCGCCAGCGCCGGTTTCGTCGGTGTTTCCGATGGCTGGCAGCAGTTGCAGCGGCACGGGCGCATCGTTGAAGAGTATCAGCGCGCCGATGACGGAAATGTTTCGCTGGCGGGCGAGATCGACTTCGATGAGGTCAACGGCACGGCAAGATTGGCGCTCGGCTTTGGCGAGACTGAATATGCGGCGGCTGCGGCGGCCGTTGACAGCCTGAAGCATGGTTTTGAGCGTGCACACGAGGCCTATGTTGCCAACTGGCGCAACTGGCAGGACCGGCTGGAAACGCTCGACCGCGATACCCGTCACGGTATCAATTCCTATCGCGTGTCGACAGCCGTGCTCGCCGCACATCGTGCCGCCGACCGGCCGGGCGCTGTTGTCGCAAGTCTGTCGATCCCATGGGGAGCATCGAAGAGCGATGACGATCTCGGTGGTTACCATCTGGTCTGGCCGCGCGATCTCGTGGAAGCGGCCGGCGGATTTCTGGCGGCGGGCGATCACACCGAGGCGCTGGCGATCCTCAATTATCTGCGTCAGGTGCAGCAGCCATCGGGCCGCTGGCCCCAGAACCTCTGGCTGGATGGCAAACCCTATTGGCCGGGCGTCCAGATGGATGAATGCGCCTTTCCGATCCTTTTGGCGGATATGCTGCATCGTCATGGTCACCTCGATCATGCCACGCGGGCGGATTTCATGCCGATGATCCGCAGCGCCGCAGCCTATATTCTGGCAAACGGCCCGACAACCGGGGAAGACAGGTGGGAAGAGGATGCCGGTTACAGTCCCTTCACCCTTGCCGTCGAGATCGCCGGGCTGCTGGCCGCCGCCGATCTCATCGACATGGAGGGCGATGCCACTGAGGCAGCCCATCTGCGGGAAACGGCTGATTGCTGGAACGAGCAGATCGAACAATGGACCTTTGCCGGTGACCAGACAGTCTGCGACGCGCTCGGCATTTCCGGCCACTATGTGCGTATCGCTCCGCCCGACACAACAGATGCCGCTCAACCACTGGGCGATACGCTTATCCGCAACCAGACGCCTGACCGCTCGACGCTGCCGACCAGCGACGTCATCAGCCCGGATGCGCTGGCCCTTGTCCGTTTCGGCCTGCGCGCGCCTGACGATCCGCATATTCTCGAAACGATCAAGGCAATCGACCATTGCCTGCGTGCCGATCTGCCGCAGGGGCCGGTATGGTATAGATATACCGGCGATGGATATGGTGAGCACGCGGATGGAGCAGCATTCGACGGCACCGGGCAGGGGCGGCCATGGCCGCTTTTGACCGGCGAGCGCGCCCATTACGAGCTTGCCGCCGGAAGGCGGGAGGTGGCCGAAGCGCTGCTGGTAACGCTGGAGAAATCTGCCGGCGGCAGCGGGCTTTTCCCCGAGCAGCTCTGGGACCAGCCCGACATCCCCGAATACGAGCTTTTCTACGGCCAGCCCTCGGGAAGTGCGATGCCGCTGGTCTGGGCGCATTCGGAACATATCAAACTGCTGCGGTCGCTTGCCGATGGTTCGGTCTTCGACATGCCGCCGCAGGGTGTGGAGCGCTACATCCGCAACAAGACGCCGTCGCACCTTCGGATCTGGTGTTTCAACAACAAGATTGCCGGAATGCCTGCCGGCAAGACGCTGCGGATCGAACTCGCGGATGAAGCCGTCGTGCACTGGAGTGCGGATGGCTGGGCGACGACCACAGACACGCAAACGATTGCTTCCGGTCTCGGCACCTATTTCGTCGACTTGGCCGTTCAGGATCTGGCGGCGGGCGACGCAATCGTTTTTACTTTCTTCTGGCCCAATACAGGAAATTGGGAAAACCGGGATTTCACCGTTCGCCTTGGCGAATGACGCACATATCGTGCCTTGGACAAATGGAGTGTCAGCATGCAGATCGGAATGGTTGGGCTTGGACGTATGGGCGCAAACATGGTGCGCCGTCTTCTGAAACACGGTCATGACTGCGTCGTCTTCGACGTCAATCCAGACAATGTCGCAGCCTTGGTGAAGGAAGGCGCAATTGGCGCGACCTCGCCTGATGACCTCGTCGCCAAGCTTTCACCGCCGCGCGCCGTCTGGCTTATGCTGCCGGCGGCGATAACGCCGAAAATTGCGCGCGACTTTGCCGCAAAACTGCAAGCGGGCGATGCCATCATCGATGGCGGCAACTCCTTCTACCGCGATGCCATCGATCTGGCGGCCGAGTTTGCGCCCCGTGCCATCGATCTTATCGATACCGGCACATCCGGTGGCGTCTGGGGGCTGGAGCGCGGTTATTCGCTGATGATCGGTGGCCCGGTGGCCGCCGTGCAGCGGCTCGATCCGATTTTTGCTTCGCTCGCTCCCGGCGCGGGTCAGGGCATCGCGGCCGATCCCGTAACCGGCACGGCGCCGATGGGATATCTGCATTGCGGACCGTCAGGCGCGGGGCATTTCGTCAAGATGGTTCACAATGGCATCGAATACGGGGTCATGGCCGCCTATGCGGAAGGCCTGAACATCTTGAAGGCCGCCAATGCCGGTACGCAGCACCGGGAGGCCGATGCGGAAACGGCGCCGCTCGCCCATCCGCAATATTACCAGTTCGACATCGATCTTCCTGCCGTGACGGAGGTCTGGCGGCATGGGTCCGTCATCGGCTCGTGGCTGCTCGATCTGACGGCGGAAGCGCTGAAGCAGGACCCTCATCTCGACCAGTATGGCGGGCGGGTGTCGGATTCCGGCGAAGGGCGCTGGACCCTGCAGGCGGCTGTCGAAACGGGCGTTCCGGCCCCGGTGCTGGCTTCCGCCCTGTTCGAGCGTTTCTCCTCACGCGGTGAGGCCGAGTTTGCCGGCAAGGTACTCTCGGCGATGCGCAACGCCTTTGGCGGCCATCTGGAAAAAGCGAAATGAGGGCGCCGGCCATGGATAAGCAGCGATCCGACGTGCTGGTGGTGTTCGGTGCCACCGGCGACCTTGCCTATAAAATGATCTTTCCTTCCCTCTACGCCATGGTGAAACGCGGCGCGCTTCAAACGCCTGTCATCGGTGTCGCCTTCGATGACTGGTCGCGCGACCAGCTGATCGCGCGGGCGCGCGAGGCGGTTGCCAGCCACGTCGACAAGATCGATGAAGCGGTCTTTGAAAAATTCGCTTCGCAACTGGATTACGTGTCCGGCGACTACCGGAACGAGGCGACATTCGAAAAGCTGCGCGTCGCACTCGGCGATCACGGGCATCCGCTTTATTACCTCGCCATTCCGCCATCGCTATTTGAAACCGTGGTCACCGGACTTGATAAGGCCGGGATTGCCGCCTCGGCACGGCTGATGGTGGAAAAGCCCTTCGGCCGCGACCTTGCGACGGCCAAGGCGCTGAACCAGGCGCTGCACGCGGTTTTCGAAGAGGATGCGATTTTTCGCATCGACCATTTTCTCGGCAAGGAGGCCATTCAGAACCTGCTTTATTTCCGCTTCGCCAATGCGTTTCTGGAGCCGGTCTGGAACCGCGACCATGTCGAAAGCGTGCAGATCACCATGGCCGAGGATTTCGGCATCAAGGGGCGCGGAAAGTTCTATGACGAGGTTGGATGCATCCGGGATGTGATCCAGAACCACCTCATCAACGTCCTGTTGCTGCTGGCCATGGAGCCGCCGGCAACCAGCGCATCGGATGATCTTGTCGATGAGAAGGTGCAGATACTCAAAGCCATGCCGCCGCTCAGCCGCGACGATGTGGTGCGTGGCCGGTTCGACGGTTATCTCGACGAACCCGGCGTTGCGCCTGGCTCAAGCCGCGAGACCTTTGCCGCCGTGCGGTTTCGCGTGGCCACATGGCGCTGGAATGGCGTGCCGTTCTTCATCCGCGCCGGAAAGAACCTGCCGGCCCATGCAACCGAAGTCGTGGTGCGTTTCAAGCGGCCGCCGATTGCGCTTTTCGGCGATGTTGAGGCTGCACCCGCAAATTACGTACGCTTCCGGCTCGGGCCTGATATCGCCATCGGCATTGGCGCGCGCCGCAAGGCCGCCGGTGACGGTATGCTCGGCGAGGCGGTGGAACTCGGCGCTGTCGATGACGGCATCGGCGACATGGCGCCTTATGAACGGCTGATCGGCGACGCAATGGCTGGCGAACGCCAGCTTTTCACCCGTCAGGATGCGGCGGAACTCGCATGGAAAATCGTCGAACCCATTCTCGACGACCCGGCCGTGCCGCCACGCTATGCGGCGGCAAGCTGGGGTCCGGTCGAGATGGCGAATTTCGCGCCGCCCGGCGGTTGGGTTAATCCGGAGTGACGGCCATGCAGGCACAGAGGGTGGAGAGCAGTTCAATGGCAGAGGATCGGACCGTTCTTGCGATCGATATCGGCGGCAGCCACGTCAAGATCCGCTCGAGCGCCGGCGGCGAAGAGCGCAAGGTGGAAAGCGGCAAGGCGATGACGGGACCGGACATGGTCGCTGCCGTCACTACGCTTGCCAAAGACATGACCTATGACGTCATCGCCATGGGATATCCCGGTCCCGTCGTGCACAACAAACCGCTCCGCGAACCGGTCAATCTGGGGACGGGCTGGGTCGGTTATGATTATGCCGGCGCTTTCCGCTGCCCCGTTCGTATCGTCAACGATGCGTTGATGCAGGCAATCGGCTCCTACAGGGGCGGGCGCCTGTTATTTCTCGGTCTCGGCACCGGTTTGGGCGCTGCGATGATTGTCGAAAACGTCGCCCAGCCGATGGAGATCGCCCATCTTCCCTATCGGAAGGGCAAAAGTTACGAGCATTATGTCAGCGAGGCGTATCGCGAAAAGAACGGCAATGCCAAATGGCAAAAGCGCGTCACCGATGTCGTGGAGCGTCTGACTGCCGCCCTCGAACCTGACGACGTGGTCATCGGCGGGGGGAATGTCGAAAAACTCGATACCCTGCCACCCAGATGCCGGCGTGGCGACAATGTCCTTGCTTTCGAGGGCGGGTTCCAGCTGTGGAAGAACCCTGACCTCATCGTATAGCGGCTTGGAGGTGTTTCCAGTCACATGGCGTCGAACGACACCCATTTGTTGCGGCCTGTCTGTTTGGCGCTGAGCAGCGCAGCGTCGGCGCGTTCCAGGACGCTGCTCACGGTTCCGGCGGCAGGTGACGTTGCGAGGCCGATGGATATGGTGATCGGGTCAAGCAGGCGGCCCCGGTAGGTGAACGGTGCGCGCTCGACGGCGTGCCGCAGTTTCTCCGCAACCTTGATGGCATCTTCGATGCCCGCGCCCGGCATGAGCACGGTGAATTCCTCACCGCCGAAACGGAACAACTCACCCCGATCGCCGATCGCTTCCGAAAGGACCTGAGCGACATATTGCATCACCGCGTCCCCGGCATCATGGCCGAAGCGGTCGTTGAAGCGCTTGAAATGGTCGATATCGAGCATCAGGCAGGCAATTGCATCGGTCGGCTTTTCAATATGCCTGTTCAACGCCTCATCGAGAGACCGCCGGTTCAGAAGGCCGGTCAGGGCGTCCTGTCTTGCCATGCCGACCAGCCGCTGCCGAAGCTGGAGGTTTGCAACGGCAAGGCCGATATTCTCGGCAAGGAGTTCCAGATACAGTCGCTCCGTCTCCAGCGTGTCGTTATCTCGGGGAATTTCCAGATACAACAGCCCGACCGTGTCACCCAATGCGGTGAGCGGGATGCACAGGCCGGTTCCGAAATCTCCCTGGAGGTGATGGCAGGCGACGTCGTCGCCGTCAGGATTGCTGGCGTGGGGACGCCCGCGCCGGAGAGCCCAGCAATCGTCGATCGAAAATTCCGCAGCGGAAAACGAAGGATCCGACCATTGCCCGGTCGATTGCAGAACCGAACTGTGTTCCTTGAGCACAAGCAGGCGGCCGGCAATAGCAGGGAAAATCTGCGGCATGAATTTCGAGACGACGTCGGACAATTCATCCTGATTCTGGCAAGCCTGAATCCGATGCATCATCTGCAGGATCAGGTCCTTGATGCGTTGATTCTTGCGGTGCTCCGCGTCAAGCCGCTCCCGTTCCAGCCCGTTGCTGCGGAAGATCCTGATGGCCTGGTTCATTTCGCCAATTTCGTCACGCCGTCCTTCGTCCGGCACGTCGATACTGTAATCCTGCCGGGCAAGGCGCGTGACGATATTGCTCATTTTGATAAGCGGCGCGGCAACGCGTCTGCTAAGGACGAAATAGAGCACGGCCACAAACATCAGGGCGGTCAGGGCAAGCATCACCTTGGCGATCGATCCGTAAAAATCGCTGCGGATCTTGGCCTGGTCAACCGTCGCCTGCGAGCGCACCGCAATGGCTTCTCTCAGCGTCGCGACGGTGTTGATCAGGCTCGTATGCAGCCGATAATGCTCATCGCCGAACAGGATCTGTTGCGCATCGTTCTCTCGGCCGGATCGATGCAAACCGATGGCCTCGCGCTCCATCTTGTCCAGTGCGTCCGCGTTCTTGCGTATCTCCTGAAATGATCTTGCCTCTTCCGGCGAAACACCGAGCGAGGAGAGTTTGTCCAGAGCGTTTTCGAGGTGCTTTTCCTGATCTTCATCGACGTAGAATTTTGCCAGGTGCTGCTCGTCGCCGCGCATCACGTAGAGACGCGCCTCCTCGGTGCGCTCATCGGTAATGATCGCCAGTTCCTCGGCGAGGTCGGTCAGTTCGAGTTGATCCTGGATGGCCACCCGCTCCTGAGTAGCGCTTCTGGCTGATAGAATGAACGTGGTTGCCGATACTGTCGTGAGCACGAGGGTAACAGCATAAGCCAGGTTGGTGATGGTACTAAGTCGCATGATGGCGCCGTCTGCTTGCCGCGCGGTATGACAACCGGGTGCGGCGGGTCTAATTTCAGAGTCTGCTTATGTTGGGCCATCTCGTCAAACGGGAAGTCAACATGCGGTTAACCGTCAATGTGATCTGTCGCGCCGCAGGCCAGGTCATGAGCCCCACAACCATGCCTTTGGACTGTTTTCCATCACACAGTCAACATATCACGAACGTGGCTAAGGCATATCGGCAACGGTCCAGAAAGTCGCGAATTTGGGTGCTCCTGAACAGCTCTGCGCGACCACGGAATTATATTTCGCAAGGCATCACAAAGTCGTGAAACCTTTCGACGCATCGTTCGTTTAGCGCCCATGATTGACAATGACGCAAGACCGAAGCCGGTCGCTGGTGCCGACGAGAATGGCACCGAAACCGCATCCCCCAGGGATGTCCATGAAACCGATGATCCTCTACCGCCGGAGGAAATGGAACCTGCTTCGGGCCTGAGCCCGGAAGAGGCTGAGGAAGCGCGCAGAAAATATCTGCTGAAGCGCTTCTGGATCAGCGCGCGCGGTTTCTGGAGCCGTCGTGGCGATGGGTTCGCCTGGCCGTTCTCGCTTGGGCTTCTGGCAATGATCGGCGTCAATGTCGCCTTTCAATATGGCATCAATGTCTGGAACCGCGGGATTTTCGACGCGATCGAGAAACGCGACGCATCGACGGTCTATTTTTTCGCATCCATCTTTCCGCCCATCGTCCTGGGAAGCGTGTTCATCGTCACATCACAGGTCTATGTCCGGATGCGCATTCAGCGGCGCTGGCGTTCCTGGCTGACAAAGGCGCTCGTCGGCAGATGGATTGCGAACGGTCGCTATTACCAGCTCAACCTGATCGATGGCGACCACCAGAATCCGGAGGCGAGGCTCTCTGAGGATATGCGGATCGCCACCGAAGCGCCGGTGGATTTTGTTTCCGGTGTCATCGCCGCCTTTGTGTCTGCCTCCACCTTCATCGTTGTGTTGTGGACGATCGGCGGGGCGCTGACGCTGTCAATCGCCGGTGTTTGGGTCACCATCCCCGGCTTCCTCGTGATTGCAGCCGTCATCTATGCGATCATCACATCCAGTTCCATCGCCTTCATCGCCCGCAACTTCGTCAAGGTTTCCGAAGTCAAGAACCAGGTCGAAGCCGAATTTCGCTATACGCTCACGCGCGTCCGGGAAAACGGGGAGAGCATCGCCCTGCTTGGCGGCGAGGAAGAGGAGCGCAGCGATCTCGACAAGCGGTTCGGCAATGTCCGGCGGCAATGGCGTCTCATGGCGCAGCAATATATGCGGACCACGGTTGTCTCGAATGGTTCGATGTTGATTGCCCCGGTTGTGCCGCTTCTGCTCTGCGCGCCAAAGTTCCTTGATGGAAGCATGTCCCTTGGCGAGGTCATGCAGGCTGCTTCCGCTTTCACCATCGTTCAATCCGCATTTGGCTGGCTGGTGGATAACTATCCGCGCCTCGCCGACTGGAACGCCTGCGCGCGCCGCGTTGCCTCCCTCATGATGTCGCTCGATGGTCTGGAGCGGGCCGAAAAGAGCGATACTCTCGGTCGCATCGTGCGTGGCGAAACGGAAGGTGAAACGATGCTCAGCCTCAAGGATGTTTCCGTTTCACTCGGTGACGGAACGGCTGTCGTCAAAGAGACGGATGTCGAAATCGGCGCGGGTGAGAGAGTGCTGGTCTCCGGGGAATCCGGTTCCGGCAAGAGCACGCTGGTTCGGGCCATTTCCGGTCTTTGGCCGTGGGGTGGCGGCAGCGTCAATTTCCGCGCCGGCAGCCGGCTGTTCATGCTGCCGCAACGACCCTATATCCCCGCCGGCACGTTGCGTCGTGCGGTCTGTTATCCGCAACCGGCTGAAAGCTGGACGGCGGAAGAGATCGGAGCCGCTCTCGACAAGGTCGGTCTGGCTCAACTCAAGGACAAGATCGAAGACGAGGCGCCCTGGGATCAGACGCTGTCGGGCGGCGAAAAACAACGGCTGACCTTTGCACGCCTGTTGCTGAACGCCCCAGATATCATCGTCATGGACGAGGCGACGGCAGCTCTGGACGAAAAAAGCCAGGACAAGATGATGCAGACTGTCATCGACGAACTACCCGACGCCACGATCATAAGCGTGGCGCATCGTGCCGAACTGGAAGCTTTTCATAGCCGCAAGATCACACTGGAACGCCGCGAAGGTGGAGCAAAACTCGTCAGCGATATCGATCTCATTCCTCACAAGGCGAGAAAGGGTTCGATGCTTCGGCGGATGGTGAAGCGGAGGTGATTGGTCGCGTCGGAGGCGAGTCCATTCACACTCGCCTCCGACGGGATTGTGTTTGCACGGCAAATGCTGAAATGCAGATCTTCTCCAGTGCGGAGGCTCCTGGTCCATCGTGAAGGCGCGAGTTGCGACTACACCAGTGCCAGAATACGGGCCGGGCCACCCGTCCCGCCTCGATGGGTTGGTGCGCCCACGACGATTGTCGCGCCCTTGACCGGCAAAGCTTCAAGGTTGTTCAAACCTTCGATGCCGTAGCGGCCGGCCGGAAGCCAAGAATTATGCACCGCAAAATCGGCAGAGTTGCCGGGATCCAATGACAGCGTGTCGACGCCGATTGCGACGGTATCGAGGTTGAGCAGTAAGTCTGTTGCCGACTTGCCGAAACCGGGGAAGGCGAATTTTCCAGCGTCGTCATTACGAAACGCCGGGCTTTTTACCTTTGTTGCCCAGCCAGAGCGCAAAGCCACGACAGCACCTGCGGGAATTTCGCCATTCGTGCTGATCCAGCGTTCTATATCCGCCGCCTCGATGGTCGAATTGGCGTCCTCTTTGGCGCGATCCGTGATGTCGATCACCACCAAGGGTGCGACCAGCTTTTGCGGTTCCAACTGATCGACGCTTGCGCCATCGGCGCTGAAATGGAAGGGCGCATCTATATGCGTTCCGGTGTGCTCAAAAATCGTCAATTTATGGAGCTGATAGCCGTCCTTGGTGATATCGGCCGCCCATTCGAACTCTATTCCGGGCTTGCCATCAAATGTGGGAAACGTTGAATCGTACGCATGGGAGAGATCGACAACCTTGCTGGCTGTCTGAGCGAGCACCGGGGTCGAGAGGTTTCCCGCGCCCACTGCGACGCCAGCTAGTGCAGCTCCTTTGAACAGCATGCGACGAGACAGCATGTTCTTCTTCACGTTCTCTATCACGCAGTGATTGCACATCCGGTCTTCCCTCCGTTGCAGAACTTCCTGTTCACCACGGTATCTCAAAACCATCACGAAGCAAGATTGGGCGATTTTCAAAACGTGGCAGCTTCGGTCTATTCCTTACCGATCAGGCGTATTTCCGCTTCACGGGCCCAATGCCGGAGACGACGGGATCTCTAGAGGCTCTCCGCGCAGGACAAACATGGATCGACCAGCTCGAAGGGATTGAGAGAGATCTAAGTGTGATATCTCGTTCGCCTGACTGGATTGCACCGAAACCGCAGTGATTTTACAGTGATAACTTCAACTTTCTGGCGTTGTTGACGGTGCTCTGTCAACGGCGGAGTAAAAACCGGCCACGCGGCGGCGCAAAAGTCGGCCACCTTGGCCCGTGCATGAGACCTCCGTGAGGGCGTAGCCCGAGCGGGGGTCTCATGCACGGGCGGCGATTTTTGAGAGGGCTTCAGCCGGCCTTTTTTGCTCGGCTTTGGGCGAGACGATAGCTGTCGCCATTCATCTCCAGGATACTGACGTGGTGGGTGATGCGATCAAGCAGTGCTCCGGTGAGACGCTCCGACCCCAAGGTTTCCGTCCATTCGTCAAATGGAAGATTGCTGGTGATGAGGGTGGCACCTCGTTCGTAGCGTTGCGATATCAGCTCGAAGAGTAATTCTGCGCCGGTCTTGGAGAGTGGCACGAAGCCCAGCTCGTCGATGATCAGCAGGTTATAGGCGGCCATCTGCTTCTGGAAACGGAGAAGACGCCGCTCGTCGCGCGCCTCCATCATCTCGCTGACCAGGGCGGCGGCAGTGGTGAACCCGACGGACAAGCCCTTCTGGCATGCTGCCAGGCCGAGGCCGAGAGCAACATGGGTCTTTCCTGTACCACTCGGGCCGAGAGCGATGACGTTCTCCCGGCGCTCGATCCATTCGCATCGCGCCAGTTCCAGCACCTGCATCTTGTTGAGTTTGGGGATGGCTGCGAAGTCGAAGCCGTCGAGGCTTTTGACGACCGGGAACCTGGCCGCCTTGATACGGCGTTCGACCTTGCGGCGATCCCGTTCGATCATCTCCCGCTCGGCAAGCCGGGTGAGGTATCCGACATGATCAACGCCTTCGGTGGCGCATAACCGGGACAGTTTCTGATACTCACGCTGGAATGTCGGCAGCAATACGTAACT
>JAXHOC010000020.1:0-11496 GCA_034519725.1 Agrobacterium sp.
GCGTCACCTTCGATTTCGTCGATATCGACAAGGCGACCGCCTACGCTGCGGAAGATGCTGACGTCACCCTGCGGCTGTGGATGGTGCTGAAGCCCCGGCTTGCCGCCGAGCGGCTGACCAGTGTGTATGAGCGGCTGGAGCGCCCTCTGGTGCCCGTGCTGGCGCATATGGAGGAGCGTGGCATCACTGTGGACCGGCAGATCCTGTCGCGTCTCTCCGGTGAACTGGCCCAGAAGGCGGCCGCGTTTGAAGAAGAGGTCTACCAACTGGCCGGCGAACGTTTCAACATCGGATCGCCAAAGCAGCTGGGCGACATTCTGTTTGGCAGGATGGGCCTGCCCGGCGGCTCCAAGACCAAGACCGGCCAATGGTCGACCTCGGCGCAGGTTCTTGAAGATCTGGCGGCGGAAGGGGCGGAACTGCCGCGCAAGATCGTCGACTGGCGGCAGCTGACCAAGCTGAAGTCAACCTATACGGATGCGCTTCCCGGCTATATCCATCCGCAGACGAAACGGGTGCACACGTCCTATGCGCTGGCCTCCACCACCACGGGGCGTCTGTCGTCGTCGGAGCCGAACCTTCAGAACATTCCGGTGCGCACGGCGGAAGGCCGCAAGATCCGCACGGCCTTCATCTCCACACCCGGCCACAAGCTTCTTTCGGCCGATTACAGCCAGATCGAGCTGCGCGTGCTTGCCCATGTCGCCGATATTCCGCAGCTTCGCAGCGCCTTCGAAAACGGCATCGACATTCATGCGATGACGGCATCGGAAATGTTCGGGGTGCCGGTGGAAGGCATGCCCTCGGAAGTGCGCCGCCGCGCCAAGGCCATCAACTTCGGCATCATCTACGGTATTTCCGCTTTCGGCCTCGCCAACCAGCTCAGCATCGCCCGCTCCGAAGCGGGCGAATATATCAAGAAATATTTCGAGCGTTTTCCCGGCATTCGCGACTACATGGAAGCGACCAAGGCTTTCGCCCGCGAAAACGGCTATGTCGAAACCATCTTCGGCCGCCGCGCCCATTATCCGGACATCCGCTCCTCCAACCCGTCGATGAAAGCCTTCAACGAGCGTGCGGCCATCAACGCACCTATTCAAGGGTCTGCGGCCGATATCATCCGCCGTGCGATGGTCCGTATCGAGCCGGTGCTGGAGGCGGAAAAGCTCTCCGCCCGCATGCTGCTGCAGGTGCATGACGAACTTATCTTCGAAGTCGAGGAAGGGGAAATCGAAAAGACCCTGCCCCTCGTCGTCTCGGTGATGGAAAATGCAGCCATGCCGGCAATTTCCATGCGGGTGCCGCTCAAGGTCGATGCCCGCGCAGCCGACAATTGGGACGAGGCGCATTGACGGTTATTGATCGGCCATTAGCCGACTAATGTCATTGGTTTGTTGTGTGCGCAGACTAGGGGAAACATCTCAAAAGGAGTTTCCCCATGCACGCCCCGCTCATTTCAAAAGATCTGGAATCTTTTTCCGCCGCCAGCCACGATCAGCCGCCGCGCCATCTGGGCCGCCGCTATAATGCCGAGGGCGAATTCCTGCCCGAGCCGGGCAATACCGTTGTTTGCCATCTGGTGGAAGGATCGCAGACCGAACGCGCGATCATCAACACCCGTCAGCGCTTTCTGGATATGCCGGAGGCATCGCAGCTGGCCTTCACGCCGGTTTCCAGCCTGCATATGACGGTGTTTCAGGGCATCATCGAATATCGCCGTGCATTTCCCTACTGGCCGGAAGACATGCCACTCGATGCGCCCATCGACACGATGACAGAGTATTATTGCGATCGGCTGGCGGATTTTCCGGCCCTGCCTGGTTTCAACATGCAGGTCACTGGCCTCAAGCCCACGGGGCTGGTGCTGAAGGGCGCCACCGCCGAGGATGACCGGATCATCGCCCTGTGGCGGGATAGATTTGCCGAAACCTTCGGCTACCGGCATCCCGATCACGACACCTATCAGTTCCATATTACGCTGGCTTACGTGACGCGCTGGTTCGAGCCGGAGTGCCTGCCGCGATGGCAGGCGATGCTCGACGAAGAACTGGAAAAACTGCGTGCGGCAGCACCGATCATCGAGATGCGCGCGCCAGCTTTCTGTGAATTCCGTGACATGAACCACTTTAGGGAACTCGTCGTTTTTGATAGGAAGTGAGGCATGATTTGCAAAGGCCTGCCGCCTGCTCGTCGCAGCAATCCGGCTTAATCGGAAAAAATGCGCGTCAGGGCTGGTCAAAGCCCGTTTGGGCATGTATAAGCGCGCCAAATTTCCGATATCGAGACACCCGACATTCGGCCTTTGGTTATGGCCGGTTACGTTGTTTCGCCGCTAAAGTGGAGTAACAAAAATGGCTGTACCAAAAAGAAAAACAAGCCCGTCCAAGCGCGGCATGCGCCGCTCGGCTGACGGTCTCAAGGCTTCGACCTACGTTGAAGACAAGAACTCCGGTGAACTGCGCCGTCCGCACCATATCGATCTGAAGACCGGTATGTATCGCGGCCGTCAGGTTCTGACGCCGAAGGAAAGCGCATAAGCTTTCCGACATAATCTTTACGGAAAACCGGCCCTCGTGGCCGGTTTTTTGTTTTCAGGTCGTTTGGCTGCTTTTTTCGGTTACTTGGAAAATCCGATCACTCCTCCTACACTCCGTTCGGGAGAGCAGGTCAGGTGCCTGCAACGGGGAGGGTAGCTTCGGTGAAATATCGCTGGATTTTGTTGATGCTGCTCAGCCTCGGCCTCGGTTACGGCGCCGTGACGCGGGGCAGCGGTATCATTGCAGAAAGCTATTTCGGCGAAGTCTCCGATCAGGGCCGCACCACCCTCAGGTTGGCCGTCTCGGCTCTCGGCGGGCTTTTGAGCCGTTTCGAGCCGCTTCCCGCCCTGATCGCCGATCACGACGACATCGAGGAACTTGTCGCGCATCCCCAGGATGAGGCGATGCGCCAGCGCGCCAATATCTATCTCAAGTCCATCAACACCCTGCTGGAATCCTCCGACATCTACATCATCACGCTGGACGGAGTGACCATCGCCGCCAGCAACTATGATGGCCCCACGAGCTTCGTCGGTGAAAATTTCAGCTACCGCCCTTATTTCCAGGATGCCGCCAAGGGTTCCCCGTCGCGTTTCTTCGCGCTTGGCACGACATCCCACAAGCGCGGTTATTATTTTTCCGCACCTATCCTCTTCAATGGGGAGATCAAGGGCGTCATCGTCTTCAAGGTCGATATCGAAGGCATAGAGGCCTCGTTCGGCGATGGTGAAAACCGCATTCTCGTATCGGACCCGGAAGGCATCATCTTCATGACCGGAACGCCGCAATGGCTCTATTCCGGCCTGATGCCGCTGACCCCGGAAAGGCTTGCGCGCACGGCGGCATCCCGCCGTTATGCCAATGCCGACCTGAAGGAGCTGCCACTGAAAAACGGCAATTTCGGCTCGCATCAGTTGATGACCATCAACCAGAACGACGGTGACAGGGAATATCTCGTCCTGTCGCAGCCGATGCCGGATGCGGGCTGGACCGTCAGCGTGCTGATGGATACCGGCTCGCTGAGGACCCAGGTCAAGACGGCGATGATCGCGATCATCCTCTGCCTGTGTCTTGCCGCCGCCGTGGTCGCCGCCATGCTGCAAAGGCGGCGGCGTCTGCGCGAGCGCCTGACCCATCAGGCCGAGGCCCAGGCGGAACTGGAACGCCGCGTGGATGAGCGCACGGCCGATCTGGCGCGGGTGAACCGGGAGATCGAACACGAAATCGCCGAGCGCCGCCAGACTGAAAAACAATTGCGCAAGATGCAGAATGACCTGGTGCAGGCAGGCAAGCTTGCAGCACTGGGGCAAATGTCGGCGGCACTTTCGCACGAGTTCAACCAGCCGCTCGCTGCTGCCAAGAACTACGCCGAAAATGCCTCGCTTCTTGTCGAGCGGGGACGCCTGGAGGAGGTGACGGAAAACCTCAGGCGTATCTCGGGCCTCATCGACCGCATGGCGTCGATCAGCAAGCACCTCAGGAATTTCGCGCGCAAACCCAACGAAAAAATGGCTGCGGTTGCTTTGGATGCTGTCCTTCGCGATACGCTCGAAATCGTCGGCGCACGGCTGAAGGCCGCCAACGCGGTGCTGGATGTCGATCTCGGTGAGATACCGCTCGCCGTCAAAGCCGGGCCAGTGCGGCTACAGCAGGTGTTGGTCAACATCATCTCCAACGCCGCCGATGCCGTGGAAGGGCGCGAGGACCGCCGCATCGCCTTGAAAGCCGTGCTGCACGGTCAGACGGTGTCGATTTTCATCCGCGACCGTGGCCCCGGTGTTCCGCCGGCAATTTCGGAGCGCATCTTCGATCCCTTCTTC
This sequence comes from Agrobacterium sp., assembly GCA_034519725.1. GTDB lineage: Bacteria > Pseudomonadota > Alphaproteobacteria > Rhizobiales > Rhizobiaceae > Agrobacterium. The sequence goes on from JAXHOC010000020.1 coordinate 4,358, forward strand.
ACCACCAAGGGCGTGGGGCGCGGCCTCGGCCTTGGCCTCTCCATCACCTACAATATCATCAAGGATTTTGGCGGCCAGCTGCGTGTCGGAAACCATGAAGACGGCGGCGCGGAATTCGAGATCGAATTGCCGGCCGCTGCCTATCGCATGGAGGCGGCGGCGGAATGACCATGTCGCGGGTTCTGTTGATTGATGACGAGGAGGAGCTGCGTTTTTCCACCGCGCAGGCGCTGGAGCTTTCCGGTTTTGCCGTCACCATGCTGGCAAGTGCCGAACATGCGCTTGAACTCATCGGCTATAGCTTCGATGGCGTCGTGGTCAGCGATATCAGAATGCCCGGCATGGATGGCATGACGCTGCTGCAAAAGGTGAGGGAGCTCGACGCGGAAATACCGGTGATACTGATGACCGGCCATGCCGAGGTGCAGCTGGCCGTCGAGGCGATGCGGCGCGGGGCCTATGATTTCATCGAAAAGCCGTTTACGCACGCAGGTATCTGGCGGGCAGTGCATGCAAACGGGCGACTGGACCAGCGGGCGCTGGTGCTGGAAAACCGCCGCCTGAAGGCGGTGGCGGGCAAGCATGACGATCTCGAGAGCGCGCCTGCCGGGCGCGGACGCCAGGTCGATGGTCGATCTGCGCTACCGCATTCGCGCCATCGGTGCGACGGATGCCGATACGCTGATCATCGGCGCGACCGGTGCGGGCAAGGAGGTGGTGGCGCGCGCGCTTCACGATCTATCAGCCCCGCGCCGGCAAGCCCTTCGTGGCGATCAACTGCGCGGCCCTGCCGGAAACGCTGATCGAAAGCGAGCTGTTCGGCCACGAGGCCGGGGCCTTTCCGGGCGCGCTGCGGCCGCGTTACGGCAAGTTCGAGCATGCCCGCGGCGGCACCATTCTGCTGGACGAGATCGGCTCCATGCCGCTTCGACCTGCAGGCGCAAGTTGCTGCGCGTGCTGCAGGAGCGGGTCATCACGCGGCTGGGATCGAACGAAGCCGGTGGCGCTGGATGTCCGCTTCATCGCCACCAGCAAGGTCGATCTGGAGCAGGAGGTCGCCGCAGGCAGGTTTCGCGCCGACCTTCTTTACCGCCTGAACGTGGCGACGCTGCGCGTGCCGCCGCTGGCCAGCGCGGCGCGACGACATTCCGCTGCTTTTCCTGCATCTGGTGCGGGAAGCCGCTGCCCGCTCACGGGTCAGGGACGACATGACGATCCGCGCAATTGCTGGCGGACATTGCCGCGCGCGACTGGCCGGGCAATGTGCGCGAATTGCGCAATGCGGCGGACCGCTTCGTGCTGGGCCTTGACTGGATGTCCGAGAGCGGGCTGCCGTTGCGCACGCTGGCAAGGCGGTGCTTGGCCGACCGAGGTGGCCGCTTATGAAAGAAGCCTGATTGCGCGCGCCATCGCCGTCCATGGCGGAAATCTGAAGTCCGTCTATGAGAGCCTCGGAATCTCGCGCAAGACGCTTTACGAAAAGATGCAGAAATACGAGCTGCGACCGGCGACTGATCCGATGATGACGCGTGACTTGTCACGACCCTATGCCGGCGCCGCGATGGGTGGAAATCCACCCATTGCCGCGACAGCGTTGTTCCGGTATATACGCACCTTCGCAGCAAGACGTGCCTGGGTTTGCTGCACAGGCCAATGCGCGCGATCGCAACTGGTTTCGAGACCCCGGTCGCTATGCGCACGGAGCAGGCGCCCATGCAAGCGGCACTGTCACATGCCGTTCATTCGGGAGGAACTCGATGAAGATTTCTGAAGACACTGCCGGCCTTGCCGCCGCCGCTTGCCGGTCTCGGTTCTGCTGCGCCATCGGCATCGCGCTGGCGGAAGGCTATCCGGAGCGCATCGATCACCATGGTCGTGCCCTTTGCCGCCGGCGGCCCGACCGATACGGTCGCGCGTCTAGTCGCTGAATCCATGTCGAAGGATCTCGGCCAGCAGATCATCGTCGAAAATGTCGGCGGCGCCGGCGGCACGCTGGGCGCGGGCCGCGTGGCGGCGTCGGATCCGGACGGCTACACCGTTCTGCTGCACCATATCGGCATGGCGACATCGGCCACGCTGTATCGCAACCTCGCCCTATGAGCCGCTCGAAGCGTTCGAATATGTCGGGCTGGTCACCGAAGTGCCGATGACCATCGTCGCGCGCAAGGACTTCGAACCCGCCGACATGGCCGCGCTGATCGACCTACGTGAAGGCGAACAATGCCGACACGGTGACCGATGGCCAATGCCGGCATCGGTGCTGCCTCGCATCTGTGCGGCATGCTGTTCATGAGCGCAATCGAGACGCCGCTGGTGACCGTTCCCTACAAGGGCACAGGCCCGGCGATGACCGATCTGCTCGGCGGACAGGTCGATATCATGTGCGACCAGACCACCAACACCACCGAAGCAGATCCAGGGCGGCACCGTCAAGGCCTATGCCGTGACCTCGCCCGCGCGGCTGGACGTGCTGCCGGACCTGCCGACCGCGGCCGAAGGCGGCCTGGCCGAGCATGGAGGTGGGCATCTGGCACGGCATCTACGCGCCCGAAGGGCACCCCGGCCGAGGTCGATCGAGCGTCTGACCGAAGTCGCTGCAGGTGGCGTTGAAGGATCCGAGAATCGTCGCGCCCGCTTCGCCGAACTGGGCACCGTCGCCGTCGCCGGCGGCGGATGCGACGCCGGCAGCGCTGCAAGGCCAAGCTGGAAAGCGAGATCGCCCGCTGGAAGCCGGTGATCGAGGCGGCGGGCCAGTTACGCCGACTGATCGGCATTGCAGCGATCGCCGGCCGGCACTCTGCCGCCGGCCGTCCGCCGTCAATTTAACGCGCGGAACGGTGTGGGACCGGCCGCAGTGGAGGGGCATCTTTCATGAAGTCGTTTTTCATTGACCCTGCCGAGGCAGCCTGCGGGGCAATTTTCATCGGTTTTGGCGCTTTTTTCGCCTTGCAGTCTTTCGGGCTGGATCTCGGAACCGCCTTCCGCATGGGGCCGGGTTATTTTCCGCTGGTTCTGGCAGTCGTGCTGATCCTGCTTGGCGGCGTCATATTCCTGCGCGCCACCCGTGTGCAGGGTGATGCCCTTGGCGCCATCGCCTGGCGGGGGATTTTTTTCATCCTGCCCGCGCCGATCTTTTTCGGTTTCACGGTCCGGGGGCTGGGTTTCGTACCGTCGATTTTTTTCACGCGCGCTTATCGCCGCCTTGGCCTGGCTCAAGATGAAGCCCGGTCATGCGCTGCTGCTGTCGCCGCCGCCATCACGGTCTTTTCCGTTGCTGTGTTCAATTACGGTCTCGGCCTGCCATTCCAGCGCTTCGGCCCCTGGCTTAAATTTTGAGGTGCTGACGATGGACCTGCTTGCTAATCTTGCGCCTTGGCTTTGCCACGGCCGCCTCGCCTGGAAAACCTGTTTTTCTGCCTGATTGGCGTGCTGCTCGGCACCCTGATCGGCGTGCTGCCGGGCATCGGCGCCACCGCGACCATCGCCATGCTGTTGCCGATCACCTTTCAGCTTGAACCCGTGTCGTCGCTGATCATGCTGGCCGGCATCTATTACGGCGCGCAATATGGCGGCTCCACCACGGCGATCCTGATCAACATGCCGGGGGAATCCTCCTCGGCCGTGACCGCCATCGACGGCTACCAGATGGCACGCAAGGGCAAGGCGGGCGCCGCACTTGCGATTGCCGCCATCGGTTCGTTTTTCGCTGGCACGGTGTCCACTTTTCTCGTGGCGATCTTTGCACCGCCGTTGACGGCGATTGCGCTGGAATTCGGCGCGGCGGAATATTTCTCGCTGATGGTCGTCGGCCTCGTCTCGTCAATTGCGCTTGCCCATGGTTCCATCGTCAAGGCGCTGGCCATGGTCGTGCTTGGCCTGCTGCTCGGTCTGGTGGGCACGGATATCTACAGCGGCACGCCGCGCTTCACGCTCGGCATCCGTGAATATGCCGACGGTCTGAATTTCGTGGCGGTAGCGGTTGGTGTGTTCGGTATCGCCGAAATCCTGCGCAATCTCGAAAACGAGCGCACCCGATCGGTGCTGATCGCCAAGGTCAGCAGCCTGATGCCGTCGAAGGAAGACTTCAAGGCCATGGTCGGCCCGGTGCTGCGCGGCACGGCGCTGGGTTCGGCGCTGGGCATCCTGCCGGGCGGCGGCGCGATCCTGGCGGCCTTCGCGTCCTACACGGTGGAAAAGCGCATGTCGAAGCACGCCGGAAGAATTCGGACAGGGCGCGATCGAAGGCGTCGCCGGGCCGGAATCGGCCAACAATGCCGGCGCGCAGACCAGCTTCATCCCGCTGCTGACGCTCGGCATTCCGGCCAACCCGGTCATGGCGCTGATGGTCGGGGCGATGATCATTCAGGGCATCGTGCCCGGTCCGAACGTTGCGACCGAGCAGCCGGCGCTGTTCTGGGGCATCATCGCCTCGATGTGGATCGGCAATCTGATGCTGGTCGTGCTGAACCTGCCGCTGATCGGGCTGTGGGTGAAGCTGCTGACGGTGCCCTATCACATGCTGTTCCCGATCATCATGGCCTTCTGCTCCATCGGCGTCTACAGCGTCAACTCCAACGTCTATGATCTCTATGCCGTCGCCTTCTTCGGCCTCATTGGCTATGTGCTGGTGAAACTGCGCTGCGAGCCGGCGCCGCTGCTGCTCGGCTTTGTTCTGGGCCCGCTGCTGGAGGAAAACCTGCGGCGCGCCATGATCCTGTCGCGTGGCGATCCGACCACCTTCGTCGACGCGCCCGATTCAGCGCCACGCTGCTGGGCTTTGCATCGCTCTGGCCGTGCTGATCGTCGTCTTCCTGCCAAGCGTGAAGAAAAAACGCGAAGAGGTCTTCGTCGAAGAGGACTGAGCAGGCCCCGAAAAATTCGCAACGCCGGTGACGGAAACGTCGCCGGCGTTTCCGCGTTGACGAAAGCGGCATATGGTTGACTTGAGGCTTTTTAGGGCGAAGGAAGGGCGGGAAAGAGAGGTCGATATGACTGCGGAAACCGAAAAACGGATCATTGCGCTTGAGGAAACGATCGCGCATCAGGCCAAGACGATAGAAGAGCTGTCCGATCAGTTGACGGAACAGTGGAAGGTGATGGAGCAGACCCGCGCCAAGCTCGACCGGTTGACGGAGAGGTTCCTGAGCCTCGAAGAGCAGTCGCTGGACGCGCCCGCAATCACCCGGCCACCGCATTATTGATAAGGGAGATCCGATGAAGAACGACACAGCCGCAACTGCCGCCGAAATTGTGGATTTCTGGAAGAAGGCGGGGCCGGACAAGTGGTTCGCCAAGGACGCCGCTTTCGACGATCGCTTTCATGACCGTTTTCGCGAGGCCCATTTCGCCGCCGCAAGGCGCGAACTGGATGGCTGGCTTGATGGCGCGGAAAGCAGCCTCGCGCTGATGCTTCTGCTCGATCAGTTCCCGCGCAACTGCTTTCGCGAGACAGCGCATATGTATGCCACCGATCCGCTGGCACGCATGTTCGCCAGCGAGGCCATCCGTCGCGGCCACGATCAGGCGGTGAGCGAGGATTTGCGGGTCTTCTTTTATCTGCCCTTTTCCCATTCGGAAAACATCGGGGATCAGGAGCGTGCCTGTACGCTCAACCGGCCGCTGGGCGGGCTTTATCTCCATCACGCTGAAGAGCATCGCGATATCGTCGCGCGTTTCGGCCGCTTTCCGCACCGCAACGACATATTGCTGCGCGAAACGACGCCGCAGGAACGGCAATATCTTGATGCGGGCGGTTTTACCGGCTGATGCCAACGAAAAACGCCGCCAGTCCCGAAAGACGGCGGCGTTTTCACAATGGGTAAGGGCTGCAGATCAGCCGTCGAAGAATTCCTTCATCCGGGCAAAGAAGCCCGTCGATTCCGGATTGTTCTCCTTGGAGGATAGCTCCTCGAACTCCTGCAACAGCTCGCGCTGGCGCTTGCTGAGCTTCTGCGGCGTCTCGATCTGGATCTGGATGTAGAGATCGCCCGTCTGCGCCGAACGCAGCACCGGCATGCCCTTGCTCTTCAGACGGAATTGCTTGCCCGGCTGGGTGCCTTCCGGAACCGTGACGCGCGACTTCGTGCCATCGAGTGTCGTGACATCGAAGGTACCGCCAAGGGCGGCCGTCGTCATCGAGATCGGCACGGTGCAATAAAGATCGGCACCATCCCGCTGGAAGAACTCATGCGGACGCACGGACAGGAAGATATAGAGATCGCCCGCCGGGCCGCCGCGCATGCCGGCTTCGCCTTCGCCCTGCAGACGAATGCGGGTGCCGTCTTCGATACCAGAGGGAATGTTGACGGATAGCGAACGCTCTTCCGTCACACGGCCCTGGCCGTGGCACTTGCCGCAGGGATCGGAAATCGTCTGGCCGCGCCCGTGGCAGGTGGGGCAGGTGCGCTCCACCGAGAAGAAGCCCTGGGCTGCGCGCACGCGGCCGGAACCCTGGCAGGTGCCGCAGGTTTTGGGTTGCGTGCCGGGTTTTGCGCCAGAACCGGAACAGACATCGCAGGTGATCGAGGTCGGAACCCGGATCTGCGCCGTCTTGCCGGCAAAGGCTTCTTCCAGCGTGATTTCCATGTTGTAGCGAAGGTCTGCGCCGCGCTCACGCCCACCCGAAGAGCGGCGTGCACGCCCGCCGCCCATCATCTCGCCGAAGATGTCTTCGAAAATATCCGAGAAGCCGCCATTGGCGAAACCGCCGCCGCCCATGCCACCGCCGGCCATGCCGCCATTTTCAAACGCGGCGTGGCCGAAACGGTCATAGGCCGCACGTTTTTGCGGGTCCTTCAGCGTTTCATAGGCTTCGTTGATTTCCTTGAACTTGCGTTCGGAATCAGCATCGTCCGGGTTTTTGTCCGGGTGGTATTTCATCGCGAGTTTGCGGAAGGCGCTTTTCAGCTCTTTTTCGTCCGCAGTCTTGCTGACGCCGAGTGTTTCGTAAAAGTCTGCTTTCGCCATTAAGATAACAAGCCTCGCAAATGGATTTCCGGCTGCACGTCGGCAGCCGGATGTCTTGCATGTATCGACAGGAGACGGAAAGTCACGCGATTATGCGGACTTCTTGTCGTCCTTGATTTCCTCATAGTCGGCGTCGACGACGTCGTCCTTGCCGCCTTCTCCGGCAGCGCCGG
>JAXHOC010000047.1:0-10146 GCA_034519725.1 Agrobacterium sp.
GAAGCTGACCGCCTCAAGGTTCTGATGGTGGATGCCGGTGACGGCAAGCCGGTGCAGATCGTCTGCGGTGCGCCGAATGCACGCGCCGGCCTCGTCGGTGCGCTGGCGCGTCCGGGCGTTTACGTTCCCGGCATCGATGTCACGCTTGCCGTCGGCAAAATCCGTGGTGTCGAAAGCCACGGCATGATGTGCTCCGAAAAGGAGCTGAACATCTCCGACAGCCACGACGGCATCATCGATCTGCCGGAAGACGCCCCCGTTGGCACTTCCTTCGCGACCTATGCAGGTCTCGACGATCCGGTCATCGAGATCAATCTCACGCCAAACCGTCCCGATTGTACCTCGATTTACGGCATCGCCCGCGATCTGGCCGCTTCCGGTCTCGGCAAGCTCAAGACGAAGCCCGCGCCGTCCTTCAAGGTCGAAGGCGCAACCCCGGTCGATGTAACGCTGGAACTGGATGACGCGGCGCTCTGCCCCGGCTTTTCGCTGCGCATCGTGCGCGGTCTGAAGAACGGTCCCAGCCCGAAGTGGATGCAGCAGCGCCTGATGGCGATTGGCCTGCGTCCCATCAATGCGCTCGTCGACATCACCAACTACATGACCTTCGATCAGGGCCGGCCGATGCACGTCTTCGATGCCGCCAAGGTCAAGGGCGATCTGACGGTTCGTCGTGCGAAAGAAGGTGAAACCATCCTCGCGCTCGACCAGCGTGAATACAAGCTTGGGCCTGCCAATGTCGTCATAGCCGACGAGAACGGCATAGAGTCCATCGGCGGCGTCATGGGCGGCGAACATTCCGGCTGCGACGAAAACACCGTCGACGTGCTGATCGAGTCCGCGCTCTGGGATCCGATCAACATCGCCAAGACCGGCCGTTCTCTCGGCATCATCACCGATGCCCGTTATCGTTTCGAGCGCGGCGTCGATCCGGACTACATGGTTCCGGGTCTGGAACGCACCACCGAACTGGTTCTGGAACTCTGCGGCGGCGTTGCCGGCGAAGCCAGGGTCGTCGGTTACAAGGGTCATCAGCCCAAGGTCGTGGATTTTCCGCTGTCGGAAGTGAAGCGTCTGACCGGTCTTGAAGTTTCGGCGGACGAAAGCCTCGCCATTCTCAAGGGGCTCGGTTTCGGTATCGAAGGAACGGGCGAGCGTGTGTCCGTCACCGTGCCGTCATGGCGTCCGGATGTCGATGGCAAGGCCGATCTGGTGGAAGAGGTCATGCGCATCCATGGCGTCGACAACATCAAGCCGGAACCGCTCGCAAGCTTCGGTGCCGTCAACGGCCGTATCCTGACGACGCTGCAAATCCGCACCCGCACCGCGCGCCGTGCGCTTGCAAGCCGCGGCATGCTCGAAGCCGTCACCTGGTCCTTCATCCCGGAAGCTCAGGCGAAGCTTTTCGGCGGTGGTTCGCCCGCTCTGAAACTGGCCAATCCCATCGCGGCTGACATGTCGGACATGCGGCCCTCGCTGCTGCCGGGCCTTTTGAGCGCAGCACAGCGCAATGCCGACAAGGGCCATGGCGACGTGGCGATCTTCGAGGTCTCCGGCACCTATCAGGGTGACACGCCGGAAACCCAGCGTCGTGTTGCCGGCGGTGTGCGCCGTGGCACGGCCTCGCTTGCTGGCAGCGGCCGCATGTGGTCGAACGCCCTAAAGGGCGGCGGCAAGCCGGTGGATGTCTATGACGCCAAGGCCGATGCGCTTTCGGTGCTCGAAGCCTGCGGCCTGCCTATGGCCAATGTGCAGATCGAGGCCGGCGCTCCCGGCTGGTATCATCCCGGCCGGTCCGGCACCATCAAGATGGGTCCGAAAGTCGTGCTCGGTTATTTCGGTGAGTTCCATCCGAAGACGCTGTCCGAACCGCTGGATGTTCCCGGGCGTGTCATGTGGTTTCGAGATCTATCTCGACGCGATGCCCGAGCCGAAGAAGAAGGCGACCCGCACCAAGCCGGCCCTTGAGCTTTCGCCCTTCCAGGCCGTCAAGCGCGACTTCGCCTTCGTGGTCGAAAAGTCTGTCGAGGCGGGTGCCATCATCAAGGCCGCAACCAGCGCTGACCGCAAGCTGATCACAGGCGTCAATGTCTTCGATATTTTTGAAGGCGCGTCGCTTGGCGAAGACCGCAAGTCGGTGGCCATCGAGGTTCAGATCCAGCCGGTCGACAAGACGCTGACCGACGAGGATTTCGAGGCGCTGACGGCCAAGATCGTCGGCAATGTCGAGAAATCGACGGGCGGGGTTCTCAGGGCTTAGAGCATTTCCAGTAAAAGCGCGCAGCGGTTTTACATCAGGAAAATTCCTGGAAACAATGAGTCAGAGTATCCGTTTCACCAATGGAAAAAGCCGAGGCAGTCGCCTCGGCTTTTTTGTTTTTAACGGTTCGCCATCTTCGACATGCGTTCGGGATAGCGTGCGCCGGCGACCTTTGCCGGTGAAAGCAACGCACCGAGGTTTGCTGCTTCGTCCGCCGTCAGCGACACCTCCGCCGCTGCGACGTTCTTCTCCAGATTGGCGATTTTTGTCGTGCCGGGGATCGGAACGATGAAGTCGCCCTGTGCCAGAACCCACGCCAGCGCCAGTTGCCCGGCGGTAACGCCCTTTTCTGCCGCCATATTTTCCAGGAGTTCGACGAGCGCCAGATTGGCATCGAAGTTCTCGCCCTGGAAACGCGGCAGGCCACGGCGGAAATCGTCGGATGCAAGTCCGTCGAGCGACTTCAGCGCGCCGGTCAAGGCACCGCGCCCGAGCGGGCTGAAGGGCACGAAACCGATGCCGAGTTCGCGGCAGGTTTCCAGCACGCCGTTTTCCTCCACATCGCGGGTCCACAACGAATATTCGCTCTGTATGGCCGCGATCGGATGAATGGAATGCGCCTTGCGAAGTGTTTCGGCGCTCGCTTCCGAAAGGCCGAGGTGTTTCACCTTGCCCTGCCGGACCAGTTCCGCCATGGCGCCAACCGTCTCTTCGATTGGAACATTCGGATCGACGCGATGCTGGTAGAACAAGTCGATGGCATCGACGCCAAGGCGTTTGAGAGAGGCCTCGGCGACGGCGCGCACATTTTCCGGTCGGCTGTCGGTGCCCACCATCATCTGGCCTGCGGGCTTGCTGGTGTCGATTTTGAAACCGAACTTGGTGGCAATGACCACCTTGTCGCGATAGGGCTTCAAGCCCTTGCCGACGAGAATCTCGTTGTTGTACGGCCCATAAACCTCTGCCGTATCGAAAAAGGTGACGCCGAGTTCGACGGCGCGGTGCAGGGTCGCTATTGCACCGCTCTCATCGCCGGTCGGGCTATAGGCATGTGTCATGCCCATGCAGCCGAGGCCGAGCGCCGAAACGGAAAGGTTGTTTCCAAGAGTTCGTTTTTGCATCTGTTCGTCCTTCCAAAAGGAGCCGCCCGTTGTCTGGGGCGTGATGAGAAGATAGCGCTCCAAGGTGGCAAAAATAATCGCTGCAAATCGGTGTGGGTTGTTCTATAATTTAGAACAATGAACCGTGTGCAACTCTCTCAACTCGCTGTCCTCGCCGCCGTTGCCGAAGGCCGCAGCTTTCGCAAGGCCGCATCCGAACTCGCCATCGCGCCCTCCGCCGTCAGCCATGCTGTATCGTCGCTGGAGGCGAGCCTTGGCCTGCGCCTGCTGCATCGCACCACCCGCAGCGTTTCACCAACGGAGGAGGGCAGGCGGCTTCTCGAGACACTTGGGCCCGCCCTTGCCGATATCGATGCCGTCATCGATACGCTTGCCGAACATGGCGGAAGGCCGGCCGGACCCTTGCGCATCACCCTGCCGCGACTTGCGGCGGAGGACCTGATCATGGCCCGGCTTGGCGCGTTCCTGCGGCTCTATCCTGATATCTCGCTGGAGATTTCGACCGATGATCGCTTCGAGGACATCGTCGCGAAAGGTTTCGACGCGGGCCTGCGGCTCGGCGAGCATCTCGAAGCCGATATGATTGCCGTAAAAGCGAGCGGCCCATGGCGTGGCGCAATTGTCGGCGCGCCGTCCTATTTCGCGGAAAATCCACCGCCCGGTGAACCGAGGGATTTGATGCGGCATCGCTGTATTCTCCGTCGCTTCTCCAGCGGTCTGCTCTACCGCTGGGAGCTGGAAAAAGACGGCAGGCCTTTGGTGGTCGATGTCCGGGGACCGCTCATCCTGTCGGACCAGAGCCTTATTCGGAGGGCGGCGCTTGACGGCGCGGGTCTGGCCTTCGTTTTCGAACAGCGCGTAGAGGACGACATCAGGGCAGGCAGGCTGGTCCGCGTGCTGGAGGACTGGTGCGCGCCCTTTGATGGTTTTTATATCTATTACCCCTCGCGCCGGCAGATGCGCCCGGCACTCAGGGCTTTCGTGGATTTTTTCCGCTACAGAGGTTGAGGCACCCTGTCAAAGCTTGATGCGATGGCGGATGTCGCCGTGGCTTTCAATCGAGAACCTTATTCGGTCGCGTTGTATATTGCGGCGAGATCGCACAGGTCCCAGTTCCCTCCGGTCAAGACGGCACACACTTTTTCATCCCGCTCGACCTTTATGGACCCGGCGAGCAAGGCGCCAATACCGATTGCGGCGGCCGGTTCGGCAATCAATTTGGCGTCTTTGGCAAGAGCGCGCATGCCAGCGATGATATGCTCATCGTCAACCAGAATGATCTCATCGACATATTTTTCGATGATGGGATAGGGGTTTTGGCCGGGAACACTTATTCGCAAGCCATCGGCAATGGTGTTTTTGAGAGGAAGCGATGTGCGCTCGCCGTTGAGCCGGCTATGAAAATACTTTGGCGTCAAGGCAGGCTCAGCGCCGATCACACGCACCGATGGTCTGGTTTCCTTGATCGCGGTCGCTATCCCCGCGATAAGCCCGCCTCCACCAACGGGCACAATCACGGTGTCGATATCTTCGAGGTCCTCAAGGATTTCACATCCGATCGTTCCCTGGCCGGCCATGACCAACGGGTCTTCGAAACCATGAACAACGGCATAGTTGTTGCCTTCGGCAATCTCATAGACTTTCTGCCATCTGGCGGCCGTATCGCCGTCAAAAAGAATGACCTCGGCGCCCAGGGCTTCCGTATTGGCAATCTTGATCTTGGGTGTGTTGACCGGCAGCACCAGTATCACTTTGACGCCGAGCATTCTCGCCGCATAAGACAAGCCCTGGGCATGGTTGCCTGACGAAGACGCGATAATGCCGTTGGCGATTTCTTCCCTCGGAAGCGAAAGCGTCTTGTTCAAGGCGCCGCGAATTTTGAAGGCGCCGGTAATTTGCAGGGTCTCCGGCTTCAGATACAGCTGACAACCGACGGCTTTCTCCATCTTTTCCGCACGCAGCAACGGCGTGTGCCTGATGTGAGGCGCAAGCCTTACCCTTGCTTCCAAAATGTCCTGGATGGTCGGATAATTGCGCAAAATATTGCTGCCTTTCGAATTGTCGATTTCGGTTCCCTTGAATTCAACAAAGGGGTTTCGATCGACTTGGATGATGGTGTTGAGACAGGTCCGGCTCATGAGAGAACCCGTCAGCCGGTCCCGTGGAGCTGATCACAGTTCAACAAAAGAAAAGAACGACCCCACGTTTCTCTCTCTGGCATTGTCGTAGATCTTTTTTGCCGTGGTATTGTCCTGTATGGCCATTCCCGTCGAGTCGAAGATGGTAATCTCATCTTCATTTTCTCTTCCTGCCTTTTTACCCAGCAATATCTCGCCGATTTCCGCATGGATATCGTCTCTGGTGATGATGTTTTTATTCAACGGGTGCCAGGTCTCACCTTTTTCGACGCACTGCTCGATCGAGTCGACCACCACCTTCGCGTACCTGAATATTTCCGGATCGAGTTCCTGTTTGCCCTGCTGATCCGTGCCGATTGCAATAATATGCGTGCCGGGCTTCACCCAGCCGGCCTCCACAAGCGACCCTTTTCCACGGGTGGTGGTAATCAGGATATCGGCCTGCTCTACAGCTTCTTTTTTCGAATTCGATGCGATGACGGGAATGCCGAACTCACTTTCGATATCTGCCTTGAATTTGGCAATGCTGCCCGGATTGTTGGCCGCCACATGGATTTCCTCGATCTTCATGATCTCGTGGATCGCCCGGATCTGCATTCTTGCCTGGTTGCCCGCCCCTATGGACGTGATTTTTCCGGCATTTTTCCGCGCCAGAGCTTTTACGGAAACGGCGCCGGCAGCACCGGTTCTAAGGCCCGTCAGCAAACTGCCATCCATCACGCAAATTAACGCACCGCTCATGGCGTCGAACAGAAGAACCGTTCCCATGCCGTTCGGCACGCCGTGCGCTTGCGGGTTGTCGATGAAACCCCCGGAAGACACTTTCATGGAGATGACTTCATTGGCTTTGTTGTAACCGAGCTTGAAATCGATCTCGCCACGAGGCGGCGGCAGATGTATGCCGATGTAACCGGGTTGATCCACCTGCCGGTTGCTAAACGCCTTATATGCCTCTTCGACGGTGCCGATAACGTCCTTCATGGAGATCAGTCCGCTGACGTCGTCTTTCTTAAGCAGCAAGGTTTTCATGCGTGACCCCTCCATTTTCTCGTGCCAGAGTGCCCCCTGCACGCCGCCCGAAAGCTCGACGCTTCGAACAATATCCGTTCGCGCGCTGAGCAGGGCATGGCTCGCGTTCAGCCCGCGTTTCCAGAAGCATCATCCCATGGGGGGTGCGGCAGAAAATGTCGTGTGCGCCTCAACTGCGCAGTTTTCGACTATTCCCGCCTTCATCTGCGACAGTCAAAGCTGCCGGAGGCGTGAGGATCAAAGCCGCTTCGGATTTGATCCTCACAGTTCTCGATCCATCAAAAGGACATGCGATAGCGGATATGGCCATCGCTTTTTACGTAGCTGTCGTAGAGCTTCTGGGCACGGTGATTATGCTCGTCCGTGTTCCAGTAAAGCCGCGACCAGCCCTTTTCCTTGCAGATGGCAATGAGATCGTCCATCAGCGCCCGGCCTGTTCCCTTGCCGCGGATCGCGCCATCGACGAACAGGTCTTCCAGATAGCAGTCCGGCGTTTTCACCCAGGTGGAATCATGGAAGTGATGGATGGCGAAACCGGCCATCGTGTCGCCTAGAAGAGCCACGCGCATGGAAACGCGGGACGCGGGATCGAGGATACGCGACCACGTATGGTCCGTCACGTCATCGGCAAGATTGACATTGTAGAAGGCGAGATATTGGTTCCAGAGGCGCAGCCATTCGGCCCGGTCAGCCGGCTCTGCGTCGCGAATGACAAGATCCATGTCATGCACCCGCCTTGTCGAGCAGCGTCATCATCTCATCGGTCAGCGTGAGATTGACGGCGCGTTTGAAGCTTTCGAGTTGCGACAGGCTGGTGGCGCTGGCAATCGGTGCCGTCACGGCCTTCTTCCGCAACAGCCACGCCAGCGCGATATCGGCAAGCTTCGCCCCGGTTTCCACGGCAACCGCATCCATGGCGCCCAGAACGGCAAGGCCGCGAGTGTTGACATATTCACCCACCCGGTAGCTGCGGGCCACACCTTCCGTATCGGCCTTGGCGCGATATTTCCCGGTGAGGAACCCGGCCGCCAGGCTGTAATAATTGATGACGCCAATCTCTTCCTTCACGCAAAGATCGGCAAGCGGACCTTCGAAATCCGCACGGTTGTAGAGATTATATTCCGGCTGCAGAACGTCATAACGCGGCAGATCGTTTTTCGCGGCCGTATCCAGCGCGTCCTGTAGCTGGCTCACTGAATAGTTGGAGCAGCCGATGGCGCGGATCTTTCCCTGTTCCTTCAGCTTTGCGAAGGCGGAAAGCGTTTCCTCCAGCGGCACGTCCGCATCCGGCTTATGGGCGAGATAAAGGTCGATATAGTCGGTTTGCAGCCGCTTCAGCGAGGCGTCGACAGCTTCCGCGATCCATTTGGCGCTAAGGCCTGTCTTCTGGCCGCGATTGTCGAAACCGACCTTGGTGACGATTACGGCATCTTCACGCTTTACGCTCGACTGTTTCAGCCACTTGCCGATGATCGCCTCGGACTCGCCGCCCTCATGCCCGTCCACCCAGGCGGAATAGACGTCCGCCGTGTCGATGGCGTTGAACCCGGCATCGAAAAAGGCATCGAGCAGGGCAAAGGAAGTCTTCTCGTCCGCTGTCCAGCCGAACACGTTGCCGCCGAAGACGATGGGGGCGATGGAGAGGCCGGTGCGGCCAAGGCTTCGTTTTTCCAAGGGGAATGCTCCTGTTGCTGTCTTTGTGGCAAGGTTAGCAACTGCTTGCCTGCATAACCATTCAATTCCTTTGATGGCATTCATCAGGCAACGGGCGAAAGCAGGTGAGATCAGGCCTGAAAGCCACGATAGTGGCTGGGCGGGAGGCGATTATGCTGTTGCCAGACGCGCCGCAAATGCCGGGCAGAGGCAAAGCCCGCCCGCTCCGCAATGGCTTCCATGTCCAGACGGCTGTTGGCAAGAATGTCGCGGGCAAGGTTGACCCGCATCAGGTTGACGTAGTCGATGACGCTGATGCCGGTATGCTCGCGAAACAGACGCGACAGATGTCGTTCGCTGAGTGCGGCAATATCCGCCAGCCGTTCCAGCGACCAGTCCTGCGCCGGTTCGGCCATCACCCGGTCCTGAACCCGGTGAATGGCAGGATGGATGTGGTTGCGGCCGGTGAGCCAGGGGGAGATTTGCGGGTCGCTGCCGCTGCGCCTGACATAAACGACCATGGTTTTGGCGATACGTGCCGCGACCGCCGGCGATGTCAGCCGGGAAACCACATGCAGCATCAGGTCGATGCCGGTGGAGATACCCGCGCTTGAGAAGCGGTCGCCATCCTCGACGAAAAGGCGGTTTTCGGCCACCTGCGACAGCGGCGCGATGCGGCGCAGGGCTTCGATGCAATCGGCATGTGTCGTGCAGCTTCGCCCGTCGAAAAGCCCGGCTTCGCCCGCCAGCAATGCGCCGGAGCAGATGGAAATAACGGTGGTGTCCGCACGCACTGCGCGGCGTAACCATGCCACCAGCCCCTGCCGCTCCCGTCGCATCTCCGACGCGCTATCGAAACGGGAGACGCTGCCGGAAATCAGCAGGAACGCATTGTCCGGCAGGGTCGCGGGCAAGGCCTCCAGCCCGCAAAGCCCAAGGCCGATGGAGGATTGCTGTTGCTCATGCTCCGCGATGTAGCGGCAATCGAAATAGATGTCGCGCTGTTCCGCATTGGCATAACGGATCACCTCCAGCGGGCCGGCAATGTCGAGCAACAGCGCGTGCGGCGGCACAAGCGTATAAAAGGGAATGATGCGCGTGCCGCCATTGTCCATCAGGCGGCCTTTCGCACGGTTTCGAGGATGTCGCCGACGGTTGCGATGCGCGCAAAGCGACCGGCCAGCACCAGTTCGGTCCGGGTGCGAATATCCTCAGGGCTGAACACGGTGCCCGACGCATGCGTCATTGCAAAGGTCAGCGTCGCCTCGGTGACGTAATCGACTGCGTAACCGAGGTCGGATGCATGCCGGGTGGTCGTTTCGCAGCATTGTTCGGTGCGGATGCCGGATACGATCAGCCGGTTGATACCCTTTTGCGTCAGCCAGATATCGAGACCGGTGCCGGCGAAGGCTGAGTGGCGGTTCTTGTGAAAGGTGACGTCGGGAGTGATCTGCACACCTTCCAGCGCGCGGATATAACCGCTGTCCTCAGCAAAGGCCCGGTCGCCATCGACATGGAAAATCTGCACGATCGGAATGCCCGCAGACTTGGCGCCGTCGATCAGCGCCTGCTGTTTCTCCAGATAGGCGGCAAGTTCGCTTTCTTCGAAATAGGGGGTGTGCCGGAAAGATTCCTGAACGTCGATGACAAGAAGTGCTGTATGGGAAGAGGACATTTCATGATTCTCCATTGGGTTCATGCCTAGCATAATTCACCCTTTGAAGGTTGGAGAAAAGAAAGGAAACCGACAAAGGAAGGACCAATCCGGCCATCGCCTTTTCCGTCGCTCCTCGCGCGGCTTGCCAGGCGGCGCGACAATGGTAAGTTTCCGGGGGATTGCAGAGTGGGAGAATGAAATGCTGCGCTTCGGAATAATCTCAACGGCGAAAATCGCTCAGGATCATGTCATTCCGGCTGATAGCAATACGCAAACGAAATCAGCATA
>JAXHOC010000088.1:0-2951 GCA_034519725.1 Agrobacterium sp.
GGCGGGTTTAATTTGCCGGGCGGCGTGGCCGAAAAGATTAGGGTCTGCAACGTGACCTAAGTCACCCGGTTCGGAGGGTAGTGTCGCAAAGTTTCTAGTTCTCTGGCTGTGTTGGATATGTCAGCGTTGTCAGGGAGTTGAGATGAGGCGGTTGTTGTGATTGAATTCAAGGGCGTGCACTACCCGAAGTCAGTGATCCTGCATGCGGTGTTCTTCTATCTCCGCTATGCTGTCTCGTACCGCGACCTCGAGGAAATCTTGGCTGAGCGCGGCATCAACGTCGACCATGCGACGTTGAACCGCTGGGTTGTGAAATTCGCGCCGCTGATTGCGGTGCAGGCGCAGTCGAGGAAGCGCCCGACGGCCAATTCCTGGCGGATGGACGAAACTTACATCAAGGTAAAGGGCAGGTGGACCTACCTCTACCGGGCCGTGGACCGTGACGGCCAAACCCTTGATTTCGCTTCGCGGACCTTCGGTTCCTGTTGTCGGAGCGCCGCGATCTGGCTGCCGCCCGGCGCTTTTTCAGGAAGGCGATCCGTACGAATGGTGTGCCCGACCGGGTAGTGATCGACAAGAGCGGAGCCAATCTGGCCGGCCTGCAGGCGGTGAACGTGATCCTGAAGTTCACCGGCGGCGGACAAACCATCGAGATCCGACAGGTCAAATATCTGAACAACATCCTCGAGCAGGATCACCCCTCGGCATGGACCTGTCGCGTATTTGTGCCGCTCCAAGTGCTCGTTTAAGCCACCTTCCGTTCAAAAGCGACCGGACTTTTCCAGCCCAATGCTGAGTGCCGACGGCGGGGGTTATAGAACCCGTTGATATACTGGAAGATGGCGGTCTCGGCCTGCCGACGCGTTTCCCAGGAGCGCCGCCAGATCAGCTCGGCCTTGATGGTTTTGAAGAAAGTCTCGACTGCGGCGTTGTCATAGCAGTTACCTTTGCCGCTCATCGACACCTTGAAGCGATGCTCGCGCAGGATCTTCTGGTAGTCGTGTGAACAGTATTGGCTGCCGCGATCGCTGTGGAAGATGCAACCCTTGGGCGGTGACCTCAGGGCGATGGCCATTTTCAGCGCCCTGATAGCCAAGTCGCGCTTCATGCGATTGCTGACGGCCCAACCGATAACGCGCCGGGAATGAAGATCGAGGATGACCGCCAGATACAGCCAGCCTTCGCGGGTCCAGATGTAGCTGATGTCGCCCGCCCATTTCTGGTTCGGCCCGGCTGCGCTGAAATCGCGATCAAGCAGGTTCGGGGCGATGTTGAACGTATGATCGCTGTCCGTCCCTCGTCGGGAAATGAGAGAGTGTCCGATCTTCTGTGTAACTGGGATTTGGTCCATGCTTATTGAAATAGGCAAGGACGATGACGATGACAATTTCCAAAGAAGTGCTGGACGAGTTGCTGAAGGACTGCAAGCGGCCTGACGATTTGCTTGGCGAATCTGGGCTGATGAAGGAGCTTCGGATCAAGCTGATGGAGCGGATGCTTGGCGCGGAGTTGACCGCGCATTTGGGCTATGCGGCGGGCCAAGAAGCGCCACCTGATCAAGGCAATCGCCGGAACGGTTCATCTGCCAAAGTGCTCAAGGGGCAGGATGGCGAAATCCCGATTTCCGTGCCGCGCGACCGTGACGGCAGTTTCGAGCCCGAGTTGGTGAAAAAGGGCCAGACGCGGATTGACGGGATGGATGACAAGATCATCGGTCTTTACGCCGCCGGTCTGACGGTGCGTGACATCCGCGCCCACCTTGAGGATGTCTATGGATTGCAGGTCTCGCCCGATCTGATCAGCCGCGTGACCGATGCGGTTCTGGACGAGGTTCGCGAATGGCAAAGCCGTGCGCTGGAGCGGATGTATCCCATCGTGATCTTCGACGCGCTGCGGGTCAAAATCCGCGACGCGGACAGCCGAATGGTCAAAAACAAGGCTGTTTACGTGGCTTTGGGTGTCACCCGAGACGGGCTGCGCGAGGTTCTTGGCCTCTGGATTGCCGAGAATGAAGGCGCCAAGTTCTGGCTGTCGGTGATGAATGAGCTGCGCAACCGGGGAGTTCAGGACGTTCTGATCGCCGTCGTGGACGGGCTGAAGGGCTTTCCCGAGGCCATCACCGCCGCCTTTCCCGAGGCCACGGTCCAGACCTGCATCGTTCATCTGGTGCGCCATTCGCTGAACTTCTGCGCATGGAAGGATCGCAAGGCGGTGGCCGCCGATCTGCGCCGAATTTACAGCGCACCGACCGCAGAGCAGGCAGCTATCGAATTGGATGCTTTCGAGGAAAAATGGGCGGGGAAATACGCCTCAATTGCCCCGGCCTGGCGGCGGGCGTGGCAAGAAGTGATCCCGTTTTTTGCCTTTGATCCGTCTATCCGCAAGATCATATACACCACAAACGCGATTGAAAGTCTGAACCGCGTCATCCGCAAATCAATCAAAACACGCGGCTCGTTCCCGACCGAAGAGGCCGCGACCAAGCTGATCTATCTGGCCATCCGCAACTTCGAAAAGGGTGGCAGAAATGTCCGAGAATGGTTTGCAGCCCGAAACCAATTCGCTATCATGTTCGAAGATCGCTTCAACGCGTGACCGTATCTGAAACCCGCATGGGCCAAACCAGATACACAAAGTTCATGACACTCCCGGAAATGATCCCCCGGATCATTTCCTGACCCTCCTCGACCTTGAATTTACGTGTTCTTTCAACGATGATACCGTTCTCGCGCATCAGACGCCCGACGCGCCCCCTCTCACGGTTTGCCTTGCAAACCGTTGCCGGGCAACGGATGCCCAACACCGATCCCGACTTCCTTCAGTTCTTCGGTCATCCTGGGGCGGCCATAGCTACCCCGCTCAGGCGCGACTGCTCCTTGATGTGCGCCAAGAACCACCATGTCCATGCACGCTGCCGGCGGCTGGCCCGGTCGAGCTGAGCAATACGTAAC
>JAXHOC010000042.1:0-13207 GCA_034519725.1 Agrobacterium sp.
TGTTACGTATTGCTGAAGCTCAGGGGCCATGTCTTTGCGGCATCGATCACCGACGGCGTCATCGCTGGTTCCCATCGAAATGCCGACCACGACGAAACAGGCATTGCGAATGAAGGCGGGAATTCCAAGCTTTAAGCCCGCCAGCCCCGTGATCGTCACGGCAAGTGCCGGCCCGGAAAGAAACGGCGCTGGAACATCAAGGAGGCTGGCAAGCAAGGCACCCATGCTGCCGACAAGCGCGGTAAGGGCAAATGTATGGAGTTCAGGCTTGATGATCATTGCGACGCTGGCTGATTGCTTCAAAAAAGCTCGCGACCAAATGCGCCGCTTCGTCTCGCGGCGTCAACACGCGGAACTAAAAAATATTACATTTCATGAGTGTTTTATAAAAGAAAAGCCCGTGACCTGCGGACACGGGCTGGCGGTGTTGCTGCTGGGGCAACGGTGTGATCAGGCGGCCGGAAGGGCTGCGATCTTGGGCATTTCGGTGTCGATGCCGAGCAGGAAATTGATCTGCGGCCGCGCCTTGACCAGATCGTCGATCGAATAGTCCGCAAGCACGTCGAAGAAGGCGTTGAGTGCCTTGCGAAGCGCCGTGTTCAGGCCGCAGCTATCCACCAACGGACATTCGACGGCGCCGTCCTCGAAGCACTCGGCCATTGCAAAGCTGTCTTCGGTCACCTTCACCACGTCGAACAGGCTGATCTTTTCGGCGGGCTTGCCAAGTCGCACACCGCCGTTGCGGCCGCGCACGGTTTCCACCAGGCCGGCCTTGTTGAGCGGCTGCAGGATTTTGAAAAGGAACAGCTCGGATACGCCATAAGCCCTGGCGATCTCCGGAATGCGGCTCAACTTGCCGTTATTTGCGGCGCAATACATCAACATGCGAACGGCATAGTTGGTCTGTTTGGTCAAACGCATGCTGGTCTCCTAACTCTCAATGTGGAGTTATATAGTCTCATTTTCAGTTTAGAACAATTCCAGAAACCAAAAAAACTGGCAGCCATCCGATATTTCTCGAATCGCCTTGTTGACCGCTTCAATGATTCATGAACAAACAAGTCAAGAATCTGAATGTAATGGAGGCATTCTTAATGGCAAGCTTGAAATCGTGTTTTTCCGCTGCCGTTTTTTCGGGTCTGGCAATCTTCTCCGCCGCGCCCGCCGCTTTTGCGGACGGCGAGGTGAACGTCTATTCCTATCGGCAGCCCGAGTTGATCCAGCCGCTGCTTGATGCCTTTACCAAGGAAACGGGCATAGAGGCCAACGTGCTTTTCCTCGACAAGGGGCTGGTGGAGCGCATTCAGGCCGAGGGCGTCAATTCGCCGGCTGACGTGCTGTTGACGGTCGATATCGCCCGTCTCGTTGAGGCAAAAGAAGGCGGCGTCACGCAGCCGGTGCTGAACGATCCCGTCATCGAAAAGGATATCCCGGCCAATCTGCGCGATCCGCAAGGCGAGTGGTTCGGCCTGACGACGCGCGGCCGCGTGGTCTATGCCTCAAAGGAGCGGGTGACCCAGAAGGACATCACCTATGAGGAGCTTGCCGATCCGAAATGGAAGGGCAAGATCTGCATTCGCGATGGCCAGCACTCCTACAATATCGCCTTGATCGCCTCGATGATCGCCCATCATGGTGTTGATTATACCCGGACGTGGCTGACCGGCCTCAAGAACAATCTTGCCCGCAAGCCTGATGGAACAGACCGCAGCCAGGCCAAATCGATCTTTTCCGGCGAATGCGATATCGCGCTCGGTAATACCTATTATGTCGGGCTGATGCTGACCAACGACCGCGAGCCGGAAGAAAAGGTCTGGGCGGGATCGGTGCGGGTCATCTTTCCCAATGCCGCAGATCGTGGAACGCATGTGAATATTTCCGGCATGGCGCTCACGAAATACGCACCCAACAGGGACAACGCGCTGAAGCTGATGGAATTCCTGGCATCGCGCGAGGCGCAGGAAATCTATGCCAAGCAGGTCTTCGAATATCCGGTGCTGCCCGGCGCCGAGCCTTCCGATGTCGTCAAGGGCTTCGGCCCGATCAATCCGGACAAGCTGCCACTGACGGATATCGCCGCCCATCGCAAACAGGCATCCGAGCTGGTGGACGAAGTGGGTTTCAACGACGGCCCGCCCAATTGACGTCGTTTTCGATGCCTGTGACCGGTTAGAGCATTTCCAGTAAAAGTGCGTAGCGGTTTTACGTCAGGAAAATGCGAATACCGGCGGGTTAATCCCCGCCGGTTTTTTGTTCAGAGACGCACTGCTTATTTCATCGTCGGCATGACGAATTCGGCACCCGACTTGATGCCGGACGGCCAGCGCGAGGTGATCGTCTTGGTCTTTGTCCAGAACTTGATCGAATCCGTACCGTGCTGGTTGAGGTCGCCGAAGCTCGAGGTCTTCCAGCCGCCGAAGGAGTGGTAGGCGAGCGGAACCGGGATCGGAACGTTGATGCCGATCATGCCGATGTTGATGCGGCTGGCGAAGTCGCGGGCGGCGTCGCCGTCGCGGGTGTAGATCGCAACGCCGTTGCCATATTCATGCTTCATCGGCAGTTCCAGCGCGTCTTCGTAATTCTTGGCGCGAACGACCGACAGAACCGGTCCGAAGATTTCCGTCTTGTAGATGTCCATGTCAGGGGTGACGTGGTCGAACAGGCAGCCGCCGACGAAATAGCCGTCTTCATAACCCTGGAGCTTGAAGTCGCGGCCATCGACCAGCAGCTTTGCGCCCTGCTCGACGCCGCTGTCGATCAGTCCCTGCACGCGCGTTTGCGCTTCCTTGGTGATAAGCGGACCCATATCGGCCTTGTCGTCGGTGTAGGGGCCGATCTTCAGCGCTTCGATCTGTGGGATGAGCTTTTCAACGAGACGGTTTGCAGTCTCTTCGCCAACCGGAACCGCAACCGACACGGCCATGCAGCGTTCGCCGGCCGAGCCGTAACCGGCGCCCATCAGGGCGTTCACGGCCTGGTCGAGATCGGCGTCCGGCATGATGATCATGTGGTTCTTGGCGCCGCCGAAGCACTGCGCGCGCTTGCCGTTCATGGCGGCGGTGCCGTAGACGTAGCTGGGCAATCGGCGTCGAGCCGACGAAGGAGACCGCGCCGATATCCGGATCGGTCGAGGATGGCGTCGACCGCCTCCTTGTCGCCGTTGACGACGTTGAGGATGCCGGCCGGCAGGCCTGCCTCGATCATCAGTTCGGCAAGGCGGATCGGCACGGACGGATCGCGCTCGGAAGGCTTGAGGATGAAGGCGTTGCCGCAGGCGATCGCCGGCGCAAACATCCACATCGGGATCATGGCGGGGAAGTTGAACGGCGTGATGCCGGCGCCGACGCCGAGCGGCTGGCGGATCGAATACATGTCGATGCCGGGGCCTGCGCCTTCGGTGAATTCGCCCTTCAGCAGATGCGGAATACCGCAGACGAATTCGCAGACTTCGAGGCCGCGGACGATATCGCCCTTGGAATCCTCGACGGTCTTGCCATGCTCGCTGGAAAGCAGCACGGCCAACTCGTCCATGTTGCGGTTCAGAAGTTCGACGAACTTGAAGAAAACGCGGGCGCGGCGCTGCGGGTTGGTGGCGGCCCACTTCGGCTGTGCCGCTTTTGCGCTTTCCACGGCAGCGCGCAGCTCGGCGTCGCTGGCAAGCGCGACAGTGGCCTGCACTTCGCCGGTGGCCGGGTTGTAGACATTGGCTGTGCGGCCGCTGGTGCCGGGCACATGCTTGCCGTTAATGAAATGACCGATTTCCTTCATGGGGCTTTCCTCCGCGATTTTCTGATGAGAGCAGCATCGCACTTGAATTTGTACAAATCAATGAACTCAGATAAGAAACCGTTGTGCGTAAATTAAAGTAAGGCACGTGTTTTGAGGGTGTGTGCCGATTTCCGGTGCCACCGACAGGACGTTCGCCGGTCAACAGAAGGTCACGAGATTGATGAGCGATGAACCCGTGGTGCGGATGGCTGAAATCGAAATCGATCCGACGCAGCTGGATGCTTACCGCACACTTCTGAAAGAAGAGATCGAGGCTTCGGTCAGCCTGGAAAGTGGCGTGCTTGCATTAAATGCGGTGGCAATCAAAGGCAGCCCGGAAAAGATCCGCATCCTCGAAGTCTACGCCGACCGGGCCGCCTATGAAGCGCATCTGCAAACGCCGCATTTCCTGAAATACAAACAGGGCGTGGCAGGAATGGTGACGTTGCTAACCCTGATTGAAGTCGAACCCCTCATGCTGCGCAGCAAATCATGAATTGGGATGACGTCCGCATATTTCTCGCCGTTGCCCGCTCAGGGCAGATCCTCGCCGCATCGAAACGGCTCGGACTGAACCATGCAACGCTTTCGCGGCGATTGACGTCGCTGGAGCAGGCGCTGAAAACCCAGTTATTTATTCGCCGCACCAATGGTTGCGAGCTGACCGAAGAGGGTCAGCTGTTTTTGGGCGCCGCCGAGCGCATGGAAACCGAAATGCTGAATGCGCAGGCAAATCTCGGCCGCGTCGATACGGCGGTGGCGGGAACGGTGCGCATCGGCGCGCCGGATGGTCTCGGCGTTTCTTTTCTTGCGCCACGGCTTGGCCGGCTGACCGCGCGTTATCCCGACCTGAAAATCCAGCTCGTGCCGGTGCCGCGCTCCTTTTCCCTGTCGCAGCGCGAGGCCGATATTGCCATCACCATCGAGCGGCCGGAACAGGGCAGGCTGATGTTTTCCAAGCTCACCGACTATTCGCTGGGGCTTTACGCATCGAAGTCTTATCTTTCGCAATACGGAGCGCCGGCCGATGTGGAGACACTCAAGCGTCATCGCCGCATCGGTTACGTCGAGGACCTGATCTTCTCGCCGTCCCTGAACTACACCGGCGAGATCATGCGTGACTGGGACGCGGCCTTTGAAATCTCCAGTGCCACCGGTCAGACGGAGGCTGTGCGCTCGGGCGCCGGCATCGGCATCCTGCACAATTACATTGCCGGGCAATATCCCGAACTTCTGCGGATCATGCCGCATATGGGGATCAGCCGCTCCTACTGGACGGCCTATCACGAATCCGCCCGTCAGCTGGTTCGCGTGCGCACGGTGGTTGATTTTCTTCAGGAGCTGGTTGCCGAAGAGAGGCGCATGTTCGCGTGACATCGAAATTGCCGATTAATTAGTACTATTAATATGCGGGTTCTCCCGCTCCGGGCTTGACAAAGGAGGGCTGGCTGACCGACCAATGCAGCCATTGGGAGAAAACGGAACCTGACATGCCGAATATATTACGAAAGCTCTCGCCGACTGGCCTCGGCGTGGCCGTCATGCTGCTTGGAATGCTGCTTTTCGCGTTGAACGACGCCATGGGGAAATGGCTGGTTTCGACCTATAGCCAGGGGCAGGTGATCCTCATCCGCAGCCTTGCTGCCCTTGTCATTCTGGTTCCGATCGTCTGGAAAGGCGGTCTTTCCGGCCTCGTGAAAATCGAGCGACCGTCTCTTCAGGTGGCGCGCGTATTCTTTTCCACCGCCGAGCTTTTCTGTTTCTATTTCGCAGTCGCTGCGCTTCCCTTGGCAGACGTGATGACCTACTGGCTCGCCGCCCCGATTTATGTGGCGGCGCTCTCGCCGTTTCTTCTCGGCGAAAAGGTCGGCTGGCGTCGCTGGACGGCCATCGCCATCGGTTTTGTCGGTGTTCTCATTGCCTTGCAGCCAAGCTCGGCAAGCCTCACCTCCGCCGCGCTGTTTTCCATTCTCGGCAGTGCCGCCTTCGCCTTCATGATGTTGTCCGGGCGCCAGCTGCGCAACACGCCCGATACGGTGCTCGCCTTCTGGCAGATCATCGGCGCGGGGCTTGCAGGGCTCGTCGCAGTGTTCGTCACGCCGTCGGGCTGGTTGCCGGTCCAGTCCGGCTTCGATCTCGCATTCCTCGGGCTGCTCGGCGTGGTTGCCATGGCGGCGCATGTACTGGTCAACCGGGCTCTGAAGCTCGCGGACGCCGCGACGGTCGCGCCGCTGCAATATACATTGCTGCTCTGGGCGGTGGTCTTCGGCTGGCTGTTCTTCGCTGACGTGCCGCAAACCAGTATCGTCGTTGGTGCAGGCCTGATCGTTCTGTCCGGCCTTTATATTTTCTTCCGTGAAAATACCCTCAAACGCGGTCGTGAAAAGGTGGATGTACTGGCTGCGGACTAAACATGTCCTCTGTTTGCCCGTGATGTTGCCGCCGAAATCATCACGGGACTTGACGAAGAGGTGATCTTCAGGGAGTAGAGAAGGTCCTGCGATCACATGTCTCGCAAGGGCAGAGGAAACAAAGGTGCCGGGCCCCTCTGGCGAGAGTTTTACGGCGCTCTCGTGATGTCGGTACCGCCTGCAAAAATTGGCCGGCGGATTAAAAACTATGAAAAACCTGAATGTGCTTCGCGCGCGTGCTTTCTGCGTGCGGCCCGACGCCCTGCGTCGTTCCGCAATCGCTCTCGTTACCGGAGGTAACCGGACATGAGCGCCACCCAGAAATCCACGCTTTCCTACTTCAAGTGGGCTTTTATCGTCACCATCGTCGGTCTGATCCTTGGCGGTTATCTCGGCTGGGAAATGACCGGAACTGTCGGTGGAACAGCGACGATCTTCTTCATTTGCGCGGTGCTTGCCGTGCTGGAAATTTCGCTTTCCTTCGACAACGCCATCGTCAACGCCAACAAGCTGAAAGAGATGACGCCGGTCTGGCAGCATCGCTTCCTGACCTGGGGTATCCTGATTGCCGTTTTCGGCATGCGTATCGTCTTCCCGTTGCTGATCGTGGTGGTTGCCGCCAATGTCGGCCCCTGGACCGCGCTCGTCATGGCGGCCACGCAGCCGGAACGTTATGCTGAAATC
Organism: Agrobacterium sp.; assembly: GCA_034519725.1. Lineage (GTDB taxonomy): Bacteria > Pseudomonadota > Alphaproteobacteria > Rhizobiales > Rhizobiaceae > Agrobacterium. The sequence continues at coordinate 6,864 of JAXHOC010000042.1, forward strand.
ATGCGTGACGCCCATCTGCCGATCGCTGCCTTCGGCGGCACCTTCCTGATGATGGTCGGTCTCAACTTCTTCTTCGACCATGAAAAGGACGTGCACTGGGTGCGCTGGATCGAGGAAAAGGCTGCGGTCTATTCTTCCATCAAGGGTATCGAGATCGCCTTCGTGCTGGTCATCATGCTGGTCTTTTCCCGCATCATCGGTGCCTGCGGCACGGAGCGGAACGCGTTGCAGCCTTCACCTTCATTGCGGCGATCTGGGGTCTTTTGACCTTCCTGCTGGTGGAAGTCGTCGGGCGGCTTCCTGGATCGCTCGCCAGGAGAGCCATGAGGTGCTGCGGCAAAGGGCGGTCTGGGGGCGTTTCTGTATCTGGAAGTGCTGGATGCCAGCTTCTCGTTCGACGGCGTGATCGGCGCTTTTGCGCTGAGGCAGAACCTGTTCATCATCGCCATCGGCCTCGGCATCGGCGCCATGTATGTGCGCTCGATGACGATCATGCTGGTGGAAAAGGGCACGCTTGCCGAATACCGCTATCTGGAACACGGCGCGTTCTACGCGATCCTCATCCTGTCGGTCATCATGTATGTGCAGACCATGTTCCACATCCCCGAGGTCATTACCGGACTTGGTGGTGCGACCCTGATCGGCGTTTCGTCCTCGATCCGGCACAACCGGCGGCACAATGCCGATGCGACCGATGCTGCACGCGGCGCGGAAATCTGATCCTTCACGATCCCAGCCTTCCGCCAGGCGGAAGGCAGTTTTTAAGCACTGAATTGTCGATTGCCTGTTTTTGTTGCTGTTTCTGCCTTGCAGAAAATTTGGACATAAAGCCGGAATCATACCCCAAGCAACTGTTTTTGCTAACATTTGTGCACCGCAGTAAAACTGGCACGCTTCCTGCATCTCATGTTGCAAGTCCAGAGGGGACGCCAAAGGCCCGGAAAACGGGTCGAACAACAACCGCCGTGCCGCGCGATCTTTTATGGTCTGCGAAGGCGCGGCGGTTTTGTTTGTGCGTTATGCTTCTTGAGTTTTCCGCGCCGTTGCATGAAAACGGTGGGATAACGACTGGAAGGTTACCGGTTTGCCTGCAGAACTTTCGCCTACGGAGGCCTTGGGGCTTTGGCATCGCGTCTCTGCCGCGCAGGTCACGGCCGATGCGCCGGATTTGACCTTGCGCCAGACAACAATCCTGCTGCAAATATACCTCGTGCCGCCGCCGCACACCGTCCGGGGCCTCGCTGCCTTGCTGGGCGTGACCAAACCGGTCATCACCCGCGCACTTGATAGTCTGGGCGCGCTCGGACTGGTTGACAGGGTGCGGGACGAGCGGGACAAACGGAATGTCGTGATAAAACGCACGGTGGCAGGTGCGCTCTACCTGGAAAAATTCGGCGATCTGATTATTGATCAGGCGCGCAAGATCTAACCTCTGGATGTGAACCATGATGCTCGACCGCCGCCTGAATGTCTTCCGCTCCGATCTGGCCGATGAGAAATTGCAAGGCGCCGTTCAGGCCGAGCGTTTCGTCAGCGGTTCGCCCGCGCAGGTCTCGGTCCCCGTTATTGGCCTGCGACCGACGCCTGATCTTGCAGCCGGCATCGACACCGAGCTGCTGTTCGGCGAAACCGTGCGCGTTTTTGACCGCGCGAATGGCTGGGCCTGGGTGCAGGCGGATGCGGATGGTTATGCAGGTTACGTGCCGGAGACGGCAATCGGCGATGTCGTTGCCGTTACCCACCGGGTGGTTGCGCCGCGCACCTTCCTCTATCCCGCCGCCGAATTGCGCAAACCGCCGGTCGCGGCCCTTTCCATGGGCAGCCTGATCCGCATCGTTGGTGAGGCGGAAACGCGCGGCACCCGCTATCTACTGACTGAAAAAGGCGAGGGCATCATTGCCGCCCATTGCCGGACGTTGGATGCAGCTCTTGAAGACGACTATGTCGCGGTGGCCTTGCGCTTTATCGAAACGCCTTATCTCTGGGGTGGCCGCTCCGGCTTCGGCATCGATTGTTCCGGCCTCGTGCAATTGGCGATGGCGATGACGGGCCGGCGGGTTCTGCGCGATACCGACATGCAGGTGAAATCGCTTGGCGTGGAAATAGAGCGTGATGAACTGCGGCGCGGCGATCTGGTCTTCTGGAAGGGCCATGTCGGCCTCATGGAAAATGAAGAGACGCTGCTGCATGCCAACGGTCATACGATGAATGTCGCACGCGAAAATCTCAATGAGGCCATCGAGCGTATTGGCTGGCTTTATGAAAAGCCGACGGCTTTCCGGCGTCTGGAGAGCTGAAAAGGCGGCTTTCACGAAATCGTGCCTGCCCCGCCCTTTGTGCGAAAGTCGCCGAGAGCCTACATCGGGAGAATGATGGTACGGGACCGGCATCGATGACGACAAAAATGGCAACACGATTGGCAGCGGTTCTCGCGGCGGTTTTATTGAGCGCTTCCGCCGAGGCGCAAACCGTTTTTCAAAATGGCTTTGCCCCGGCGCCCGATGCCTATGCGAACCTGCCCGGCGTCAAGGACCCGCGAACGCTGGAACCCAAGGTCCGTTACACCTGCCACAGCGCACTTGGCACGACCGGATATTCCCGCGGTCCCTACCGGGAAGTTTTCGGCAGTCGCGGGCTTCCCGTCCAGGGTTACCGCTGCACGGATGAAAACGGTGTTTCCAGCTTCGGCGGCAGAAATCCGGTCTCCAAGGACTGGTATCCCGGCATCAATCCCGTCGATCCGACCTTCTAGAGCACATCCTGTTTAAACGGACTCGTTTGATGTGCTCTAACTATTTGTTTCTACGCATTTTCCTGATGTAGAACTGCTACGCATTTTTACTGGAAATGCTCTAGGGCAACAGAATTTAAAGCGGCATTTGCGCTGCCCGCGCTCTGGACTTGTTGTCGCTTTTTCAGATAAGTCTTTGACATGACGGGTTGATACCCTGCCGAGATGCGGGTGACGCCGGCCCTGCCGATGTTCTGGGCCGATGCTGGGGAATGCAAGCATGACGAAGACCGATATCGCCACCCGTGTCCACAATCACACCTGGAAGCTCGATCCGATCGTCCGCAGCCTGATCGATACCGATTTCTACAAGCTGTTGATGCTGCAGATGATCTGGAAGCTCTATCCAGAAGTCGATGCGACATTTTCCCTGATCAACCGCACCAAGACCGTGCGGCTGGCGGAAGAGATCGACGAGATGGAACTGCGCGAGCAGCTCGATCACGCGCGCACGCTGCGTCTCTCCAAGAAGGAGATGATCTGGCTTGCCGGTAACACCTTCTATGGCCGCGCGCAGATCTTCGAGCCGGAGTTCCTCGCCTGGCTTTCCGAGCTTCCAGCTTGCCGGAATACGAGCTGTTCAAGCGCAGGACGGCCAATATGAGCTGACATTTCCATGGTCGCTGGATGGAAACGACGCTCTGGGAAATTCCAGCCCTCGCGATCATCAATGAGCTGCGCTCGCGCAGCGCCATGCGCTCGCTCGGTTATTTCACGCTGGATGTGCTCTATGCCCGCGCCAAGGCCAAGATGTGGGAAAAGGTCGAGCGGCTGCAGGAGCTGCCGGGCCTGCGTATTTCCGATTTCGGCACCCGCCGCCGCCACAGCTTCCTGTGGCAGCGCTGGTGCGTCGAGGCGCTGAAGGAAGGCATCGGCCCTGCCTTTACCGGCACGAGCAATGTCCTTCTCGCCATGGATTCCGATCTCGAAGCCGTCGGCACCAACGCACATGAACTGCCGATGGTGGTTGCAGCGCTTGCCCAGACGAATGAGGAACTGGCCGCAGCACCCTATCAGGTTCTGAAGGACTGGAACCGGCTTTACGGCGGCAACCTCTTGATTGTGCTGCCGGACGCTTTCGGCACGGCGGCTTTTCTGCGCAATGCGCCGGAATGGGTGGCGGACTGGACCGGCTTCCGTCCCGATAGCGCGCCGCCGATTGAAGGCGGGGGAAAGATCATCGAGTGGTGGGAGAAGATGGGCCGCGACCCGCGCAAGAAGATGCTGATCTTCTCCGATGGTCTGGATGTCGATGCCATCATCGATACCTACAGGCATTTCGAAGGCCGGGTGCGCATGAGTTTCGGCTGGGGCACCAATCTGACCAATGATTTTGCCGGTTGCGCGCCGAAGACCATCGCCAGCTTGAAGCCGATCTCCATCGTCTGCAAGGTCAGCGATGCCAATGGCCGGCCAGCGGTGAAACTCTCTGACAACCCACAAAAAGCGACGGGCGAACGATCCGAAGTGGAGCGTTATCTGAAGTTCTTTGGTGAGGAAGACCTCAAGGACCAGAAGGTTCTGGTGTGAAGGACAGCGGAGCGTTTCCTGTCAGGAGAACGCCCCGCAGCAGTCCGGTTAGAGCACGTCCTGTTTAAACTGTAACGTTTGACGTGCTCCAATTCTTTGTTTTTACGGATTTTCCGGACGTAAAACCGCTACTGGAAATGCTCCAGAAGCTCTCTCACCCGCCTTGCCGCGTTTTCACTTTGCGAAGTGGTGCGCGATGTAATGGAAGAGCGCGCGGATGCCCTGGGCTTCGCCGCCGATAGACGAGTGGTGCCTCTCGCTCAATGACCAGCCGTAAATATCGAAATGCGCCCATTTTTTCGTGTTGGTGACGAAACGCTTGAGGAACAATGCAGCGGTGATCGATCCTGCCATGCCGCCTGAGGGCGCGTTGGTGATATCGGCTGCGCGGGAGCGGATATCCTTGTCGTATCCCATGTAAAGCGGCATGCGCCACAGCGGATCGTCGGTATCGATACTGGCTTCCGCTATATCATGGGCCAGATCGTTGTCATCGGTATAGAAGGGAGGCAGATCCGGTCCGAGAGCGACGCGGGCGGCACCCGTCAGCGTTGCCATGTCGATCATCAGGTCCGGCGCATCCTCGTCGGCATAGGCCAGCGCATCGGCCAGAACGAGGCGGCCTTCCGCATCCGTATTGTCGATCTGTACCGTCAGCCCCTTGCGGCTCCTATAGATATCGCCGGGACGGAAGGCGTTGGAGGAAATGGAGTTTTCGACGGCGGGCACGAGGACGCGAAGATTGACCGGCAGTTTCGCATCCATGATCATCAGTGCAAGACCGAGAACATTGGCCGCACCACCCATATCCTTCTTCATCAGCGCCATCGAGGCGGCAGGCTTGATATCGAGACCACCGGTATCGAAGCAGACACCTTTGCCGACGAGGGTCAGGCGCGGATTGCCCTTCTTGCCCCAATTCATTTCCAGAAGGCGTGGGGCGCTCTCGCTGGCACGGCCGACGGCATGGATGAGCGGGAAGTTCTCCTTCAGCAGGTCGTCGCCGGTAATGACATCCACCTTCGCCTTGTAATGGGCGGCAAGGCTGCGGAAGGCGATCTCAAGCTCGTCCGGTCCCATGTCGTTGGCCGGAACGTTGATGAGGTCGCGCGCGAGGAAGACCCCGGCCAGAACGCGCTTGATCTCGCCATCTTCGGCATCCTGCGGGATGAGAAGTTTTGCGCCGCTGGTTTTGGTGGTCTTGTATTTGTCGAAGCGGTAACTGCCGAGGCCGAAGCCGAGAGCGAGCCGATTGGCCGTCAAAGGGGCTGTTTCAATATGCCACTCGCCCTCAGGCAGTTCGCGGGCCAGCTTGCCGGTGATGAACGGGATTTCGGAGGGATTGCCGCCTAGACCGAGAAGAACGCCACCCAGCGAACCATCGGAAGAGGGAACGAGCAAAATGGCGCCTGCTTCCGCCTTGAAACCTGCCTTTTTCGCCCAGTCCAGCGCAACAGGATCGATGGCGCCCTGTTCGATATGGGCTGGCGTAACGGCGAAAACCGGCAGGGTGCTGCCAGCCTTGGAGCTGAAAGGTGTCGGGCGTTCGATGAACTGATAGGGCGCCATGGTCTGCTTTCCTTGGCGCATCGGCCCGGAAATCGGGAGCGATGCGCAGTTTCAAAGTGCTAGAGCGGCCTTGCGCATCCCTTCGGACGCAGGGCGCTCTCGTGTCGTGAATCGGTGCGATTAACGCTCTGTTAGGGTTAACAGATTATTGCTTTAGTGAAAGTTGCGTCATGTGAGTCTGTCGTATGTCGGGCGCAAGATCGATAATTCTTGGGCCGGGGGCACTGCCATGACTGCTTTTTCTGTGAGCGATACGGGCCGGACAGGGTTGCTGCGGGGAGCATGTCTCGCAGCGCTGGTTTTGACCGTTTCCGGATGCGCAAGCACCAACAAGCCGGATCGCATGTCCACCGGCTCCATTCCTGCGGCCACACGCTCCTATGACCACATGAATATGGACCAGCTCCGGCAGGCGGAAGAGACGGCCGGCAAAGCCTATGAACGCAGCCCCAGG
>JAXHOC010000056.1:0-102741 GCA_034519725.1 Agrobacterium sp.
CAGGAACAGTCCGCGCCGTCTTCTGAGTGCTCAGGTTAACGTTGCCAACCACATGGATCGAAGCTGGCCAGCAGAAACGCTACGCATACGAGAAATGAATGCCGCCGGTGCGGTTTGCGGTGTAGCCGCCAATCTCCAGGCCCTGCGCCGGCGGTGTTCCACCTTTCATTGCAGACGTTCAGCCAGCGAGACGCGGCACAGCGCGAGAGGCCGCACTCCCTGGCCGCACCTGCCGCCTCTTCCGCCTGTGCTGGTGCGCCTCGCCTGGTCGCCTTCGCGTGGCAATGCTGCGCGCTGGTGGTGAAGGCGGGAGCGACTGGATGGAGTTCGGTGCTGCGCTTTCCCGTGCTGCTGCAGGCCTCCGTCTGGACGTGGATTCGACCGTGCGACCGGGAAGTCCTTGATCGCATGCGCCAGGCCTTCACGGCAGACGTGCCGTGGCGCTGGAGCGCCGGTCTTGAGTCCTCGCGCGACGAGAAATCGTGTTTCGAGCAGACCGAAGCCCGCGTCCAGCCTCACCTCGGCTTCGACGTTTCTGGAAGCCGGCAATGGCGGCAAGCGTTTCAAAGCGGCGCGGTCATGTGCTTGTCGCGCCGGAGAGCAAGGGCGAGCCGCCGCTCGAGCGGCGTGTTACGCGACCAAGCCCTAGGGGAGCGGCCTTTCATGCGCCTACGAGCCAGCAGCGTGCGGCAGCCGATGCGCGGCCAGCGCTTCCAGCCTCTGCTGGGGCGTTTTGATGGCCTGACGTCACATGTGGCTGGTGCGGCCACTTGCCGAAAACCATTGGTCCACGAGCGTGGACTTAAAGTCGTTCTCAAAAGCAGCAGCAACGGCCGCAAGCCTGGGAGTGTTCTCTGCAGTGAGAGGAGATCGTTGCGTCATTGACGGCGCTCAACGCGGGAAAAACTGCAACCGGTCTATCAGAGATGGGATAGTCGCCGAGCTGTGCCTATGCTTCGCGCAGCCGGCTTCGGCGCGGGGTGGGCCACTACCGCCGTGTCTGATGGTGGTGCCGGCCTCGAGAGCCCCAGTACATCGTGGGTAGCTGCGCCGGTCTGCAGCTTTGATGATGTCGAGATACCCGGCATCGCCTGGCGGATTTTACCCAGCACCGGCGGCAACAGATAGATGCAGGCGGTGGCGCCCGTGCCGATGCGCAGGCGTCCCGTCACCCCGTTGCGATGCGGCGCGACGGTATCGATGGCATGCGCCACTTCTTCCGCGATCCGTCTTGCATGGATGAGAAAATCGCCTCGCCGGTGCCGCTGGCTGCGCGCGCCCGTTTGTCTGCTCGATCACGCGTCGCCGAAGCTGCTTTTCCAGTGCCGGATGCGGCTGATGGCCGGGAGCAGGCCAGTTCGCCTTCGTCGGCGGCGGCAGAAAAGCTGCCGAGATCGGCCACATCCATGAAGCTGCGCACCTGCCGCAGATCGAGGTCCATCATCAAAGAAAACCTTATCGTTTGTATAAGACAGATAATCTTTATTTTGATTGCGCCGCAATGCACAATAATGCCGTGAATGACGACAGGATACGAGAATGACCCTTCCGACAATTGTGAGCCTCACCATCCGCCCCTGCGAGGAGGCGGATATTCCAGCCACTACCGAAATCTACCGGGATGCTGTGCTGCATGGCCGCGCCAGCTTCGAGATCGATCCGCCAGACGTGGAGACGATGCTCGAGCGCCGCCGGCTGCTGGTGGAGGGCAATTACTCCTATCTCGTCGCCGAAATCGAGGGAAAGATAGCCGGATATGCCTATGCCGGCGCCTATCGTCCGCGCCCGGCCTATGGTGCTGCGGTGGAGAATTCCGTTTATATCGATCCGGCCATGAAGGGCATGGGAATCGGCCGCAAGCTGCTCGATGCGCTGATCGAGGATGCGACCGCGCGCGGCTTCCGGCAGATGATTGCGGTCATCGGCGATAGCGCCAACGCCGCCTCCATCGGCGTGCACCGCGCCGCCGGTTTCGAACATGTCGGCACGTTCAAGTCCATCGGCTGGAAACACGGCCAATGGCTTGATACGGTGCTGATGCAGCGCGCGCTGGGCGAGGGCGACACTACGCCCCGTTTCTGAGATATATCAGGGCTTGGTGGAGCCGGGGATTTCAACCTTCAGCGTGTCGCCGGCAAGCTCGCTGCCGAGTTCGACGGCCTTGGTCTTCTTGTCGTAAACGCAGATATGGCTGATCGTCGCATCCGCGCCCTTGGCCTTGCCGGTGAGGACGGCGAGGCCGTAATTCTCGCTGCCGACAGGATCGACCACGGCCTTGGCGTCCTCGATCATGTCTTTGCTTGCGCCAAGGCACGCCGTCTGCACATCCGCCACGAATTCCTTCCACGCATCATCAGATGATGCGACGGCGGGTAGCGCCAGCGAGGAGAAGGCGGCGACGAGCAGCGCGGGCTTGATCATGGCACGTATCAGGGAACGGGTCATGGAATTTCCTTCCTGCAATTTCATCAAAATCGAACCGATAGGGTAGAAAACGGTACGCCAGGGTTGTGAAACAAATGTGGTGGCGGCCGGCTTTAGAGGATTTTTCTCTTTTGTCGGAACATTTTGATATTTCACAGGTTGCCCAAACAGAGGTTCGCTCCTATGGTCCGCTCACACGGTTTCTAGGAGCGGTAACCCGCTGCAAAAAGGAGTAAAAACCATGGCCTTCGAACTTCCTGAACTCCCATACGACTACGACGCGCTTGCACCTTACATGTCGCGCGAGACGCTCGAGTTCCATCACGACAAGCACCACAAGGCATATGTCGACAACGGCAACAAGCTGGCGGCGGAAGCCGGTCTTTCCGACCTTTCGCTCGAAGAAGTCGTGAAGAAGTCCTTTGGCACCAATGCCGGTCTCTTCAACAATGCTGCCCAGCATTACAACCACGTCCATTTCTGGAAGTGGCTGAAGAAGGACGGCGGCGGCAACAAGCTGCCGGGCAAGCTGGAACAGGCATTCGCCTCCGATCTCGGCGGTTACGACAAGTTCAAGGCTGATTTCATCGCTGCCGGCACCACGCAGTTCGGCTCCGGCTGGGCATGGGTTTCGGTCAAGAACGGCAAGCTTGAAATCTCCAAGACCGCGAACGGCGAAAACCCGCTGGTTCATGGCGCAGAACCGATCCTCGGCGTCGACGTATGGGAACACTCCTACTACATCGACTACCGTAACCTGCGTCCGAAGTACCTCGAAGCCTTCGTCGACAACCTCATCAACTGGGACTACGTCCTGGAGCGTTACGAAGCCGCTTCCAAGTAAGCAGCGAAAAAGCGTGGCTGCTGTCATCAAGGACAGCCTCTCCACGCGCGACGTCATCCTCGGCCTTGTTCCGGGGATTTGCGGATGTCTCCCAAACGTGACGTCAGCAGACGCTCCGGACAGGCCCGAGCATGACGACGACAGGTTTACGCTAGCCTCCATTGAACACCCGGGCCCGAAGGCCGGGTGTTCTGCTTTTCCTGCCCTGGTTTTCCACTTGTCACAAGCCTGTCATCCGCCCGGTTTATCGCGGCGCATCATGACTGAAAAAACTGCACCGCTCTTCTCCTTCGGCATCGTTGCCGATCCCCAATATGCCGACGCAGAACCCCGCCCGGAAATGGGCCGCTATTATGCCGAAAGCCGCAAAAAGCTCTCGGAGGCGGTCGACGCCTTTAACAACGAGGAACTGGCCTTCGTGGTGACGCTGGGCGACATCATCGATCGCGGCTATGAAAATTTCGATCCCATCCTCGGCGTTTACGCGCAACTCCGTCACCCCCTTGTGATGCTGCCGGGAAATCACGATTTTGCCGTGGCCGCCGAACACTTGTCCGCCATCCATGACCGCCTCGGCATGGTGTCGCCCTGGCACGATTTCGCCATCGGCGAGATCCGCTTCGTGGTGCTTGACGGTAACGAGGTCAGCCTGTTTGCCCCGCCGCCCGGCGATCCGCGCCGCGCTCTGGCGCAAGAGCGGCTGAAGCGCCTGCAAGAGGTGGGTGCGATCAATGCGCAGGACTGGAATGCGTCGCTCAGCGACGAACAATTCGAATGGCTGCGCACCGTTCTGCAAAAGGCGGATGCGGCGGGCGAAAAAGTCATCATTCTCTGCCACTATCCGGTCTACCCGGAAAACGCCCACAACATGTGGGACGCGCCCCGCATCCTCGATCTTCTCGATGTCCACCCTTCGGTCGTCGGCTGGTTCAGCGGCCATAATCACGATGGCAATTACGGGGTGCAGGGCAACACCCACTTCGTCAACTTCAAGGGCATGGTGGATACGCCCGACCGCAACACCTTCGCCATCGCCGACGTGTTTGCCGACCGAATCGTCATTCGCGGCTTCGGGCGTGAGGAGGGTCGGGTGCTGGAGCATTTGCAGCAAAAGTCTTTAGAGCGGCTCAACAATGTCGGTCATGGTCAAGAAACGGCGGGTTGAGATCGGTGAAGCCCCGCCCTCATTCCTGTGACAAGCACAGGAATGAGGGTTGTGGGGGACGCGCCGACACAGGAATGAATACTGTGAGCGCCACGAAATCTCGCACTTGCACCAACCCCAGTTTAGTCTCGGGCACGCTCCATATCTCTGCCCAACTGGTTGCCCTGCCAGCCGCTCATCCACAATTGCCGCAGCTTCTCGCCTTCCAGCTTGAAGAAACTGCCTGCCGTTTCGCAGCTTAGCACCCGGTCCGAGCGGAAATTGCGGATCGCCTGCCGCAATTCGCACCAGGCGACGATATTCACCGTCTCCGAATAATAGATCACCGCAATCGGCCGGACCCGCCGCTGCGTTTGCGCCTCTGCCTCATCGCGATAGCGGATATCCAGCTTCTCCTCGTCGCGCACCGCCCGCCGGACCATGGCAAGATCGACGCCTGAGGGTGATGGCGCGATGCTGCCCCAGGCGTGCAGGGCATTGGCGGACAGGGTTTTCGACAGGGGTTCGGGCAGGGATGCGGCGATCTTGTCGCTGACCTTTTTCGCCGCCTGCCGCAATTCGGTATCGCCGGTGCGGGCGACCATGGCGAGCGCCAGCACGATTGCCTCGGTCTCCTCGATGGAAAACATCAGCGGCGGCAGGTTGAAGCCGGGACGCAGGATGTAACCGACGCCGCGTTCCCCTTCGATCGGCACCCGCATGGTCTGAAGGGCAAGGATATCGCGATAGACCGAGCGCACTGTGACCTCAAGTGCCTCGGCAATTCTCTGCGCGGTCACCGGCCTGCGCGCCACCCGCAGGATCTGGATGATCTCGAACAGTCTCGATGCCTTGCGCATTGCCGTTTTCCCGATGGTTTCCCAACGCAACTGACACAACGCTGTCAGTTGGAATTTCCTATAAGCAGCAAAACACATTGAGAAACATGAGTTTTCCCAAATGTGCCGCAAACTTTCCTGGGAGATACTGACATGAGTTACGCCGAAAATCTCTGGCTTTTCTTTCTGGTCCTGTTCGGCATCATCATCCTGCCGGGCATGGACATGCTGTTCGTCATGGCCAGTGCGCTGACCGGTGGCAAGAGAACCGGGCTTTCCGCCGCAAGCGGCATGAGCGCCGGCGGCATCGTGCATTCGCTTTACGGCGCGGCCGGCGTCGGCATGCTCGCCGCGTGGATGCCTTCGCTGTTCCTGCCGCTTCTCATCGCCGGCGCCGCTTACATGGTGTGGATCGGCATCGGCCTGATGCGCAGCGCAATTGTCGTCAATGGCGATGAGGCGCAGGCGAGCGCCTCGGTCAGAAAGGCATTCTGGCGGGCCGTGCTCACCTGCCTTTCCAATCCGAAAGCCTATCTGTTCATGATGGCGATCTATCCGCAATTCCTCAAACCGGCCTATGGCCCGATCTGGATGCAGGGGCTGGTCATGGGCGCGATGGTGGCCGTCACGCAGTTCACGGTCTATGGCGCGGTGGCGCTGACGGCGGATAAAAGCCGGGCATGGCTCGTTTCCTCGCCTGCCGCGACGATCTTCATCGGCCGCGCCGCCGGTTTCATGCTGATTGCCGCAGCCCTGGTGACGCTTTGGGAGGCACTCTCCTAGACTTCTGTTTTCTTGGGGAAATTCACTGCAATGTGACTTCTTTTCGCCGTGCGGAAAGGGCATCCTCGCGCCGTTCATCGCGCGTTCGGCATCTGCCGGAATCAAGGAGAGAGTGTATGAAACTGAAAACCATCGCGGCGGCCATGCTTTTCGGCTGTCTTTGCGCCGGAGCGGTCTATGCTGCCGGCGAAGTCGAAAAACGTGAAGGCATGATGAAGCAGATCGGCGGCTCGATGGGCACGCTTGCTGCCATCTCCAAGGGCCAGAAGCCTTATGACGCCGAAGCGGTCAAGGCTGCCGTGACGACGATCAGCACCAATGCCAAGGCTTTCCCCGACCAGTTCCCGCCCGGCAGCGAGACCGGCAGTGCTGCGGCACCGGCGATCTGGGAAAATTTCGATGACTTCAAGTCCAAGGCCGCCAAGCTCGGTGCAGATGCGGACAAGGTCCTCGCCAGCCTTCCCACCGATCAGGCCGGTGTAACCACCGCCATGCAGACGCTGGGTGCCGATTGCGGCGCCTGCCACCAGACCTACCGTCTGAAGAAATAATCCTTTTAAGAACGCCGCCTTCCGGCGGCGTTTTTTCAGCCGGAAAGACGCCTGATCGCATCAGGTGATAATGGGGAGAGGGGTCATGTCCTCCTTTTGGACGAAGCTCGCGAGCGGGGTCGCGATGGCGGCCATTGCCGGTTTCGGCATTTTCGCCTGGGTCACGGCGCCCGTGCGTCAGGCACCCAGCCATTGGGTGAGCCTTGGCGAACCTGATCTTGCCAATGGCGAAACGCTGTTCTGGGCCGGCGGCTGTGCAAGCTGCCATGCGGCACCCGATGCCAAGGGCGATGCGCTTTTGACGCTTTCGGGCGGGCAGGCGCTGAAAAGCCCCTTCGGCACCTTCCATGTGCCTAATATTTCCTCCGATCCGCAGCATGGCATCGGCAGCTGGACGCTGGCGGAATTCGGCGATGCGATGACGCGCGGCGTCGGCAAGAACGGCGAACATCTCTATCCGTCCTTCCCTTATGCCTCCTATGCCCGCATGACTCAGAAGGACATCAACGACCTCTTCGGTTATCTGCGGGTTCTGCCCGCCAGCCAGAACGATGCGCCGGATCATGACCTGCCGTTCCCCTTCAACATGCGCATGGCATTGGGCGGCTGGAAATTCCTCTATTTCGATACATCCGCGCCACCCCGCGTCGAGCTTGCCAACGCCAATGCCGAACTGCTGCGTGGCCAATATCTGGTCGAAGGGCCGGGCCATTGCGGCGAATGCCACACGCCGCGCAATGCGCTTGGCGGTTTTCTGGAAGGCAAATGGCTGGCCGGCGGCCCCAATCCGGAAGGAGAGGGCCGCATTCCCGACATTACCCCCGGCTCGCAAAGCGTCGGAAGCTGGGCGGCGGCCGATATCGCTAATTATCTGGAAACCGGCTTCACCCCGGAATTCGACAGCGTCGGCGGCTCCATGGTCAAGGTGCAGCAGAATATGGCGCATCTGACGGCCGACGACCGCAACGCCATTGCCGCCTATCTGAAAGCCATCCCGGCCCAGTAACCCTCAGCCGTTATGCCGGACGTGATCCGGCATCCAGCCACGGCGCGTCTGCGCCGTGAAAGCAGCCTCCTGCGATCAAGGACTTGATCGCGCTGGACCCCGGATCACGTCCGGGGTGACGGAAAGAGAGCGCTGAGTGCGCAATTCTCGCGCCGGCCCGCCATTGACTCCCGCACCCGCCCATCGGATAACAATCCTGTGATGGTTCCTTCCGGGCGTTCCGGAAGGTGAAAAGGGAACACGATAGGGAGACATCCTCATTCGTGGCTGCCCCCGCAACTGTGAGCGGAGAGCCTGAAACGAAATGCCACTGGTAAGCACCTCGCCGGATATGGGCGGGGGAAACCGGGAAGGTGTTTCAGGTTTTGACCCGTAAGCCAGGAGACCTGCCATCACGGAAATGTCCATGCCGGCGGGGTGTCCGGAAGAGCGGAATGTCAGGGTGGTGGCGCTTGAACCTGCCGCCCTGTGTCAGTCTCGTATTCCCCGTGGTGAAGTGTATCGCATGCGGCTGCACGGCGTTTTTGCCGTTCTGCCGCGTCTAAAGGCGCGGGGTCGCGCCGTAAGAGGGGTCACCATGTCCATCCACCAGAATACGGCAAATGCTGCCGTTTCAGCAAAAACGGGCAGCTTTGCGCAATCGCTGACGGCGATCGTGCTTGGCCTGTTCGTCGTCGGTTTTGTCGGCTTTTCGCATGTGGAAGCCGTTCACAATGCCGCGCATGACACACGTCATGCCAATGCTTTCCCTTGCCATTGAGGGGAAAAGCATGTCGTTCTTTCGCAATATTGTTTTTACCGCCGTTCTCGTCGGTATCGTTGGCGGCGTCGCCGTCTCGGCCATGCAGGCTTTCGGCACCACGCCGCTGATCCTCAAGGCGGAAACCTATGAAAATGCCGGCGGCGAAGCGCCGCACAGCCACGATGCTCCGGCCACGACCGGCGCTGCCGTCGCCCCCCACGACCATAGTGAGGAAGCCTGGTCTCCGGCCGATGGCTTCGAGCGCACCGCCTATACGGTGGCCGCCAATGTGCTGACCGCCATCGGTTACGCGCTGGTGCTGACCGGCCTCATCTCGCTGCGTGGCACGAGTGCCGGCTGGCGCGAAGGTCTTTTGTGGGGTGTGGCCGGTTTTGCCGCCGTCATGCTCGCACCGATGATCGGCCTGCCGCCGGAACTGCCGGGCAGCCCGGCCGCAGCGCTTGAGGCGCGACAGATCTGGTGGCTTTCGACGGTTGCGGCAACCGCAGGCGGCATTGCACTGATCGCGTTCCGGCGCGAACCCTGGGCAATCGTGCTTGCACTGGTGCTGATCGTCGCCCCGCATGTGGTGGGCGCGCCGCTGCCGCCGGACGGCGAACATGCGCTGGCACCGCTGCCGCTGGAACGCCAGTTCATCGTTGCCGCCACCGTCACCAGCTTCGTTTTCTGGGCCTTGCTCGGAACATTGAGCGCGTTTTTCCTGAAACGCTTCCAGTCGGCTTGAAGCCATGCAGGACGCAGCCGAATGGAGTGACGAACTCGATGCGCTGCGTTTTGCCGTTCCCGGTCACGGCGCGTTCTGCGCCGTGCACCGCCTTGCCTTCAAGGCCATCCTCGGCGCCAGCCCCGAACGGGCAACGGCGCTCGCCTGTTTTTACGAGAATGAGGCCGCCTTCGTGGCTGCGGCCCTTGCCAAGATAAAACGCTCTGCCTTGCCCACCGGTCGCAGCCTGCATTTGAACAGCCGCGATATTCGCCGCGCGATGACGGGCGAGGGCGCGGAGCCTGCCTCGCGCATCTGCCGGGTGCTTGACGGGCAGTAATGCGCGATGGTTTTCACGAGGCCGATTCCCCACCACCCGTCATTCCGGCCTTGAGCCGGAATCCAGGCGACGGGTTCGTGCGGGCAGAAAAGTCTTTTCAGCCCAAGGACTTGGGCTGGCTGGATACCGGCTCAAGGCCGGTATGACGGAGGGAAGGCAGGGAAACCAGGCCCATTCCTCCTCACCGGTGCTCCGCCGCAAAAATTCCAAGTTCCGCCTCGGCGTCCGGACCAAAGAGGCCGAGGTGTTTCAGAATTTCCACAGCGAAACTGACCGGCGCGCTGCCGGCTGCGGTGACGATGCCTTGATCGCTGACCGCCTTCGGCTGGTCGCGATAATGCGCTTCGCCGCGATAGGCCGGATAGGCCTTGTGCGAGGTGAGCGAATTGCCGGTATGGGCGACGTCATCGAGGACGCCCGTGCCCGCAAGCGCGCTTGCCGCCGCGCAGATGCCGGCAACCAGCCGGTTCTTGTCGCGAAACCGGTGCACCAGCCCGCCAAGATCGGCAGCCGTTCCCTTTTCCCAGCTAAGGCCGCCGGGAATGACGAGCGCATCGATGCCATCGGGGTCGAGCGCCTCATAGGAGGCGTCGGGCGTAACATTGAGCCCGCCCATCGACATCACGGGCCGCCCGTCCGGGGTCGCGTAAACGATCTCGACGCCGAGATAGCCGCGCGCCGCGGCCGCAAGCAGCGCCGGTTCCCAGTCCGCAAAATCCTGCGCGAGTGCAATGGCAATCCGTGTCATGTCCGTCTCCGAAGCTTTCAATCAGGCGATAGACTGCATGTAGCGCATGCCGGTGACCGGCCGGGGCGCGAAATCCATGCTTTCGTAGAAACGATGCGCGGCGACATTGCCGGTCGTGGCGCTGACGGAAAGATAGTCGCAGCCGAGACGCCGGGCGATATCGCGGGCGCGGGAAACCAGGTGCTGGCCGGTGCCATGGCCGCGATGGCCGTCTCGCACGTAAAGATGGTGCAGCTCAAGCCCACGGCGGCCTTCCTGCGCCCTGTAGAGCGGCAGCATCAGCGCGTAACCGATCAATTCGCCGTCTGCTTCCGCCACCAGCCCATGCACCCAGGGAAGCGGGCCGAACAGGTCGCGTTCCAGTTTCGCCGGCGTAATTGCCGCCGCATCGCCGTGATAGGCGGCAAGCAGGGTGATCATCTCGTTGAGCTCAGGCAAATCGGTCTTGCGCGCGCCGCGAATGATGACGACGGGCGGTCTTTCCAGTGTCAGGGAGCTATCTTCGGTCATTTTTCGGTCCTTCGGTTTTATCGGTGCCGTCAGGACGCTTGAAAAACAACAAAGCCGCCTGACGGCGGCTTGTTGACAAAATGATCTGTCGAGCCGCCCTTTACAGGTAGGCCCAAAAATACGAGCAGGAGATCGGTGCGCGTTCGTTGATCATGCCAATGCAATGCGCTCGAATCTGAAATCTGTCAAGCGGCTCGATTTGCAAATCGCCCAATCGCCGCAACGATGGCCTCTTCCATCCCCGCATCACTCGTGGAATGTCCCGCTCCGTCAATCGCAATCAACTCGCTTCCCGGCCATGCGGCGGCAAGCTCGTAGGCGGTGACCGGCGGTCCCTGAAGGTCACGCATGCCCTGAATGAGAATGCCGGGAATGCCCGCCAGCATTCCGGCGTTGCGAATGAGGACTCCGTCGTCCAGCCAGGCCGCATGGTGGAAATAGTGTGTGCAAAGAAGCGCCCGTGTGAGCCTGTAGTCCTCTTCACGCCATCTTTCGGGAAAGGCCGATGTGGTCTGTGCGGTGATGGAACCTGCCTCCCACACATGCCATTCATACGCCGCCCTTGCACGGACGGCGGGATCTGGATCGGTCAAAAGCCGGTAATAGGCGGCCACCGGATCGTTCTTCGGCATGTGCTCGGGGATCGTTGTTATAAAACGCTGCCACTGCTGCGGCAAGAACATCGCCATCCCCTTGTACAGCCAGTCAATCTCCTTCTGCCGCGTCGTCGTGACGCCCGCCAGCACCATGGCGCGTACATGGCGGGGGTGGCGCTGGGCATAGGCAAGCGCAAGTGTTGAACCCCAGGACGTGCCGAAAACCAGCCAGTCAACCACGCCAAGCGCGACACGAATGGCCTCTATGTCGTCGATCAGATGGTGCGTGGTGTTATGCTCGAGGCTGATGGCGGCATTCGGCGTGCTTTTCCCGCATCCACGCTGGTCGAACTGGATGATGCGGTAACGTTCTGGATCGAAATGGCGCCGCGCGGTCGCCGATATTCCGGAACCGGGACCGCCGTGAAGCAGGATCGCCGCCTGTCCCGCCGGATTGCCCGCAATCGTCACATGCAGCCTGTGTCCTTCGGAGACGTCAATGAAAATAGTGTCGAAGGGGGCAGCTTCGGAAAAGTTCTCTGTCATCCGGCATCTCTTTGAAGCGATGGCACGCGCATATATCGCCCGGATGACAGCCGGATGTCACGGCCGCAGTCTTGCCGACGTGTCAATGCTCGCCTTCGCACATGCCATGGTCGGACAGCGCGCGGATGACGTAACAATCCTCGATCGAATGGCCGTGGCAATGGGAGACGATGCGCTCCAGTTCGTGTTCCAGTTTCTTGAGGCTGCTGATTTTCTCGCGCACATGGGCGAGGTGTTCGGCGGCGATGCGGTCCGCACCCTCGCACGGCATTTGCCGGTGCTGGCTGAGCGCGATCAATTCGCGGATGGCGTCGATATTCAGCCCGATATCGCGGGCATGGCGGATGAAGGCCAGCCTTTCGAGATCGGTTTTTTCGTAACGGCGCTGGTTGCCTTCCGAGCGGTCCGCCTCGCGGATGAGACCCATCTGCTCGTAATAGCGGATCGTCGGAACCTTGACGCCGGTCCGTTTGGACAATTCACCGATGGACAGCATGGCTTTCTCCATATCTTCAAGAGCCGCCGCGACAAAAACGAACCCGATGCTCTAGTCTCTAGAGATATAGCTTTTCAGCCTGCCGTTCAATGGCTGTCAGGCGGCTGCATCCACGCCGAGCGCCTGCGCCAGGGCCTTGAGGACTTCGGTTTCGAGGCTGGAGGCGGCGTCGGGCTGGGCGGAAGCGGCAATCTCTACAGCCGGTTCGGTTCTGGCCGGTGCGCCGCTGTCGAGGTTCCAGAGTGCGGCGGCAAGGCCTGCGGAAACGCTGGCGGCGGCAGGGGCCACGGCCGTGGCAACGCCTTCGGCACTGGAGATGGCGCGGTGGGCCGCGCGGGTCAGCTCCAGCAGGGCTTCGGTGGTGGAATTGGTTTCCCTGGCCTTGGTTGCTTCAAGGGTCCGCACCGGATTTGCGTAATGGCTGCTGGTTGTTGCTGCAATAGTCGTCATGACTGAGTCCCCTAAGTTTCACGGGGTATTTTTTAAGGCTCGAAACATTCGCGAAGATTGCGTCGCGCCGGGCTTGAACGAAAAATCATCGCAATATAGTATACCCCCCTATAGTATATGAGGTGCCAATGTCCCATACGATCCGCAACAAGGAGAAGCTTCTCGCCCGCATCCGTCGCCTGAAAGGGCAGATGGAGGCTGTCGAGCGTGCCTTGGACGATGCCAAGCCCTGCGGCGAGGTGTTGCAATTGCTGGCCTCGGTGCGCGGTGCGCTTTCCGGCCTGACGGGGGAGGTGATGCAGGAGCATCTGCATGAGCATGTCGTGCACGCCGAAAATGAAGAGGAGCGGGCGCGGGCGGCCGAAGAACTGGCCCAGGTGCTGAAGACCTACATCCGCTGACATCTCTCCCGAAAGCGTGCGCGGTTTTGGGAAGAGGCATGCGTGAAACAGAATAATCCAAGATTGAACAGGATCAGCGACATGACGACGACATCCGAATTTCCCGCAACGTCCGGCCACGACCATGTTTTCCTCGGCCAGAACCATGAGCGCAACGAAAAGCGCGTGTGGATGGTGATTGCGCTGACGACAGTCATGATGGTGGCAGAGATCGTCGCCGGCCATTGGTTCGGCTCCATGGCGCTGACGGCGGATGGCTGGCACATGTCCACCCATGCGGGCGCGATGCTGATCTCGGCGCTGGCCTATCTCTATGCCCGGCGCGAGGCGCGCAATCCGCGCTTCACCTTCGGCACCGGCAAGTTCGGCGATCTCGCCGGTTTTGCCAGCGCCATCGTGCTGGCGGTGGTGGCGCTGCTTATCGCGGTCGAAAGCGCGATGCGTCTTTTCAATCCGGTCGAGATCGATTTCAATCAGGCGATCATCGTCGCCGTCATCGGTCTTGCCGTCAATCTCGTCAGCGCCCTGCTGTTGAAGGACGACCACCATCATGATCACGGGCATGGCCATGGACACGGCCATGGTCACGCACACGGGTCGCATGCCCATCACGATCACGGCTCGCATGCGCATCATGGCGAACCCGCTGCCAAGGGCGGCAGGGACAATAATCTGCGCGCGGCCTATCTGCATGTGCTGGCCGATGCGCTGACCTCGGTTCTCGCCATTGTCGCACTGCTGCTCGGCAAGTGGAACGGCTGGTCCTTCCTCGATCCGTTGATGGGGATCGTCGGCGGTCTGGTCATCGCGCGCTGGTCGTGGGGGCTGGTGCGCTCCACGGCGACGACGCTGCTCGATGCGTTGCCGCAGACCGAGGACTTGCCGCAGGAAATCCGTGAAAGCGTGGAGACGGAAGAGGATCGTATCACCGATCTGCATGTCTGGCAGGTCGGGCCGGGGCATCACGCCGCCATCGTCGCCATCCATTCGCGCGCGCCGAAGGCGCCGGCCTTCTACAAGCAGAAGCTTGCAGCCATACATGAACTCTCACATGTAACGGTGGAGGTCAGCCCGGCAAGGGCCTGATCGGAATCGACTATTTCAGTTGAGTGATGGAGGCGCTTGAATCCCCTCCGCGTCATCCTAGGACTTGATCCGAGGATGACAGAGGGTGCGGGAAAGGCTTCGTGCCAAAGCCTATTCGTATTCGGAATAGGCGCTGCGCACCCATTCGGCCTGCGCTTCCGCCTTGTCCTCGGCGGATGTCGCCACCGGGGTGTGGGCAGGTGCGCTGCCATTGCCCACTGCCCACAGTACATTGGCCAGCGAGCGGGAAAGAACGGTGCTGGAAACGGTCGGGGTGCCGGGGCCGCGTTTCACGGCCTGTTCCTCGGGCGCGTTTTGCGCGCTGCCGGGTTTTTCGATGTCGCGGACACGCGCCTGATAATTATATCCGCCAATATTGCTTTCGATCTGCATGCCAGTGATTCCGCGTTCAAAAGTTAACAAATGGTTAACGGCGGCGGCTTGCGTGAAGCTTGCGCTTGCTGCATTGCAACGACGTTCCCGGCTTGACAGCCGGTGAAGTAGTGCTTCGTTTTTTTCCTAATCGTAATTAGGGGTGCGTTGGAAGCCTTGCCCGCGCTCTCCGTCATGCTCGCGATTGCGGCGCGGCTGTCCGGCTGAAATTCCTGTGTTGCAAACACCCCACCCCCGTCATTCCGGCCTTGAGCCGGAATCCAGCCGACGCGCGTCGGCGCGGCGGGAAGTGTCTTTTCAGCCCAAGGACTTGGGCTGGCTGGATACCGGCTCGAGGCCGGTATGACGGAGAGTGTTTGGATGTCGCCAGCCAGCTCCGGTGTCTTTTGCGCAGCGGCTATCCCGGTCCTCTGAAAGAAAGCCAAAATCCGCTTTCTGCCGGACTACGCGCTCTCTTTCACCACCGGCACAACGGGTTCCCGGATTTCCTGCGGTTCCACCGGCTCCTCGGGCGTGGCTTCCGCCTCCTGCGCTGCCGGTGTCACCATGGCCGCCACCAGCGTGTCGAGGCCGATGCTGCCGACCGGCTTGCCGTCCTCGTCCACCACATGGGCCTGTGTTTCGTTGGCCTCGGACATGTCGCGGGCAATGGTTTCCAGCGTCGCACTTTCTGGCACGGACATGCCCTGCGGCTTGCTGTCCAGCGGTTCCATCACCGTTGTGGCCTGTAACACACGGCTGCGGTTGACGTCGCGCACGAAGTCGGAGACGTAACCATCCGCCGGGGAGAGGATGATGCTCTGGCCGTCGCCCTGCTGCACCACTTCGCCGTCTTTCAAGATGGCAATGTGGTCGCCCAGCCGCAAGGCCTCATCCAGATCGTGGGTGATGAACACCACGGTCTTTTTCAGCTCCTGCTGAAGATCGAGCAGCATCGTCTGCATGTCGACGCGGATCAGCGGATCGAGCGCCGAATAGGCCTCGTCCATCAGGAGAATATCGGCATCGTTGGCAAGTGCGCGGGCAAGGCCGACACGCTGCTGCATGCCGCCGGACAGCTGGTTGGGGTAATAATCCTCGTAGCCGTCAAGGCCGACACGATTGAGCCAGTAACGGCCTTTCTCCTCGCTCTCCTTGCGCGGCATGCCCTGGATATCGAGGCCGTAGACGCTGTTTTCAAGAACAGTGCGATGCGGCAGCAGGCCGAATTTCTGGAACACCATCGCCGTCTTGTGGCGGCGGAATTTCCGCAGCGCCGAAGCGCTCATGCCGCAAATATCCTCGCCGTCATAGAGAACCTCACCCGCCGTCGGGTCGATCAGCCGGTTGATGTGGCGGATCAGCGTCGACTTGCCGGAGCCGGACAGCCCCATGACGACGGTGATCTTGCCGCCCGGCATGGTGATGTTGATGTTGTTGAGGCCGAGAACGTGGTTGTGCTTGTCGTTCAGCTCGACCTTGTCCATGCCTGCGCGCACCGCCTTCAGGTATTTCTCGGGATGCTTGCCGAAGATCTTGTAGAGGTTTTTGATTTCGATGCTTTTAGCCATGGGAGACCTCGCGGTATTTCTGCAGGCGCTTGCCGAATGCCTGGCTTGCCCGGTCGAACATGATGGCGATGGCGACCAGAGCGAAACCGTTCAGGAAGCCCACCGTGAAAAACTGGTTGTTGATGGCTTGCAGCACATTCTTGCCGAGACCGCCGACACCGACCATGGAGGCGACGACGACCATGGCGAGCGACATCATGATGGTCTGGTTGATGCCGGTCATGATGGTGGGCAGCGCCAGCGGCAGCTGCACGTTGAACAGCTTCTGGCCGTTGGAGGAGCCGAAGGCGTCTGCGGCTTCCAGCACTTCCCGGTCAACGAGGCGGATGCCGAGGCTGGTCAGGCGAATGACCGGCGGAATGGCGTAGATCACCACTGCGATCAGGCCCGGAACCTTGCCGATGCCGAAAATCACCACCACGGGGATGAGATAAACGAAGCTTGGCAGGGTCTGCATCACGTCGAGCACGGGATTGATGATACGCTGCAACCGTTCGGAGCGTCCCATCAAAATGCCGAGCGGCAGGCCGATGACGATGGCGATCAGCGTGGCAATGGCGACGATGGAAAGCGTCGTCATGGCGTCGCGCCACAGGCCGACGGCGCCGATCATGAGCAGGGAGATCGCGGTGCCACCGGTGATCTTGAAGCTGCGCCCGGCCAGATGCACGATCGCCAGAATGACCAGCATGGTGACGATCCACGGCGTCTGGATGAACAGCCGCTCCGAGGAATTGAGAAAGAGCTGCAGCGGATGCACGATCACATCGATCGCATCGCCGTAATTGCGCACGATATCGCGAAAACCGTCATCGATGGTCTTGCGTGCCACACGCATCGTGCCGTTGTCGATGGCCGGAAACTTGCACAGCATATCCGGCAGATAGTTACAGAGGGCCATTATTGTTGTTTTCCCTTTGGTTTAGATGGTGGTGCGGCGGGCAACGGAGTCCAGGGTTACCCCCCTCTGTCCTGCCGGACATCTCCCCCTCAAGGGGGGAGATCGGCAGGGCGCACTGTCTCCACAATCCGCACCGTTTGTGATGGGCGATATCCCGCAGCGATTCGATCTCCCCCTTGAGGGGGAGATGCCCGGCAGGGCAGAGGGGGTATCGACGCTGGCGCCGACGCCCCCGATCGATCACATCGAAGCCTTGATCTTCTCCGCCACCTCGGGCGAAACCCACTTCGTCCAGATATCCTCATGGTTCTCGAGGAAATATTCTGCGCCGTCCTCGTTGGTGCCCTGGTTGTCATCCATCCAGGCCAGAACCTCGGCAACCGTGGCGTTGTCCCACTGCCGCTTGCGGATATAGTCGATGGACGGACCGGCCTTTTCGGCGAAGTCCTTGGTGACAACAGTGAAGACCTCCGCCACCGGATAGGCGTTCGGCTTCGGATCGGCGCAATCCGGCTTGACGATGCAAGTGTCGTAAGCTTCGCGGTCGAGTTCGACGCCGTCGTCCAGCTTCACCATCTCGTATTTGCCGAGAATGGCGGTCGGGGACCAGTAATAGCCGAGCCAGCCCTGCTTTTTCTCGTAGGCATTGGAGATCGAGCCATCGAGGCCTGCGGCGGAGCCGGTGTCGATCAGGGCGAAGCCCTTTTCGTCGGCCTTGCGCGCCTTGAACAGGTTGGCGGTCGTCGGCTGGCAGCCCCAGCCCGGCGGGCAGCCAAACACGGCGCCCTTGCTGGCGTCTTCCGGCGCCGGGAACAGCTCGGGATGCTTGAGTGCATCCTCAACGGTCTTGATATCAGGGTGTTCGTCGGCGAGATATTTGGGAATCCACCAGCCTTCCACGCCGCCTTCGCTCAGGATCTTGCTTTCCTGGATCAGGTTGCCCTTCTTGACGGCCTCTTCATAGGGCGAGCCAAGGGTGTTCACCCACATTTCGGGCGCCATATCAGGCTGGCCCTTTTCGTTCATCGAGGTGAATGTGGGCGTTGTGTCGCCGCTGATGACGTTCACCGTGCAATCATAGCCGTTTTCCATGATGAACTTGTCGACGTAAGCGGCGACACCGGCGGATGCCCAGTTCATTTCGGCGATGGTGATGCTGCCGCATGTGTCGGCGGCATTGGCGGAATTTGCTGCACCGGCAGCGATGGTAAAGCCCGTTACGAGAATGGTCGAGGCCAGGAGTTTCTTCATCGGAGACCTCCAAGTCTGATGCAGTGTTTTCATTTGGCAAAGCGGGAGCACTGCAAAGCCCGGATTGCCAAGGGCGAACTGACATGGCGCGTGGAAAGCCGAAAAAATCCGGCGAGTAAGACTATCCGCAAGACGTGTTGCAGGATTGCCGCGAGAAGGGCGGCGAAAAGGCGCATGAATATGTCAACGGCCCGGATAATACGGCCAAAAAGTGATATTGCAATGCGAAATGGCGCAACGCAGCCATGCGTTGGATTTCCGGAACATTTTTCCCGGTCCCGTAATACATGAGCTTTATTTGTCTTTGTCGCAGATATATTCCGAGTTGCAGTAACAGGAAATAAAAATTCATCGGTAAAGAAAGTCGTCTTTAAATAAAAGGTGCGGCTGATAATTTGTGGAAAAAATATTCAGAAACGAGATTTTTATAGGTATTTTCGTCCAAAATAAGATCGGGCGGCGATTGGATCGCCGCCCGTTTGTGCAATCAGCGTGTCACACGGCGTCCTTGCCCGCGACCTTCAGGGCGAAGGCATATTCGAAGGCGATTTCTTCCAGCCGCTGGAAACGGCCCGACTTGCCGCCATGGCCCGCCGCCATGTTGGTCTTGAGCAGGATCGGGGCTTCCCCCGTCGTCTTCTCGCGCAGCTTCGCCACCCATTTGGTCGGTTCCCAATAGGTCACGCGCGGATCGGTGAGGCCGGAAAGCGCAAGCAGCGGCGGATAGGGTTTTTCGCCGACATTGTCATAGGGGCTGTAGGCGGCAATCCAGCCATATTCTTCTTCCGATTCCAGCGGATTGCCCCATTCCGGCCATTCCGGCGGCGTCAGCGGCAGGGTGTCGTCAAGCATGGTCGTCAGCACGTCCACGAAGGGAACGGCGGCGATGATGCCGGCGAATTTCTCCGGCGCCATATTGGCGACAGCGCCCATCAGCATGCCGCCGGCCGAGCCGCCTTCCGCGATGATGCGGTCATAAGCGGTGAAGCCTTCCTGAACCAGATGATCGGCGGCGGCGATGAAGTCCTTGAATGTGTTCTGCTTGTTTTCCATCTTGCCGGTTTCGTACCATTCGAAACCCTTGTCCTTGCCGCCGCGGATGTGGGCAATGGCATAGATGAAACCACGGTCTGCCAGGGACAGCGTGGTGGTGGAAAAGGAGGCGGGAATGGTGATGCCGTAAGCGCCGTAGCCGTAGAGCAGGCAGGGGGCGGAACCGTCGAGCACCACGTCCTTGCGGTAAAGCAGGGAGACCGGCACCAGCTCACCGTCATGGGCAGGCGCCATGATGCGGCGGGTGATGTAGTCGTCGGGATTGTGGCCTGACGGTACTTCCTGCGTTTTCAGAAGCGTGCGGTCCCGCGTCACCATATTGTAGTCGAACAGCTGGCTCGGCGTCGTCATCGACGAATAGGAGAAGCGGATGACGTCGGTGTCGTATTCGGCAGCGCCGTGCAGACCGAGCGAATAGGCTTCTTCGGCAAAGGCGATGGAATGTTCCTCGCCGCTCATGCGGTCGCGGATGACGATGCGTGGCAAGCCGTCGCGCCGCTCCAGCCAGATCAGATGGCGGGCATAGGCATCGACGGACAGAATGAGACGGCCCGGCTCATGCGGCACGACCTCTTTCCAGTTTTCCTTGCCCGGCGCGGTCACCGGCGCTTCCATGATGCGGAAATCCTTGGCATCGCCGTCATTGGTGAGGATGTAGAAGACATCGCCGCCTTCGCACATCGAATATTCGATGCCCTCTTCGCCGCTCCGCCACCACGACAGGTTCGGCCATCAGGTCGCTGGTGGACAGAATGCGGTATTCGCTGGTTTCATGGTCGTGAATGTCGATGAAGATGAAGTCATCGAGAACCGAAGCGCCGACGCCCATGAAGAAGCCGGGGTCCTTTTCCTCATAGACCAGACGGTCGGCCGATTGCGGCTGGCCGATGACATGGTGGAAGACCTTCGAGGGGCGGTGGTTCTCGTCCTGCAATGTGTAGAAGAAGCTCTTGCCGTCAGGCGCCCAGGCACCGCCGCCGCCGGTATTTTCCACGACATCGGCAAGGTCTTCGCCAGTTTCGAGATTGCGGATGCGCAGCGTGAAATATTCCGAGCCCTTGTCGTCATAGCCCCAGATGCCGTGACTGTGATCGGAGGACTGGTCGAGGCCGGCAAGACGGAAATAGTCCTTGCCTTCGGCTTGCCTGTCGCCATCGAGCAGCACGTGCTTGTCGCCGCCATCACGCGGGGTGCGGAAATAATGCGGCTGTTCGCCGCCGGTCACGAACAATGTCCCGTAAGCATAAGGTCCGTCATTGACCGGCACCGAGGAATCGTCCTGCTTGATGCGGCCTTTCATCTCCTCGAAAAGCTTTTCCTGAAGCGCCTTGGTGTCGCCCATCGCCGCTTCCATATAGGCGTTCTCCGCCTCCAGATGGGCGCGGATGGCCGGGTCGAGCAGGGAAGGGTCCTTGAACATGGCCTGCCAGTTATCGGCCCGGAACCATGCGTAGTCGTCGGTGCGGGTGATGCCGTGATGCGTATCCTGGACGGGCCGTTTTTCGGCGGTCGGAGCAACGGGCAGGTTCTTGAAAATCGGCAAGGGAAACTCGCTTTCATATGAAAAATTCTTGGGCGGCAACAAGATGTAGAGTGCCCCTCCCGGCCGATCAAGTTTCAAATCTCAACAGGGGAAATGAGGCTTGGGCACAATTTCGTCAGTTTTCGATCACATTTTGGCAATATCCGGCAAATCGGCGATGACATGCGCTTGCCACCGGCCTGACGTCCATCGATAAAAAAATGAAAACTGACAGGATCCCATGCGAAAGTTCCTTCCCGCTGCCCTTTCTGCCTTTTTCCTTGCCTTGCAGGCCTTCACACCCGCTTTCGCCATCGACGCCAACGTCATGCGCCAGCTGAACGTGCTCGCCCCCGAGGAGCGCCTGGAGCAGCGTTGCGATATCGAGGCGATGGACAGAATAGCGACGGAGCAGAAGGGGATGCGGCCGGACAAGGTCATCGCCTATACGTTCGGCGATCCCGAGGTTGGCAAGAATTCCATCAAGGCGGCGGGTGCTGTCTTCAGAAGTGCTGGCGAATGGTACAAGCTCAAATACAAGTGCCAGCTGAAAAGCGACAGCCTCAGCATCCAGTCCTTCGAATATCGCGTCGGCGACAAGATCCCCGAAGAGCAGTGGAAGAAGTTGTATCTTTATGACTGATCGTGGAATTTTGCGCCCGCAACCGCCGGTTTGACCCCGGCTTTTGTTGCTGCCCCGCCAACGGCTCTGTAACCCTGTCTTTCGATCGAAATGAGGGAGACGGGCATGGCGAAACAATTCAAGGGACTTTCGGCTTTTCCAATCACGCCGGCTGACGAGGCCGGGCAGGTGGATACGCAAGCCTTTTCTGCTCTCGTCGAGCGGCTGGATGCGGCAGAGGTCGATTCCATCGGCATTCTCGGCAGCACCGGCAGCTACATGTATCTGTCGCGTGCCGAGAGGCGCCGGGCGATCGAGGCGGCCCATGCCGTGCTGAAGGGCCGGCGCACGCTGATGGCAGGTGTCGGCGCGTTGCGCACCGATGAGGCCGTGGCGCTGGCGAGAGACGCCGAAGCCGCCGGTGCCGATGCGCTGCTTCTGGCGCCGGTTTCCTATACGCCGTTGACGCAGGAAGAGGCCTATCACCACTTTGCCGCCGTTGCCGGCGCAACCGGCCTGCCGCTCGCCATCTATAACAACCCGACGACGACACGGTTCTCCTTCAGCGACGAGCTTCTGGTCAGGCTCGCCTATATCCCGAATATCCGCGCCATCAAGATGCCGCTGCCGGCCGATTCCGACTATGCGGGCGAGCTTGCGCGGCTGCGGCCGAAACTGACAGACGATTTCGCCATCGGTTACAGCGGCGACTGGGGATGTGCGGAAGCCACGCTTGCTGGCGGCGATGCCTGGTACAGCGTCGTGGCTGGCCTGCTGCCGGTTCCGGCATTGCAGTTGATGCGCGCCGCCCAGGCCGGGAATGTGGAGGAGACGCGCAGGCTCGATGCGGCCTTCCAGCCGCTCTGGGCGCTGTTTAAGGAATTCGGCAGTATCCGCGTGGTCTACGCCGCCGCCAACGCTCTGTCGGTCACGGCGTGCGAGCCGCCCCGGCCGATCCTGTCGCTCACCAGCGCGGAGCGCCAGCGGGTGGAGGAGGTGCTCGGCGCCTTGTCCACCGTCGACGCCGCGCCATAATTCGGGCGTTTTGCAGGCGGATTGCCACATCTTACCCTTCGGAAACTGAAACATGCTGCGTAGCCTGCCCTTAGCCGCTCTCTTCCTGTCGCTCTCGACCGCCGCCTTCGCGGGGACGGGCCTTGTCGAGCCGATGCTCAAAATGACGCCGAGGCATGACGGCAAGGTGCGGGTGGCGATGACGCTGGATGCCTGCATGGGCAAGACCGACCACCGCATTCTCGATACGCTGGTGCAGGAAAAGATCCCGGCAACCATCTTCGTCACCGCCCGCTGGCTGAAGCACAACAGCGAAGCACTGGCGGTGCTGATGGCGCATCCCGATCTGTTCGAGATCGAAAACCACGGCGAAAACCATGTGCCGGCGGTGGACAAGCCCGTTTCCATCTACGGCATCGCCGCTGCCGGTTCGGAAGCGGCAGTCGAGCAGGAGGTCGAGGGCGGCAGGCAGGCGATCGTCGCGATGACCGGCCTTCAACCGCAGTGGTTTCGCGGCGCGACGGCAAAATACACCACCTCGTCCATGGCCATCATCAACAGGCTCGGCATGCGGGTGGCGGGTTATTCCGTCAACGGCGATGGCGGCTCGCTTCTGGGTGCCGCCGCTACGGCAAAACACATCGCCTCCGCCAAGGACGGCGACGTCATCATCTCCCACATCAACCAGCCCACCCACGCAGCCGGTGAAGGCGTGGTGAAGGGCCTTCTGGCGCTGAAGGCACGCGGCGTGGTGTTCACCAGGCTGGACGACCCGTCGTTTACGCCACCGGGGAATTGAACGGAGCTTCGACAAACGCACTCCTCCCGTCACCACGGCCCTGATCCGGGGTCTAGCGCGATCAAGTCTTTGATCGCAGGAGACTCCTTTCACGGCGCAGACGCGCCGTGGCTGGATGCCGGATCAGGTCCGGCATGACGGAGGAAAGATCGTCATCAGCTTGATTATACTTCTCTGAATATTACGCCCACATCCACGCCCGTTTTTCGGCGGCACACCGCGCAGATTTGCGCTAGCATCCTCCCATGCTGTTCAAACGCCCCGATACCGAAACCCTGTACTCCGCCCTTGTGAACAAGGACCCCGCTTATGAAGGCGTGGCCTATGTGTGTGTGACGTCGACGAAGATTTTCTGTCGTTTCACCTGTACGGCGCGAAAGCCGAAGATTGAAAATTGCCGGTTTCGCGAGACCATTGCCGAATGTCTGGAGGCGGGCTTCCGGCCCTGCAAGCGCTGCAAGCCGATGCTGTCCTATGGCAGCGCCGATGAAACCGTCACCAGCCTTCTGACGGCGCTGGAAAACCAGCCGGCGCGGCGCTGGTGCGAGGAGGATGTGGTGGCGATGGGCCATGACCCCTCCACAGTGCGCCGCACCTTCAAGCGCCGGTTCGGCATGAGTTTTCTCGAAATCGCAAGATTGCGGCGGCTGGGGGATGCGGCGACAAGCCTCGCCTCGGGCGAAGCGGTGATCGGCGCGCAGATCGATGCCGGATATGAATCCGGCAGCGGTTTCCGCTCGGCCATCAACCAGTTTTTCGGCACGTCGCCCGCCGCCATGAAAGGCAAGGGGTTCCTGAGGGGCGACTGGATCGACACGCCGATCGGCCCGATGCTCGCCGTTGCCGACGATCACGCCCTGCATCTGCTGGAATTCGCCGACCGGCCAGCGCTTCCAGCCGAATTGAAGCGGCTGAAAGCCCGCACCGGTGCGGATATGGTGCTGGGCAGGACCGCCGTCACCGGCGAGATCGCGGCGGAACTTGCCGCCTATTTCGCCGGGCGCTCGGCTGATTTCAAAACCCGGCTTGCCGGACACGGCACGCCGTTCGAGCGCGATGTCTGGCG
Organism: Agrobacterium sp.; assembly: GCA_034519725.1. Classification (GTDB taxonomy): domain Bacteria; phylum Pseudomonadota; class Alphaproteobacteria; order Rhizobiales; family Rhizobiaceae; genus Agrobacterium. The sequence continues at coordinate 24,402 of JAXHOC010000056.1, forward strand.
CGCATTGCGGGAAATACCGGCGGGAGAGATCGTCAGCTATTCCTCGCTAGCGACGTCGATGGAAAGGCCATCCGCCGTGCGTGCCGTTGCCCGCGCCAATGGCGCCAACCAGATCGCCATCGTCGTGCCCTGTCACCGGGTGCTGGGCGCAGACGGAAGCCTGACCGGTTATGGCGGCGGGCTGTGGCGCAAGAAATGGCTGATCGAGCACGAACGGCGCATGGCCGACAGGCTGCGCATTCCGCTCGCCTCCTGAGCGGCCTTCAGGCCGGCAGGTTTGGCACGATGCGGCGTGAGGGAAACAGTTCTCGCGTTACCGTCATGGCGATCAGCGACAGCGGCAGTGCCAGCATGGCGCCCGCCGCCCCCCACATCCACGTCCAGAAGATGATCATCACGAAGACGAGGAACGGGTTGATCTCCATGTTGCGGCCAACCACCGCCGGAAAGGCAAGGTTTTCCATCAACAGGTGAATGGTGAAGAAGATCGCCGCCGGCAGCAGCGCCAGCACCATGTTGTCGTGCGTGATGATGCCTGCCACAGTCAGCGACACCGTCATGGCGGTGATGCCGAGAAACGGCACGAAGCTGGAGAGGAAGGCGAACAGCCCCCACAGAAGCGGCATGGCCAGCCCGCCGAAATAGGCGATCGCCACCATCGTCACACCCAGCCCCGCATAGATCAGCGCTGCCGTGGCGAAATAGGTGCCGAGCACCTCTTCCACCGAGGCGATGATGCGAATGGCCCTCAGCCGCTGGTGCCGGGCCGGAAACGCCATGATGATCGCCTTGCGCAGCCGCAGGCGGCTGTAGAGAAACATCAACAGCGCGGCGAGGAAGATCATGCCCTGAACCACGGCGGGGGTGACGTTGGCACCGAGCACGGAAATGATCTCGCCGCTGCGGGAAATCAGCGATTCCATCGACATCGACCCCATGCTGAAGGTCGCCGCTGAAATATTCAGCCATCGCAGGTTTTGCAGATAGGGCAGGAAACGGTCGATACTGCGCTCGATCAGCGCCGGTCCTTCCGATGCCAGTTGCGACACCGGATCTATCAGCGAATTGATCACGAAAAACATGACGGCGGCGACAAGGCCGGAGAGAATGATCGCCACACCGGCGCCGGGAATGCCGTAGGAGCCGAGTTTTTCCGCCGCGATGCCGAGGATCATGCCAACGACAATCGCCAGCACGACAGGGATCAGGATGAGCGACAATTCGTGAATGACCGCCATCATCACGACGAGAAAAATGCCGATCACCGACCATGCGACGGCCACGTCAAGCGCCTCGCGGCCGAGCGGTTGCTGGCTGCGCGCATCGTCGCGGTGCGATCCGGCCAGGCCCTCAAGCGGGTCAGCCCGCATCTGAGCAGCGTTGCCGTCACGCGCCTTTACCTTGCCCAATATGCCGGTTTTTTCCGGTCTGGCACTCTCATTCATCGAACTGTCCCCCAATAGGATGACAAACGTCCGAAAAATGAGGCGGTTCCGGGGCGGCAAAAATTTCTGCCGCCCATCGTCCTTATGCCGAAAGGTCGTCCTTACGCGGAAAGCTTGAGGCCGATACCCCAGGGATCTCTAAGGACGATACCGTCGCTCTGCCGCTGCGTGGCGATTTCCAGCCGGTCGAGAGCCGCAATTGCCGTATCGAGCGCCGCACTCTCGTTGAACTTCAGCGAGTAGCCCGAGAGGCCGGTCATATTGTCCTTGCGGGCCGTGGCGCCGCGGCTGTTCCAGATATTGGCCGCCACATGGTGGTGATAGGCCCCGGAGCCGAAGAAGCTGGCCCCCGGATAACGCGCCATGATCTTCAACCCCAGCACATCCTGATAAAACGCATCCGCCTGCGGAATATTGCCGACCTGCAGATGCATGTGGCCGATGGCCGTTCCCTCGGCCGCACCCTTGAACGCCGTCTTCGGCGCACTGTCATACAGGGCCTGAAGATCGAGCGGGAGCGTTGCCATCTCCACCGTGCCGTCCGGCTGGTAGGTCCATTCCGATGGCGAGCGGTCGCGATAGACCTCGATGCCGTTGCCTTCGGGGTCGGAAAGATAGATCGCCTCGCTGACCAGATGGTCGGATGCGCCCTGGAGCTGGATATTGTTGTGGGCGGCATGCGCCAGCCACTGCGCCAGATCCTCGCGACGCGGCATCAGGAAGGCGGTGTGGAACAGGCCTGCGGCATTGCGCGGCGCGCGTTCCACCGTGCCTGTTGTGGAAAGCGTCAGCAGCGGCTGGCCGGAGACGCCGAGAACCTCGCCGCTCGGGCTTTTTTCGATGACGGAAAGGCCGATGATTTTCTGGTAGAATTCCGAAACGCGCGGCAGATCGTGAACGACAAGATGAGCCTGACCGACATAAGCCGGCCGCGTCAGGGCGAATTGTTTGATTTCACTCATCATAATCTCCATATTCAATCCGGAGTGCCGACGACGCGGATTTGCGCGTCTGCATCAGCCGGCGCCGCTTTGCGGCGTTCACTTGCTGTGAATATGGGCGGGTTTCGTCGTTCAGCAAAGATCGCCAACTGGCGATTGACCGTCCACTATTCGTTGACAATGCCCGTCGCTAACCTGACGCAGCTTTGACTTCGATCAAGGCGAAAGGCGCACCGACGGGGGAATATAAGCCCGATACGCGAACGGCAGATTACGCCAAAGGAGATAGCCATGTACAAAAAAATCATCGTACCGGTAGACCTCAGCGCCATCGACAAGGGAGAGAGAATTCTCGCCAAGGCCAAGGCACTGCTGGATGCCGATGGCGAGATCGTCCTCATCAACGTGGTTGAGGAACTGCCCGGCTATATGGCGATCGACCTGCCTGTCGACCTCATCGAAAATGCCATCAAGGATGCCAAGGCGAAACTGGTGGACATCCAGGCGAGGGCGGGCTTCAAGGGCAAGCATGAAATCCGAAGCGGCGCGCCCGCGCGGGAAATCATTGCCGCTGCCGAAGAGCACAAGGCCGATCTCATCATCATCGCCTCGCATATGCCGGACTTTACCAATTATTTCATCGGCGCCACCGCCGACCGCGTGGTGCGCCACGCCAAATGCTCGGTGCTGATCGACCGCTAAAGTGAGTTGAAATCTTGAGGTTGCGGGCGATTTTCGCCCGCACGGGCTGGAGGACAAGACCATGAATGTCGAAGCTTACGAGAAAATCCTGCGCGACCGCCAGCGCGAGCTTTACAGCCGCCTGCACAAGATCGAGGCGGATTTCGAAGAGCCGCGCAACCCCGATGACGACGACCGGGCGACCGAGCGCAGCAATGACGAGGTGCTGGATGAACTGGGCCAGGTAGGCCAGGACGAGCTGCGCGCCATCGACGCCGCCCTCGACCGCATCGCAAACGGCACTTATGGCACCTGCGTCAAATGCGGCAAGAAGATTTCGGAAGATCGCCTGAATGCCGTGCCTTATACGCCGTTTTGCCAGCAATGCGCTGCGGCTTTGTGAGGGGGTGTTGAAGCGTGACGTTGCCGCCCCTTTTCTTCTCCCCGGCGGGGAGAAGAAACAAGCGGCGGCGGCCGCGCCCACCTCTCATTTCGCAACAGTCCCGAACGCAATTTGATCGCCGTTAACCCGCCGCTGTCTTGTTCCTGTCTAATATTGCCGTCATGCTTCGGTGAAAGCAGACAAATGGATATGGACTATGAGTAACGTGTGGCGGTTTGGGCGCCAGTATGATTTTCACGAGATTGTCGCCGATGGCATCGTGCATGGCGTCGGCATTGTGTTCGCGCTGGTTGGCGCCACGGCGCTGATTTTTTACGCGACCGTCTGGGGCAGCCTCAGCGCCATTGCGGCCGCCTGGATTTACGGTCTCGGCCTCGTCGCCTGCCTTTCCGTGTCCTTCACCTACAATATCTGGCCGCATTCCAACGTAAAATGGTTCCTGCGCCGGCTGGATCACTCGGCGATCTTCATCCTGATCGCCGCCACCTACACGCCGTTCCTGATGCGCGGCATCCATGAGCCGCTGATTGCCACCATGCTGGGGCTGATCTGGCTTGCCGCCATCTGCGGCATCTTGCTGAAATGCGTGTTTCCGGGCCGTTACGACCGGGTCGCCATCGGCCTTTATCTCGCCATGGGCTGGAGCGGCATCATGGTGGTGGAGCCGCTTTCGTCGCATCTGGCCCCCGTCACCCTCTGGCTGATCGTTGCCGGCGGCGTCATCTATTCGCTCGGCGTGGTCTTTCATGTCTGGGAAAAGCTGCGGTTCCAGAATGCCATCTGGCACGGTTTCGTCGTCGCCGCCGCCGTTGTCCATTATTTCGCCGTCGTCACCTCCTTCAGCCTCGTTCCCCTGTCGTCCTGAGCCTCTCAGCACTGGACAGCCCTCCGCGTCATCGCCTAATGCTCGCCTGAAGATCGCGTCCCCGAACGTTGTGGGCGTGGCTCAGGCAAGAACGAGGGCGAAGAACAATGACCGTGGAACTGCGCGATGCGACCGTGGACGATCTCTCCGGCATCATGGAGATTTACAACGACGCGGTGCTCAACACGACGGCGATCTGGAACGGGGTGGCACAGTGGTCGATCTGGATAACCGCAAGGAATGGTTTTCCGCCCGCAGGGCACGCGGCTTTCCGGTTCTCGTCGCCATTTTAGACGGCAAGGTCGCCGGCTATGCCTCTTATGGCGACTGGCGCGCCTTTGACGGCTACCGCCACACCCGCGAACATTCGGTCTATGTCCATAAGGACGCGCGCGGCCACGGCATCGGCAAGCGGCTGATGCAGGCGCTGATCGACCACGCCGCCGGCAACGATGTGCATGTGCTGATCGCCGCAATCGAATCGGAAAACACCGCCTCCATCCGCCTGCACGAAAGCCTCGGCTTCACCGTTGCCGGCCGGTTTTCGGAAGTGGGCACCAAATTCGGCCGCTGGCTGGACCTGACGTGTATGGAGTTGAGGTTAGGCTGAGAAGCCAAAGGCTCCCCATCATTGAGGGCGCCGCCGCTTGTGTCTTCTCCCCGCCGGGGAGAAGGTCGCGGCAGCGGGTTGAGGGGGCGAGGGTGCGGTTTATCGCTGACGTTGCTCCCTCATCCGACCCTTCGGGCCACCTTCTCCCCGGTGGGGAGAAGAATAAGGGGGCAAGGCCGTGCAGCCCTCAAATAGGCTCGAACACCATCGAGTGGCCGTTGATGCAATAACGCAGGCCGGTGGGTGGTGGGCCATCGGGGAAGACGTGGCCGAGGTGGCCGCCGCAATTGGCGCAGCGGATTTCGGTGCGCACCATGCCAAGCGTCGCATCGCGATGTTCCGTCACGGCGCCCGGTTTCACCGGCTCGAAATAGCTCGGCCAGCCGCATCCGGCATCGAATTTGGTATCGGAGAGGAACAGCGGTTCGTCGCAGGCGGCGCAACGATAAAGGCCTTTCTGGAAGGTGTCCCAGTAGGGGCCGGTAAAGGGGCGCTCGGTGCCGTGTTCGCGCAGGATGCGATATTGCTCCGGCGTCAGCTGCTCGCGCCAGTCGGCATCGCTCTTGTTCACTTTCGGGGATGTCAGATCGCTCATGGAATGATCCTTTCTGTTCCTGCCAGAAATAGGCATCGCCGCGGCCGATTGAAAGAGGGCAGCTGTCATAACGAGTACGTTATGGGCACGAATGAGAGTCGATTTGGGTTGAGATGGCGGTGTCGATGCCTTAACTGAAAAATACGATTTGAAAAGAACGCCTTTCATGGGCGTACAGGGGCAGGGGACGCCCTGGGAGATGTAAATGACACCCGACGTCACGCAGCTGACATTCCTGTCGCTGTTCTTGCCGTTTCTGGCAGCGCTTGCCGCACCGGTGCTGGTGAAAAAATTAGGTCACAATGCCGCGTGGATATTGGCGATCGCGCCGGCGCTGGCTTTCATCCATTTCGCGCTGATGCTGCCGCAGGTGGCGGCTGGCGGCGTGGTGACGGGCGGTTATGTCTGGGTTCCGAGCTTCAACCTCAGCTTTTCCTGGTTCATCGACGGCCTGTCGCTGACCTTTGCGCTTTTGATCACCGGCATTGGCCTGCTGATCGTGCTCTATGCCGGCGGTTACATGAAAGGCCATCCGCAGCAGGGCCGCTTCCTGTCGTTCCTGCTGCTGTTCATGGGCGCGATGCTGGGCGTCGTGGTGTCCGACAGCCTGTTGATGCTGTTCGTTTATTGGGAACTGACCTCGATAACCTCCTTCCTGCTGATCGGCTTCGACCATGCGCGTCCCGCAGCACGCCGCGCTGCGTTGCAGGCGCTGGTGGTGACGGGCGGCGGCGGTCTGCTTTTGCTTGCCGGGCTGATCTTCATCTGGGACATCAGCGGCATGACGCAATTGTCGATGCTGGTGCGCGGCGGCGATATATTGCGCGAAAGCCCATTTTATCTGGCGGCGTTGCTGCTGGTGCTTGGCGGCGCCTTCACCAAATCGGCGCAGTTTCCGTTCCATTTCTGGCTGCCCAACGCCATGGAAGCGCCAACCCCGGTTTCGGCCTATCTGCATTCGGCAACCATGGTGAAGGCGGGCGTCTATCTTCTGATGCGCCTCAACCCGGTGCTTGGCGATACCGCCGCCTGGCAGATCCTGCTGCCGTTCTTCGGCGGGCTGACCATGCTGATCGGCGCGCTGCTGGCCGTGCGCCAGACAGATCTGAAGCTGATGCTTGCCTATACCACCATGTCCTCGCTCGGCCTGCTCGTCATGCTGACCGGCTTCGGCTCGGACCACGCCATCGAGGCGGCGGTGCTTTATCTGGTGGCGCATTCGCTGTTCAAGGGCGCGCTGTTCATGGTCGCCGGCATCATCGACCACGAGACCGGCACCCGCGATGTGACGAAGCTCGGCGGCTTGCGAAAAGCCATGCCGATCACCTTTGCGGCGGCCCTTGCGGCGGCAATCTCCATGGCCGGCCTGCCGCCGTTTTTCGGCTTTCTGGCCAAGGAAGAGATTTATTATGCGCTGGCGCATGGCAATCCGCGCGCCGTGCTGTTCACCGGCATCGCCGTTCTCGGCAATGCGCTGATGTTCGCCGTCGCTTTTGCCGTGGCGCTGAAGCCCTTCCTCGGCAAGCCGGTGAAAACCCCCAAACACGCGCATGAGGGGCCGCTGCTGCTCTGGCTCGGCCCGGCGCTCCTGGCGGTCAAGGGGCTGACCATCGCCGTGTTTTCCGGCGTCGCCCATTTTTATATTTCGACACCGATGGCAAGTGCGATTGCGGGTGAGGCGCGCCCGGTGGAAATCTCGCTCATTCCCCATATCGGCGTGCCGCTTGGCCTGTCGCTGCTGACGATCGCGCTCGGCATCGTCCTCTATCTACAGCTTTCCGCCATTCGCGGCCTGATAGCGCGCACCTTCAAGGCGCTGGGACCGGGGCCGGACCGGGGCTTTGATGTTTTCATCGAAACGCTGGTCAAAATCTCGTTCCATGTCACCAGGCTCATCCAGCCGGGCCGGCTCGAATTTTACGTCACCGCCACCTTCGCCGTCATTGCCGTCGTGCTGCTGGCGCCGCTGTTTCTCTATGGCGAACTTCCGGCCATGCCGGCATGGCCGCACGACATGAAGATCCATGAGTTGACCTTCATCGCCATCGCGGTTGCGGGCCTTGTCGCGGTGCTGACGGCCTCCAGCCGGCTGACCGCCATCATCGCGCTCGGCATTCAGGGGTTTGCCGTCGCTGTCATCTTCCTGCTGTTCGGCGCGCCCGATCTGTCGTTCACGCAATTCATGGTCGAGACGCTGTCGGTGGTCATTCTGACGCTGGTGATGACCCGGCTTCGCCTGTCGCCGTCAGACCATCGCGGCCCTGGCCAGAAGCTTCTGGACAGCACCATCGCCATTGCCTGCGGTACCGGCTTTGCCCTGTTCCTGATGCGCGCCACGCAGGCGTCGTTCGACAATCGCCTCACCGATTTCTACAACGCCTATTCCAAAGTCATCGCCCACGGCGCCAATGTGGTGAACGTCATCATCGTCGATTTCCGCGGCACGGATACGCTCGGCGAAATCGCTGTCGTGATGATAACGGGCCTTGCCATTCTCGCGCTCATCCGCATCCGCCCGGCGGCTGCCATCAAGGGACCGGCCAAGATCGCGAAAAAGAAGGGAGCGCGGGCATGAACACACTGATCCTGCGCACCGTCGCCCCTGTCGTCACCAGCATCATGGTGCTGTTTTCCATTTTCGTGCTGCTGCGCGGCCATAACGAGCCGGGCGGCGGTTTCATCGGCGGGTTGATTGCGGTCTCGGCGCTGGCGATCTACGGCATCGCCTATGGCGTGGCCGCAGTCCGCCGCGCCATCGTCTATCATCCGCTGTCCATTGCCGGCGCGGGGCTGCTGTTGGCGATGTTGTCCGGTCTCGTGTCGATTGTCCAGCGGGCGTGCCGTTCATGACCGGGCTGTGGGTCTATCCGAGCCTGCTCGGCGTCGAAGTCCCGCTTTCCACCGTCATGTCCTTCGATATCGGCGTCTACCTCGTCGTGGTCGGCGCCATCACCTCCATTGCGCTGGCTCTGGAAGAAAGGGATAGCGACTGATGGAAGCTGTTTTCTCCATTCTCGTCGGCATCTTCTTTTCGGTGGCGATCTATCTCATGCTCTCGCGCCACAGCATCCGCATGCTGCTCGGCATCGCCATTCTCGGCAATGCCGTCAACCTGCTGCTGTTTACGGCAGGAAGGCTGACGCGCGAAGTGCCGCCGATCATTCCGCCCGGCATGGACGCCCTGCCGGCGGGTGCGGCCAACCCGCTGCCGCAGGCGCTGATCCTGACCGCAATCGTCATTTCCTTTTCCTTCTTCTGTTTCCTGCTGGTGCTGACCTGGCGCGCGTTCCAGGAATTGCAGACCGACGACACCGACGAAATGCGCACCGCAGAACCGGCAGGCGAGCCTTTGCCGCCGCTCGGTTATTGAGCGGGCGGGGCTTGAGATAAACATGGCTTCATCCACCACCTCCGCACTATCAGATCTGTCCGCAGCGCTTGTCACGGCCCCCGTGCCGCTGTCCGACTGGCTGATCATCCTTCCCGTCGCGCTCTCAATCGGCACTGGCGCCGTTCTGATGATGCTGCGCCATACCATGCGCCTGCATGCGCCCATCGCAATCGCCGCACTGTTCCTGCTGGTGCTGCTCGATGCTGCGCTTCTGTGGAAGGTGGCGACCCAGGGGCCGTTCACCATGGTCATGGGCCGCTGGCTGCCACCCTTCGGCATTGCCTTTACCGCTGATCTCACCGGCACGCTGCTGTCGCTCGCCGCCGCCATCGTGGCGCTGGCCGGCGCCATCCACGCCAGCGCCGATATCGACGCCAGCGGCAGACGATACGGTTTTTATCCGTTCCTGATGCTGTTGATGGCCGGCGTCACCGGCGCGTTCCTGACCGGCGACCTCTTCAACCTCTATGTCTGGTTCGAGGTGCTGCTGATCTCGTCCTTCGGCCTCATCGTGCTCGGCTCGACGCGCGAGCAGATCGATGGCGCGCTGAAATACGCCATCCTCAACCTCATCGGCACGACGTTGTTCCTGATCACCGTCGGTTATCTCTATGCCATCTTCGGCACGCTCAACATGGCCGATATTGCGCTGAAGGCGAACGGGCTGCGCGGCACCGCGCCGCTGATGACGCTTGCCAGCCTGTTTGCTCTCGCTTTCGCCATGAAGGCGGCGGCCTTTCCGGTGAATTTCTGGCTGCCTGCCTCCTACCACACGCCGCGCATCGTCGTTTCCGCCCTGTTCGGCGGCTTGCTCACCAAGGTCGGCATCTATGCGCTGCTGCGCGTCATGGTCATGCTGTTTCCGGTCGAGCGGGAGGAGCTGAGCATCGTCATCGCCATTTCTGCGGCGCTGACCATGGTTCTCGGCGCCATGGGTGCGCTGGCGCAGAACGATATCCGCCGCATGCTCGGTTACATCGTCATATCAGGCATCGGCTACATGATGGCGGGCATCGCCATCGGCACGCCGTCCGGCGTCGCCGGCGCGATCTTCTACGCGCTGCACTCCATGGTGCTGATGACGGCGCTTTATCTCGCCGCCGGCCATGCCGCCCGCCTCGGCGGTAGTTTTACGCTGAGTTCGCTCGGCAGCCTTTATCGGCAGGCGCCGTGGTTTTCGGGCCTCGTACTGGCGTTGTTTTTTGCCGGTTCCGGCCTGCCGCCCTTTTCCGGCTTCTGGCCGAAGGTGGTTCTCGTCAAATCGGCGATCGATATCGGCGCCTGGTGGCTCGCCGGCGCCCTTCTCCTGTCCGGCTTCATCGCCACCATCGCCTTCGGCCGCGTCTTCCTCCTGTGTTTCTGGCGCCCAGCGGCGGCATCCACAGGCCAGCCGCCGTCCCCGGTTGTGTCGCCTCCGGCGGCCCCGTCTTTCGTCCCCCTCGTCGGGCTGACAGTGCTGGTGGTGTTCTTCGGCCTGTTTCCGGAAAGCCTGCTCAATCTCAGCCAGCAGGCGGCGGCGGGGCTTGGTAATCCTGAAGCCTATATCCGCTCGGTATTTTCCGAAGGGGTGAGACCATGAGCGGCTACGTCCTGTTATTGCTTTTCGTCGCCGTCTGGCTTGCCGTGAGCGGCAGCGTCACGCCGGCCAACATCCTCTTCGGCCTCATCGTCTCGGCGCTGGCGCTCGGCCTTATCCGCCACCAGATCCCCGAGGGCGGCCGTCACCGGCTGCGTCCCCTCCGCGTGCTGTCGCTGCTGCTGCTGTTCTTCAAGGAGCTGGCGATGTCGGCCTGGAAGGTAGCGGTCATGGTGACGCGGCGCAAGCTCGATGTGCAGCCCGGCATCTTCGCCTATCCGCTGAGGGTGACGACGGATTTCGAGATCGCGCTGCTTGCCAATCTCATCACGCTCACCCCCGGCACGCTTTCGGTCGATGTGTCCACGGATAAAAAAAAGCTCTACGTCCACGCGATCGATTGCAGCAACGTCGAAGCCGCCATGAACGACATCAAAAACGGCTTTGAAAAAAAGATCATGGAGGCGTTTCAGGGATGACGCCGGAACACATAGTTTCATACGCAACTGTACTTGCCACGGTTGTACTGTCAGCCGCCTTTTTGCTGACAGTATATCGCGTCGTCGTCGGTCCGACCTTGCCGGACCGGATCGTCGCACTCGACATGCTGGTCGGCATCGCCATCGGCTTCATTGCTGTTATTGCCATCCGCACCGGCGTCGATCTTTATGTCGATATCGCCATTGCGCTTGGGCTGGTGGGGTTTCTGGCAACCGTCGCTTTTGCCCGCTTCGTCCTGTCGCGCGGGGCTGAGGGCGGGCGCGGGACAAAGGCTGTGCTGGACGGGGAGCGGGCATCGGAAGTCTTTGAAAAGAATGAAGAAACGGTGTCGAAACGTGGAAAAAGAAGGGGCGGGCGATGATGGGCTGGATCGTGGCTATTCTGGTTGCGGCGCTGACGGTTTCAGGCGCTGCCTTCTCGCTGATCGCGGCAATCGGGCTTAATCGCCTGCCGGATGTCTATACCCGCATGCACGCGGCCTCCAAGGCCGGAACGGTGGGTTCCGGCCTGCTGCTGCTGGCCGTCGGCATTCACTCCACGGAAATATCGACGCTGGCGCGGGCGCTGGCCGGTTTCTTCTTCTTTGTTCTGACAGCCCCGGTCTCCGCGCATCTTCTAGCAATGGCTGCACACAAGGCAGGTTATCCGCTTGTAGATAAATCGGTAGTTGATGACCTGAAGAAAATTTGAAGTTGAATTACCCCCAAATAACAGGGGGTGTTCGTTTTGCATTACTACTTGGCATAGTATTTTATTACCCGTGATTTTTTGTATTCCAATTAGACTGTTTTGAACTGAAAAAATCATAATAGGAATTTGACTTTTGCTGTTTTGATGCTATCCACACTAAGTGTAAAGTTGCTTATTGCGATTTGCATCTAGCCTCTTCATAGTCGGCCTAGGCATTTTATTGATGTCTAATCTATGGTTGATCAGACCATTGTTGGCCATGTCGCGGGCTGCAAGTTGAATCTCGGATAAATTCGTTTCCGGTTTCGCTGGAAATCTAGGGGTAGATTTTATGTTGGTTTCAACAGGGCGAAGGTGGGGGCACCGGGTAACTTCATATCGCTCGATACGGGGTTCGTCCGTGTCTGGAGATTAATAACAGGAGATACTTAAATGACGGAAACTGCATACGGTAACGCCCAGGATCTGCTGGTCGAACTGACAGCGGATATTGTGGCTGCCTATGTTAGCAACCACGTCGTTCCGGTAACTGAGCTTCCCGGCCTTATTTCGGATGTTCATACGGCACTGAGCGGAACATCGGCACCGGCATCGGTGGCGGTCAATGTTGAAAAACAGAAGCCTGCCGTGTCGGTTCGCAAGTCGGTTCAGGACGATCATATCGTCTGTTTGGAATGCGGCGGTTCTTTCAAGTCGCTCAAGCGGCACCTCACGACGCATCACAGCATGACGCCGGAAGAATATCGCGAAAAATGGGACCTGCCGGTCGATTATCCGATGGTTGCTCCCGCCTATGCCGAAGCCCGTTCGCGGCTCGCCAAGGAAATGGGTCTCGGTCAGCGCCGCAAGGCAAACCGCTGATTGTAACGACGGGTCTGCGGGGGGCTGGTTTCTTCTCCCCGCCCGGGGTGAAGGTGGTCCTAAGGGTCGGATGAGGAGAGCTTTGCTCCCCGCATATCGCTACCCTTGCCCCCTCAACCCGCTGCCGCGACCATTCTCCCCGCCGGGGGGAAGGCGGCAAGGCGTATTCGCCCGCTCCACCTGTTCCCTTTGAAGCTGTCTTTACCTTCCCATGGATGTCCAGCCGGTCCTTTCGACCGGCTTTTTTATTGCCGCGTCGAATCCTCGATGAGGAAAAAAATCCTTTTATGCGCGCAGCATTTCTGTAAAAATAAAACCATATCAAACGCATATTCTTTCTCGCCAAATTTGCGCTTCCCCGCAACCAGTCTCAGGTGTATGAATTAATTCCTATTTATAGAGGAGTTGCATATGCCGCCGGACATATCGTCTTTGCCTGCCCCGTTGCGGCCCTGCGTGCAGGTGGCCGACAGCAATTTCCGCCGTTTTCCGCCTGCGGCCGGGCGGGACGAGATTTCCCGGATTTGCCGGGTGGTCCGGCAGCTGACTGCGGAAATGGTGCAATTGACCGGCGACCGCGTAGCTGCGCGCCGGGACAGGCGGCGCACCGAATGCCACATCCGCCAGATCGCCATGTATGTCTGCCATGTGCAGCTCGCTATTCCCATGTCTGACATCGGCCCCTGTTTCGGCAGGGACAGGACGACGGTCGGCCATGCCTGCCAGGTGGTCGAGGATCGGCGCGACGAACCGGCCTTTGACGAATTCGTCGCCACACTCGAGCGGCTTGCCGGTAGCATTTTCGACGTGATGAAGGGTGTTCGGGATGCGTGAGCCAAAAAGCACTCCGACCAGACCCGCCGATCCTGTTCTGCTGCGGCTTTTGCGCTTCATTGCTGCTGGCATAGCTGAAATCGCGGAGGATAGCGGCGATATGGTCCTGCGGCGACCGCAGGCCGGCAAAGACAGGCCGGGGCGTCCGCCCATGCGGTTTCCGGCAGCGACGGTGCAGCTCGCTTTGTCTTCAGGGCTGATCACGCGACGCGACAACACGCTTTCCGCCGCGCCGCCGCTCACCTCTTATCTGAAGCGCGCGATCGTCAGGGATCGCGACGAGATTTTTCAGGAACAGCACTGGGATGTAGAGACGGTGGTTGTGGATCTCGGCAAGGACAGGCAGACGGCCCGGCGCAACCTCAACACATCGCCCCTGACGGGCCTTTCACGCTTGAAGGAAAAGGATGGCGCGGCATTTTTTCCCAGTGATGCCTTGCAGGCGGGCGAACGTCTCGCCGCCGATTTTCACCGCTCACAGTTGAACCCAAGGGTAACGGCGACGTGGGAGCCGAAAATTGCCAGCCGCACCAAGGGCGAGGCGGGTGGCAGGCTCGATCTGACCGATGCGGCGATGTCGGCACGGATGCGGTTTTCCCGTGCCGCCGACGCAATGGGGCCGGAACTCGCAGGTGTCGCCATCGATATCTGCTGTTTCGAAAAAGGGCTGGAGACGGTGGAGCGGGAGCGGCAATGGCCGGCGCGTTCGGCAAAACTGCTTTTGCGGGCCGCGCTGCTCTCGCTTGCCCGGCATTATGCGCCGCAAGCACAAGGCAACAAAAGGACAAGCCACCATTGGGGCGACGAAGATTATCGCCCTGAGATGGCAACCACGATGGCAACGAAGTGAAGGGTCAGGCGGCGAGAAGCCGCGCTTCTTCGCGGATACGCTTGACCATGGAACGCAGGCCATTGGCGCGCTGCGAAGACAGATGTTCCACCAGCCCGATCTTGTCGAACACCTGGATGGCGTCGAGACCGGCGATTTCGGAGGCTTTTTTACCGGAATAGACGGCAAGAACGATGGCGACGAGGCCGCGCACGATATGCGCATCGGAATCGCCCTCGAAGGTCATCAGAGGATCTTCCGCACCGTCGCTGTGGCTGACGAGCCAGACCTGGCTTGCACAGCCCTGCACCTTGTTCTCGGCCGTGCGCTTGTCTTCCGCCAGATCGGGCAGCGCCTTGCCGAGTTCGATGACATAACGATAGCGATCCTCCCAGTCGTCTAGGAAGGCGAAATCGTCAAGGATCGTATCGAGAGAGGCCATGTTGCGCGCCGTATCGTTCGTTATTGTCATGCTTGGCTACGATATAGGGCAAGTGCGGACGGTTTTGAACCATGCAACCCATGAAAAAGCCCACGGAAAACAGGTTTCCGTGGGCAAGTCTGGCAGGCAGTCACGCAGACGGACATATCCGGCTGCAGAGAAGGGGCGGCGCGGCAATAAGCGGCGGCCGCAAAATATCAGGGTGCGGGGCGTTTCTGCGGCAGGGGAATGATGGTGCCGGTCTTCAGCATGTCGGCATTGCCGGGGAATTCGACGCTGATCGCCGGGGTTCCGGCCAGTTTTTCGGCCTCGCTGGCAAGTTCGGTTGCGGGAGCGGCTTTGTCGCCGGAGGCAAGCTGCGCGTCGAGCAATTCATAGGCGACCTTGGCGCCTTCCTTTGCCCGCTCACCGAGCGCGTGGAAGGTTTCGGCGCCCTTGACGCAGACGTCGGGTTTTTCGATGCAGATGGCGCTGACATAACGATAGGCCTCACCGGCTGCCGAAACGGCGCTGGGAAGATCGAAAGCCGAAGGTTCCTTGCTGGGGTCGTTGCTGCTGCCGAAATAGGACAGCGCGACCAGCACCAGCGAAAACCAGAATGTTCCTTTGATCAGAAACCACATTGTCAGACTACCCTGCCAGATGATCTTTGTTTTGAAGCCCCGCCCGTTTCGGGTCATCGGCCTTTGTCCCGTTTTTCGGGCTTGGAGAGAAGCTACAGGCGACCGGCGAACAGCCAATTGCAAAAAGCCGCGCAATTTAATTCAAATTGTATCTATTCTCCTCGCATCGGGACCGGCTCCAGCAATTCCATCGCATTTTAACAGTCGATGTTAAGCATAATTGCGACAGATGCCGCCAGTTCCCGGCAAAAGTTGAAGCCCGTGCTGCCACAAAGGTTAACACGATGGCAAAAATAAAGCGAAATCCGTCGCTTACCCGTCATTAACCATGATCGGCAAAGCTTGGTTGAAATGCTCCGTAATGGGACTGCGGCGCATTTCGCGGCCGTTTGGCGCGGTTCTTTTTATCCATTCCTTAAGCCGGGGGCTTCTATTGTCGGAGCCGTTAGATCCGTCTCAGGGATTCAGGTTTGGTATTGCGTAATATGAGAAAAAAAGCGGTCGCACTGGTCGACCATGCCGCAGGCAGATGGCTTGCGCGTATGGAGGAGGACGCCGAAAGGCGCGCCGGCACCGTCGCGCGCCTGCGCCGCCTGTTTGCCTTCAGCGCCGTTGGCCTGGTGGTTGTTCCCGCCCTCTTCAGCCTTGTCGTCAGCCCCGCCATCGCGCTGCCCATCGGCGCGGCTCTGGTGCTGGCGCTCTATTTGGCCGCAGCCGCCCTGTTGATCGCCTTTTCGCGGCCCGCACGCAGCGCAGCGCCCGTGTCCGCCGATACCAGCGACGAAGACTTCGTTGCGGCTTCGCAGATGCCCGGCCTCGTGCTCACCATCAGTGAAACCGGCCTCGTCGAGCGCGTCTCCGGCCGCGACCTCGAGACGTTCCCGGCCGATCTTCAGGCCTGCAAGGGCCATGTCTTTGCCGAATATGTCTATGTCTCCGACCGTATCGAGCTGATGCAGGCTTTCGACCTGCTGCGGCAGGGCGAGGACAAGGCGAGTGTGGAGCTGCGCTTCGAAACCGGTGCGAAATCGCGCCAGGCGCAGTTCATTCACGCGCGTATGGAAATGACGGCGATCCGCACTGCGAACGGCCGCCTGCGCCGCGTCGTCGCCCAGCTCTCCGACGTCACCGAAATGGAGCTTCTGCGCCGCGATGTCGCCCGCAAGGCGGCGGAGGCGGAATCGGCCAACGACGCCAAGTCGCGGTTCCTTGCCGCCGTCAGCCACGAGCTGCGCACCCCGCTCAACGCCGTTCTCGGTTTTTCCGACATTCTGGCCGGCGAATATTTCGGCCGGCTGGAAAACGACCGCCAGCGGGAATATGTCGGCCTGATCCGCCAGTCCGGCGCCCATCTCCTTTCGGTGGTCAACACCATGCTGGATATGAGCAAGCTGGAAGCGGGCCGTTACGAACTGCTGATGGAAAGCTTCCCGATCGGCGAGACCATCTCGTCCTGCGAGGCCATGCTCGGCTTGCAGGCGAAGGAAAAAGGTCTGACATTGACCAGCCGCATCCAGCGCGGTATCGGCGAAATCTCCGCCGACCAGCGCGCCATCCGCCAGGTTCTCATCAATCTGGCTGGCAACGCCATCAAGTTCACCGATGCCGGCGGCGTGGTGTCGATCGATGCGGCGCGTGAAGGCAGGATGCTGAAACTCTCGGTCAGCGATACCGGCATCGGCATCGCATCCGACAAGATTGAATTCCTGGGCCAGCCTTTCATGCAGGTCCAGAATGAATATACCCGTCGCTATGAGGGCACGGGTCTCGGATTGTCCCTGGTCAAGGGTCTGGTGGCACTGCATGGCGGCACTTTCGCCATCACCAGCCAGCCCGGCGAGGGGACGGTCGTAACAATCATGTTGCCTGCCGACGGTTCCGGCATGGCAGGTGGCGAAAATGCTGAAACCGAATGCATGGTGGAGTTTCCGCCGCGCATCAAACGGCTCGGCGACATGGCCGCAATTATGAAAAAGGATGGTGACGATGGCCCCGCGAAAGCGAAAATCGCCTAAGAAAACAACGGCCCAGATTGGCGCCGGGATTGTTTCCTTGGTGGTTTCGGCCATCGGGCGCGAACTGCTGCGCCGTCCGAAACTGGTGGGCGGCTCGGGCGCCTTCGCGGTCGTCTTCGGTTTTGTCGCCGCCAATGCGCTCTGGTACCAGCCGGGCGTCCATCCGTCGCCTTTCCTGCGCACGCGCGATGCGGCAAATCCGAACGGCATTGCCGGTTATCGCGCCGCAGAACCGCTCGGCACCCAGGGCAAAGTCACCACCTTCCGCATAGAACGCCCGAGCGAAACAGAGGCGGCGCAGCAACCGGCAGCCGGAACGACAGCACCTCTGGCCCCGGCTGCGACAGACAACCAGAAGCCGCAGCAGATCGTTGCCGATATTCAGACCGAACTTAAAAAACGCGGGCTTTACGAGGGCGGGGCGGATGGCCGGATGGGGCCGCGCACGGCCGCCGCCATCATGTTCTTCGAAGAAACGCTGGGCATGGAACAGACGGGCGAACCGACGACACGGGTCTTGGCAGCGCTCCGTATCGACGGCGCAACCGTCGCCGCCATCCCGAAGGATCGGCCCACCGACGCCAACACCAGCGGCGGCGTAGAGATCGACCCGGTCGCAGCCGCCATCCGCAAGGCCGAAGCCCCGCGTCCGAAGGCCGAACCGGTCTCCCTGAACAGCGCGGCCGCTTCGAAGCCGGTGAGCCGCGATCTGATTGCCAAGATCCAGCAGGGGCTGATCAATATCGCCTATGCAGATGTGAAGGTGGACGGCGTGGCCGGCGAACAGACCCGCACCGCCATCCGCCATTTCGAAAAACACTACCGCCTGCCGGAAACCGGCGAACCGAGCGAAGTGGTGCTGAAAAAGCTGAAGTCGATCGGGGCGCTTTGAGGCTGCTGCGTTGCAGCTGGCTCGACGTCTATTGCGCTTTGTGGCACACCCTTCTCCGTCATTCCGGCCTTGAGCCGGAATCCAGCCAGCCCAAGTCCTTGGGCTGAAAAGACTCTAGCGTCGCGCAGACGCGCGTCGGCTGGATTCCGGCTCAAGGTCGGAATGACGGAAGTGAGTGCTGTGGCGTGTGCAACTATTCGCTCTCCTAAGACCTTTTTGCCTTCTGAAAGCCCCCCAAAATGCGCCTAAAATCCGAAATCTTCGTCTCAGCCCTCATCCGCCGCGTCTTTTCCGCCGGTGGATTTGCCGCTGTCGAAAAGAAGGGGGCGGCGGCGGCGGGGGCGATCTTCCTTCGCCAGCGTCTTCGCGACGGGCGGGAAAATCTCTATGGACCTGCACCGCAAAGTTTTGCCGATGACGAGGAAATCCGCGCCGAGCGCCGTTTCGAGACGCGCCTTGCCGGTGTCGAGGGGGAGGAAAGCGCTGCGCTTCTCGAAAGGGAGCGGCGCTTCGACAGCGATCTCTGGATCGTCGAGATCGAAACCGACGAGATCGGCACGCTCCTGACGCTGGTCGATCAGCCGAAGATTTGAGGCGTGCAGCCGCTTTGCGCCCGGAATTGCACCGGGCGAGGGCGCGCCGGTTTGATCCTCACGTTCCCGTTCTATGACTGACCGGTGCGCTGCGGTTCGGCCGTTCGCGGCCGTGGGTGTAGCTGTCGGCGCGCCGCCAGCTTTCCACCCGCTCTTCGCATTCGATGATCTCGAGACGGTCGAGCAGGGCCTCGGCGCGGCTCATATCGCCTTCGGCAGCGGCAAGATGCGGATAGAAGCATTGCAATATGAAGGCGGCTTCGGAAAATTCCATGCCGAGCCCGATCAGCGTCGTGGCGAGCTGCGTGCCTGAGATATCGAGCATGATGCGCTCCGACAGCCAGTAGCTTGACGACAGCGAATCCGCCAGCGCCACCGCAAACTGCCGCGCATCGCGCTCGCGGGCGAACCGCACGAGCAGCGCTTCCTGCACGTCGCTCAGGCGGCGCAGGCCAAGCACGTCGCTTTCCGGGCGGTTGAGCTGATGCGCCATCTGTTTGATGCGCTGGCGCATTTCCTCTTCCACGGCGGTGGATGTCATCTCGCGGTCTGCCTGCGGCATTTCCGGCGGTTCCGGCGCAATGGCAGGCTCCTGCACGGCGGCGGCGGGCGTCGCGTCATCGGGCCGCTTCAGGTCTTCCATGTGGCGCAGGCCGACAAGCGCATCAATGACGGTCGGTGAAAGGTCCTCGCGCCGCACGATGGCGCGCGCATGGGCAGCCCCTTGCGTGCGGGCAATGGTGATCAGCGTCTCGTCATCGAGGCACTTCGATGCGATGAGGAAGGGGGCGGCAATGGAAATCGGCTGGCAGGCAATAAAGAAGGCGACCGCCGAAGGCACGTCCGGATGCTGGGAAAGTGCTGCAATGGCCTCGCGCTTCGCTTCTTCGGTGGAGGCGTTGAAAAGCGGCATGAAAAGCTCGGCAAACTGCCGAAGGTCCGTTTTTGACGGATGGGGAACAGTCTCAAAATTGGTAACAGTGGCCATCAGCACCACATCTTTCTTCCTCACGGCTCTTGGCCTCTCAAGTTCTCGAAACCGGTCAGTCACCGCACTACCCAACAAAAACGCAAACACAATATCGGTTCAAATTAGAGCAAATCCGTTGACACCCTGTTAACTATGGGGGTGGCAAGCGTTATTCCGCCATTATCAACAGGGAAATTTTAAAACCTTCGTGACGGACAAAACATCATGGAACTTTGCCGTCTCGCCTTAGTTTCCAACCGGTGCGGCTTTATGAAGGATAAGTGGGCCGACGGGGATTAGGGTTAACGGATCATTAACCTCTGTCTGTTTCTAATTTCATGGGCAGTATTAGGATTCCATGTTATTCTGATCTGTAGAATAATTTCGAAAATGGCATGCTGAAGCCTTGATATGCGCGCGACACCTTTGCAAAATCGCCATCGGTTTTTGGGTCGTGCGAAAACCAGTCTGTGGACTGGAATATGCGCAATGTGATGGTGATGAAATTCCCGACGCAAGACGAGGCTTGCGCGGTTCCCATGGGCAACATTGACTCCCGAAGAGGAGACGAGCATGGCAGTTATTATTCCAATCGCCGAAGCCCGACGAAGCCTGCGACCGGCCGGGATGGCCGACAAGGTCATGGGCCCGGCAAAGGTCGTGCTGTTTACCGGCGTGCGTTATGAAAAACGCGATACCGAACCGGCCGGCAAGGATGCGCGCAAGCGCAAGCCCGCACCGGAAACCGCGTTCAAATCCTGATTACGCTTGAGAGACCGGCACTATTTCCACGGTGTCGGCTGGCATTTCGCCTCGTTCAGGAACCGTTCCGCTTCTTCCCCGAAACTTGGCTGCGGCACCATTGTGCGCAACACCACATACCCTTCCGTCTGATCCGATTGCGCCAGAATGGCCTGTGAGAGCGATGGCGGCTGCGCCTTGCGAATGGCCGCGATCTGGACGGCATCCGCCACCAGAATATCCATCACCCCGGCAGCGGACGTGCGGTCGTTCATGCTGAACACCTCGTTGGACGCCTTGTCGTAAACCGCGACCGACCAGAACGGCACGGCGCCGATGGCCGTCAGCCGCACCGGCTTTTCCTCGATATCGAAGGTGCAGACGGCAACCCGCATGAAGGGATCGCCGCTCCCCAGCGTCTTTTTCTCCGTCGTTTCCTCAAGAAGATGAAACTGATGCGGCTTTCCTTCCGCGACTGCGCGGGTATAGGCGTCGCGATTGCTGAAATGCGGTATCGCCAGAAGAATGACGACATGCAGCACGGCGGCGGCGACAAGGCCGGTGACGATGGCGAGCAGGATCCTAAGCATTGCCACACCCCAGCTTGCGGATTTGCGGCATGGCGATGTCGATAAGGCCGGAACTGCCGGCAACCGGCGTATCGAGCAGCGTCATGACCAGCTTGAACGTCTGGCCCTGCGGCACCGCCAGCCAGTTATAGGTCTGGGCATCGGGAGCGATGGTGATGTCTATGCCGCCATCGGCACTGCGCAACAGCGTGCGCGAATTCAACGCAAACGGTCGTCCGGCATCTTCCGCCAGAACGTTGCCCTGCTGGTCGGCGGTATAAAGCGTCCAGAACCGTGAGGGCGGCACCGCACCTGCCAGCCGGTAGCGGCATTCGCCGGTCAGGCGCTGGCCGTCGCTGTCGACGGAGGCGGTAAAGGCCAGCCCCTCGGCCGTTCCGTACAGCAGCTTGCCGGCATCGGCGCGGTGCGACTTTGCGTAAGGGTCGGCCTCGATCGTCTGCGCTTCCGGAAAGGCATCCCACGAGCCTATTCGGATCGAGCCGAAGCCGGATGTCGCCTCAAGGGCTGCCAGCGTCGCGGCAATACCGCCGCCAAAGGCGATCAGAAGGGCAATGCCGACAAGGAATGGAACTCGGAACACGCTGTTTTCCCGTTTTTGAACAGGTCGAGGACTATCACTGATTCCCTGTTTGGAAAATGGTACGCCAGGACTGGCCTTTGTGAAAAGAGTGGGAACCGGAGGATTGTCGCCTTAGGCTCCGGCCACCAACTTGAAGGCGATGGCCCACATGGTGACCGCGATGATGCCTTCGAGGATGCGCCATGCGGACGGTTTTGCAAAGATCGGCCGCAGCCAGCGCGCGCCGTAACCCAGGGAAAAGAAGAACAGCAAGGAGCCGGTGGCGGCACCCGCCGCGAAGGTCTTTTCGAAGCCGGGAAATTGCGTGGAGATGGTGCCGAGCAGCACGACGGTATCGAGATAGACATGCGGGTTGAGAAAGGTCAGCGCCAGGCAAATGGCAAGCGTCTGCCACAGGCTCGCCTCCCGCCGTCCCTCAACCGACAGCACCTCCGACGAGCGCAGCGCCGAATGCAGGCTTTTGGCGCCATACCAGAGGAGAAAGGCCGCACCCGCATAGCGCATGATCGGATCGAGCGCCGGCATGACGGCGCTGATCCGCTGAAAACCGAAGACGCCAACGGCGATCAGCAGCGCATCGGAAATCGCGCAGGTGGCGCAGACGGCAAAGACATGCGATCGCGCCAGCCCCTGTTTCAGAACGAAAGCATTCTGCGCGCCGATGGCGACGATAAGGCTCAGACCCATCGTCAGGCCGGTGAAGAATATCTGTATGTCCATGCTGGCTGCTGCCCTTTTATTGTGATGGCTTGAAGTATCCCACGTTCCCTTCAGTCATTCCGGCCATGAGCCGTAATCCTCGCCGTGTCGTGGCTGGATGCCGGGTCGAGCCCGACATGACGGAAGACGGGGTCAGTGCCGCCAACACGGAAAAATCCGGCGGCGGAAGGTCATGCTTCTCACCTGATGGGCTTGGATATTCCGCAATCCTGCTTTAATCCAATTAAATAAACTCAGTTCAAGTAAGCGGAGCTAATGACTGGTCAAGCCATGCGACAGGGTGATTTCGTGAGAGGGTACCTCTTATCCGCCCTCATCAAACCCGCCATGGAGGCCTGTAATGCTTGACTATCCCTCCATGCGCGCCGTCGCCCTCGTGGCCCAGACCGGCAGTTTCGAGAAGGCGGCGCAGGTGCTGTGCGTTACGCCCTCTGCCGTGTCCCAGCGCATCAAGCAGCTGGAGGAGCGCCTGGGTGTAGTGCTGATCGTGCGCGGCAACCCCTGTGTGGCGACGGAAAAGGGTGAATGGCTCTGCCGCCACATGGATCATGTCGGCATGCTGGAAACCGAATTGTTCCGGCAGCTTCCGGCTCTTTCGGAAGCTGGCGCGGCGGCGGAGCGCGTCACGCTCAACATCGCCACCAATGCCGACAGCCTCGGCACCTGGTTTCTGGACGCGGTAGCGAAATTCACCGGCGGCAGCGATTATCTCGTCAATATCGCCGTGGACGATCAGGATCATACGGTGGAATGGCTACGCGGCGGCAGGGTGCTCGCCGCCGTCACCGCCCATGCCAAGCCGGTGCAGGGCTGCCGGGTGCTCGCCCTCGGCGTGCTGAGATACCATGCCACCGCCAGCCCGGCTTTCATGGCCCGCCATTTCGCCGATGGCGTCTCCCCCGCCACGCTTGCCCGGGCGCCGGGGATCACCTTCAACCAGAAGGACAGGCTGCAAGCCAGCTGGATCAAGACGGCGCTGGGTGAGGACGTCTCCTATCCCACCCACTGGCTGCCCTCCACCGACGGTTTCGTCAGGGCAAGCCTCGCCGGCATGGGCTGGGGCCTCAATCCGGTGCAGCTGGTGGGAGATCACCTCGATGCGGGGCGGCTCGTGGAAGTCGTTCCCGGCACACCGCTCGATATCCCACTCTACTGGCAGGTCAACCGGCTTGCCGCCGAACGGCTGTCGGGCCTGACGGCCTCGGTGGTGGACACGGCGCGGGCGGTGTTGATGCCGGTGCGGTGAGGTGGTTCGAGCTGTGCGGCGGTGGCGGTTTTCCGGTTCGGAAAGGCGATGAGCGCTGGAGCATGCGGCACACCCCCCTCTGTCCTGCCGGACATCTCCCCCTCAAGGGGGGAGATCGGCAAGCGGCGCTACCGCCACTTCATTCACGGACGTCGAGATAGGCGAGACCTTCCCGCATATCGATCTCCCCCCTTGAGGGGGAGATGCCCGGCAGGGCAGAGGGGGGTAAACCCCACGCTCCGGCGGCAGGTGCGGCTCGTGGAAGCCGTCCGGCAGGACAGCATTGACGAAACCTCCAAGCCAGATCGACGAATTTTCTGGGGTCAAGGCATCCGTGCCCTTGCCGGGCAAAGAAATGCAGACACCCGCCGCAAACCTTGATTGCTTGGACTTAGCCCCTCTGAACACAAGGGCCGCAAAACTCCTTTTCCAATGTCGGCATCGGCTCTGTTCTAATGCCGCAGCACGTCATCTGCGCTGTCGCGGATGGCGGCTTCGGCCACTTTCTGCGCCGTCACGGTCAAGGGCGATGCTTCTTTCATCTTCCTGGCGATGGAGCGGATGACGCGGGTTGCCTCGGCGGAGAGCGAGCGCGGGCGGGTGAGCGCCGGCATGGCGGGTGCCGCCGTGGCGGATGCGGAGGCGACCTGTGCCGAAGGCTGCGGGCGCGCGCCTGTCGGCAGCGGGTTCTGGATGCCGGTAATGGGGCGCAGCTCCATGCCCTGATGGGCGTAATCCATCAGCCGCTTGAAGGTCATGGCCGGAAGTGCGCCGCCGGTCATGTTGTTCATCGGCGTGAAATCGTCGTTCCCGAACCAGACCGCCGTGGTGTAATTGCCGGTAAAGCCCACATACCAGGCGTCGCGGTAGGCCTGCGACGTGCCGGTCTTGCCGCCGGAAACGATGCCGTTTTCGAGCGCGCCGCGCCGGGCCGTTCCCATCACGGGAATGGTCACCAGCATCTGGTTCATCTTGGAATTGGCCTCTTCGGAAAGCACGCGCCTGGCGGGCTCCTCGTCACGGCCGAAGTCGTAGAGAACCTTGCCCTCGTAATCCAGCACCTGCTCGATGCCGTGGCGGCGCGATTGCATGCCGTCGGCCGGGAACACGGCGTAGGCCGTCGCCTGGTCGAGAACCGTCAGTTCCGATGTGCCGAGCGGAATGGTCTTGTCGCTGCGCAGCGGCGTGGCGACACCCATCGCCTTGGCGGTGTCGACGATCACCTGCGTGCCGAGCACGTCCTTGGCGAGACGCACCGGCACGGTGTTGTAGGATTTGGCAAGCGCCACCTGCAACGTCACCTTGCCGGCATAGGAGCGGCCGTAATTCTGCGGCGACCAGCCGCGCCAGGTCACGGGCGCATCGGAAATCAGCGTCTCCGGCTTCATGCCTTTTTCCATGGCGGCCGAGTAGGTATAGACCTTGAAGGAGGAACCCGGCTGGCGCAGCGCCGCCGTCGCGCGGTTGAACTGGCTTTCGCCGTAGTCCCGCCCGCCGACCATGGCGCGCAGCGCGCCGCCGTTTTCGATCATCACCATCGCGCCCTGCTTGACGCGGTAGCCCTCGCCATATTCGCGCAGCTCCATTTCCATCGCCTGCTCGGCCGCCTGTTGCAGGCCGGTATCGATGGTGGTGCGCACGACGACGGTATGGTCCTTGAACTTGCCCTGTGCCGCCAGCCGCTGCACCTCGTCAAAAGCCCAGTCGAGGAAATAATCCGGGGCCTTCACATCGGCGCGGTCGATGACGGTGGCGGGATTGCGCCGCGCGCCGATCACCTGCCCCTCGGTCATCAGCCCGCTCTGCACCAGGTTGGAAAGCACGGTGTTGGCGCGGGCACGCGCGGCGGGCAGGTTGACATGCGGTGCATATTTGGCCGGCGCCTTGAACAGGCCGGCGAGAATGGCGGATTCGGCGAGCGTGACATCGGTGAGGTTCTTGCCGAAGTAAAATTGCGATGCGGCAGCAGCCCCGAACGTGCCGCCGCCCATATAGGCGCGGTCGAGATAGAGGCTGAGGATTTCCTTCTTCGACATGTTGGCCTCGAGCCAGAGCGCGAGGAAGGCTTCCTTGATCTTGCGCTCCAGCGAGCGCTCATTGGTCAGGAACAGGTTCTTGGCAAGCTGCTGCGTCAGCGTCGAGCCGCCCTGCACCACGCCGCCGGCGCGGGCATTCTCGCTCATGGCGCGGGCAAGGCCGATGAAATCAATGCCGAAATGGTCGAAGAAACGCCGGTCTTCAGTGGCCAGAACCGCCTTGATGAAATGATCCGGCATCTGGTCGATCGGCACGGAATCCTCGTGGATGATGCCGCGATGGCCGATGGTGTTGCCGTAACGGTCAAGGAAGGTCACCGCGAAATCGCCGCGATAACGCCAGTCCTTCTTGGTTTCCTCAAAGGCGGGCATGGCAAGCGCCAGCAGCACGACGCATCCCGCCGTTCCGAAGGTCAGCGCATCGCAGGTCAGGTTGACGAGAAGTTTCTTCCAGCCGCGCACATGCAGTTTGCGCGAAGCGATGGTGACGTCTTCCCAGAAATCCACCAACCTTGCCGCAGCCGTCCACAGGCCGGAGTCGATAAAGCTATCGATTCTCAGCAGGATGTGCCGCTTTCTGCGACCGTTTTTTTCGTCTTTTTCTTCCTGCACCTGGCGATGTTTTCCTGTTCAACGCAACGCGGATGGTCGATGTTTCTGCGCTTCATCCAATTCCGGACGCAAAACCGTGGCATGGTTCTGCCGGAATTGCTTGACGCAGCGGCCTGTCGCGGGTCAATGACCCTTTGCCGCTCGCCAAAATACTAAAATATCGTACAAACCAGCCCTTGGCGATACGATATTAATGATTAGGGATCGGTTAAACCTTGCCCTCCAAGAGATCAAAATGGAACGGAAATGTTAACGATGAATGACGCGCCGTTCTGGAAAACCAAATCGCTGGAAGAGATGAGCGGCGAGGAGTGGGAAAGCCTGTGCGACGGCTGCGGCCTGTGCTGTCTGAACAAGCTGGAAGACTGGGACACCGGCGAAGTGGTGTTCACCTCGGTCCGCTGTCAGCTGCTTGACGGCGAAAGCTGTCGGTGCTCCGATTATGACAACCGCCGCGCCACCGTGCCTGATTGCATCCAGCTGGATCTGACGAAGGTGCACGAAATCGGCTGGCTGCCCCCCACCTGCGCCTACGCGCTGGTGCGCGACGGCAAGGATTTGTACTGGTGGCACTATCTCGTCTCCGGCGACGTCAACACGGTGCATGAGGCCGGCATTTCCGCGCGCGGCCGCACCGTCGATGAGCTGGATGTGGATGTTGACGATTTCGAGGATTATGTGGTGGACTGGCCGCTGACCGTGGGTGAGACGGCCGGCCAAAGGGAGAATAGCTGACGCAAGGCGGCAATTTTCTGTTTGGTCCTATTCCTGCCCCATCGTTTTCTTAAGGCATGTCGCCCGAAACTGTGCCGCGGTTTCGGGAGAACGGCATGTCTGGAACAAGGACCGCCGTTCATCCATTCCGTCATATGATCCGCAAAATGCGGACGAGGGACATCAAAACGCATGCGCTATCGGCTGCCCGCCATCGTTCTTTCCTGCATTGCCCTTCCGGGCATCCTGCCGCTTTCCGCCTCCGCCCAGCAATCGCAGGCCTTCGAATGCACGCTGGTCACCTCCATCGAGACCGGCGCGGTCATCAACCAGCAGGGCGCCTGCGATCAGCGCGTGGCGCCTGCCTCCACCTTCAAGGTGCCGTTGGCGCTGATCGGTTATGACGCCGGCATCCTTTTGGATGACAAGACGCCCGCATGGGACTGGAAACCCGGCACGGAGGCTCGCGCGCAGGACCGCAAGACGGTCGATCCGACCATATGGGAGCAGGATTCCGTACTGTGGTACTCGCGGGAACTCACCCGCCGCCTCGGCCCGGAAAAATTCGCCGCCTAT
The DNA here is from genome assembly GCA_034519725.1 of Agrobacterium sp. GTDB lineage: Bacteria > Pseudomonadota > Alphaproteobacteria > Rhizobiales > Rhizobiaceae > Agrobacterium. Next base: position 51,974 of record JAXHOC010000056.1, read on the forward strand.
GTGAAGCGTCTGGGTTACGGCAATGCCGATGTATCCGGTGAACCCGGCAAGAATAACGGCCTCACCCATTCCTGGCTCGGCGCGTCGCTCACCGTTTCGGCGGTCGAGCAGGTGGGCTTCATCCGCCGCCTGCTGGCCGGAAATCTGCCGGTTTCCCGCGACGCGCAGGCAAAGACGCGGGCGATCGTGCCTGTCTTCGATGCGCCGGAAAGCTGGAACGTGCACGGCAAGACCGGCACGGGTTTCATGCGCGACGAAAAAGGCAACCCCGACCGCAACCGCCCCTTCGGCTGGTTCGTCGGCTGGGCGGAGCGCGAGGGCCAGCACATCGTCTTCGCAAGGCTTCGCGTTGCCGACAAACCCTCGAGCGAACCGCTCGGCCCCGTGGTGCGCGACGCCTTCCTGCGCGATATTGCCCGGCTGGCGGTGCACAGGTAGCAGAAAGCTTACCTGAAGAGTTCGGTATGCGTTCCACTACGCGTGAAGACGATGAGGTTCTCCCTCTCGTCAACGGTGTAGATCAACAGAAAATCCCCGCCGACATGGCATTCGCGATGATCGCGCCATTCTCCGGTCAGTTCATGGTCGCGAAACTGTGCTGGCAGTGGCGCTTCGTTGGCGATGAGAAGAAGCATGATCTCCTTCAGTTTTACCATGTCGTAACGCCCGGAACTGTTCAGCCTTTGCCAGTCTTTTAGAAATTGCCTGGTGAAATCCGAACGTCGTGGCGGCACTGTTCGCTTTGATGCCGCCTTTGTTTTGTGGCCCTTTTTCTCCGTCACCGTTTGCCGCCGTCAAGAGCGCCAAACAGGGCTTCTGCCGTGTCGAAACGATTGCGCTTCGCAGCGGCGATAACGCGCGCTTCTTCAATCGCGGCAAGCGTGTCAGCATTCGGCCGGGTCAGTTCTATCGGCAGCGCTTTTTCTCGGGCAATTCGCGTCAGCATCATTCGCATGACATCGGAAACAGTCAGCCCCAGACTATCAAGCACCGCCGTCGCATCGTCCTTGATGTCCTGATCGATGCGGGCTCTCACATAAGCATTTGCGGCCATGATCGACCTCCTCTTCAAATCCCATATGTAGCCCAATTGAGCATCAATTTCAACAGACGTCACCCAGTCGCGCGCGGCAAGCGTTGTCGACTGTGCTCACGAACCTGTGTGCGATAAAAAACCGCCTCTTCTCTTGACCTTCCCATGATGGGAATCCCTACATAAGAGCTTGAAACGGGCGAAGACCGCCCTTAGGCCCCCATAGGCCCCTCCAATAGGGAAGTGTGGTTATGAATATCGGACAGGCATCGGATGCATCTGGCGTTTCCGCCAAGATGATCCGTTATTACGAGCAGATCGGCCTCATCACCCCCGCCGCCCGCACCGGCAACAATTACCGGGTCTACGGCGAACAGGACGTGCACAATCTGCGCTTCATCAAGCGGGCGCGCACGCTTGGCTTTTCGCTGGAGGAGACCGAAACGCTGCTGAAACTATGGCAGGACAAAAGCCGCGAGAGTTCGGCGGTGAAGGACATAGCGCTCGGACATATCGCCGATCTCGAACAGAAGATTGCCGAGATGAAGGGCATGGTGAAGACACTATCCCACCTTGCCCATTAGCTGCGGCGGCGACCACCGCCCGGATTGCCCGATCCTCGATGATCTGGCGGCAGGCGTCGAGGTGACCAACCGCAAGGCTGCAAAGGCCCATTGATCTCGCTGGATCAATTGTCTTTCGCATGCCGGCAGGGCCCCCCGCCTTTGTTGCTGGAATGATTTTGTCGGATGTGCTACTGAGTAGTATCAATCTTTGACAACGGGATCACCGCCATGTCCGTCAAGGCATCTGTCTCCATTTCCGATCAGCAGGATGTTTTCGCGCGCAGGCTGGTGGAGGAGGGGCGTTACGCCAGCCTCAGCGCCGTGGTCCAGCGCGGACTGGAATTGCTCCGGCAGGAGACCGAATTGAAGGAAGCAGAGCTTGCCGCCCTTCGCGCTTTGCTCACCGAGCGCGGGCAGGGAGAGTTTGTCTCCGTCGAGGATGGCAAGGCCAGGACTGCGGCGATGATCGCGGCCAAAAAGGCCAGTTATGGCCTTTAAGGTTCTGCGTTCGACGGAAACGGATCAGGACCTCGGCCTCATTCTCGACCATCTCGTCCAGTCCTATCTCGACCTTGGCGATGCCTTGCCCAGTGCTTTCATCCGGGCCGAACGGCGGATCATGTCGATTGAAGCCGACATGGAGGCTCTTCATAGGGCGCCCCTTCAGGGGACGTTGTCACCGGAGATTTCGCCAGACATTCGCCGGGTAACAAAAAATCAGGCCATCTTTTATTTCCATGTCGATGAGAGCGAAAAGACCGTGCGTATTCTCGCGGTCTTCTTCGGCGGGCAGGACCATCTGCGCCACATGCTGAAGCGCCTTGCATCCCGCCCCGCCGCCAGTCCCTAGACCTCGTCGAACGCGCCGCCTTCGCGCGAGGGATTGCGGTCGATCACGCGCTCTTCCGCGTCGTCTGGAAGGGCCTCGTCGCTTTCCTGATAGGGATCGTCCTCGCTCTCGGCCTCTTCTTCCTCGATTTCGTGTTCGATGGACTGCGGAATTTCTCCCTTTGCCGGAAGGGCGTCGATATCGACATCGAGCAGCTCCTCGTCCATCGCGTCTTCGTTGAGAGGCGTGTTTTTCTTCGCGTCCATGGTTGTATCCTTTCTGACTGGTCATGGCGCAAACGGCCGGGACGGCAGAGGGTTCCTGACGGAGGCAAGCTCGCTCAAGCAAAATAGGTGAAAAGGCGCCTTGACCTCAACAGTGCTTGAGGTTCTAGTTTGCCCGCCGTATCGCAAAAATGGAAAGGATACGGCTTTGACGAGTGTGGAAATGACGGAGAAAAATGGCTGGTCGGAATTGCTTGGCGGGGCGAACCTCTCGCTTCTGACCGTGATTTCCTCCGGTATCGGCCTGCATGCCTTCAATCAGTTCGCGGTGGTGACGGCGCTTCCGGTCGCGGTGCGCGAGATTGGCGGCGCGGCCTTCTATAGCTGGGCCTACAGCCTCTATTTCGTTGGTTCCGTGGCGGGCGGCGTCACCGCCGTTCTGTTTCGCGAGCGGTTTGGCGCACGCGGCGTCCTCCTCCTGTGCTGCCTTGTCTTTTCTTTTGGCTCGATCATGTCGGCACTCGCCGACAGCTTTTTATGGGTCGTCATCGGCCGGGCGTTGCAGGGGCTTGCCGATGGCCTGATCGTCGCGGTGTGTTACAGCCTCATACCCGCCGGCTTTCGCTCGGCGCTGCTGCCGAAGGTCTTTGCCATCGAAGCGGCCATCTGGGCGGTCGCGTCCTTCGTCGGGCCGCTCACCGGCGGTTTTGCCACCGAGCACATCTCCTGGCGCGCCACCTTCCTGCTGTCTGCGCCGCTGATCGTGCTGCTGCTAGCCTATACGGCGATTGCGGTTTCGGCGGAGCGGCCGGTCGCGACCTCGCGCAAGCCGCTGGTGCCGCTGCTGCTTTGCCTCGTCGGCGCACTGGCGTTCTCCGCCCCATCAGCCTTTGAGGATGCCGGGCTGCGCATCATGTCGCTGCTTGTCGGGGCTTTATTGTTGTGGGCCTCGCTGAAGGCGGGCGTTCGGCCCTCCGCCGGCCTGTTCCCGAAGGATTCCTTCCGGTTGAAAACGGTGCTTGGCAGCGGCTTCTGGGTGCTGTTCCTGATGTCCTATGCCCATGCGCTCGGCAGCGTCTATCTGGCTTATGTCGCCATCAATCTCTGGCACCATGAGCCGACTTTTGCCGGTTTTATCGTCGTGACGATGCCGCTTGCCTGGAGCTTCGTGGCCATGCTGATCGGCAGCCTGCGTTCGGGCCGCCTGCGCGAGCTTTGCCTGCACTACGGACCTTATCAGATGGTGCCGGGCTGCGCGCTGCTCGGGCTTGGGCTGGCGACCGGCAACTGGCCGGAAATGCTGCTCGGGCAGATATTGATCGGTTCGGCTTTCGGCATGTCCTGGGCCGGCATCAGCCAGGCCGCCATGGAGGCCGCGCCGGAAGAGGAGCGCAAGATGACCGGCGCGCTGTTGCCCACGGTCGCGACGCTGGGGGCTGCCGCCGGTGCGGGGGCGAGCGGCACCGTCGCTGCCGCGAGCGATCTGGTTCTCCAGATCGATCGTGCCGATGTAACGATGCCGATGGTCTATCTTTATGGGCTGGGTGTCATCGTCTCGCTGCTGGCGATCCTGACCACCCGTGGTTTGCGCAGCGCCCAGCGCTGACGCCTCTGCGGGATGTGTCCGGTCAAGACTGGGTTGTGGCGATGGTGATCGCCGCCAGATAAACCACGAAAGCCATGATCGCGATCGCGCCGATAATGACGACGACACCCTTGCCGGCCCGTTTTTTCTCGGCCTTGTTTTCGTTGGCTTCTGTCGGAAACAGGACGGGATCGCGGGAATCGCTGATTTTTGTCATGCCGTTTCTCCTTTGAGCGGTTGCTGTTATCAACAGCAGATCCGCCAAAAGGTTCCTCAGGGGCGCAGCGCCCAGCTGGTGGCATGCACCACCGCTGCCGGCGCTGCCTTCAGCAGCGCTGAACGCACAGGCTCAAAGCCCTCGATGCGTTTTGTGCCCACATACCGGCCACGGTTGGCGAACACCTCGATGGAGCCGTAATCCAGAAAGACCCGGATATGCGAGGCCCTTGCGCCGCTTGCGATGTAATGCGGCGAAGGACCCTCGCGCCCGTCTTCGTGGCGGATCCACAGGCCCGTTTCATCGGAGACGAGACCGAGTGTGACTGCGGGATGATCGAGCATCAGCTCGAACGGTGCGCCCGGCGAGGCAAGCTCGATCAATATCTCCACCGCGCCGTTGACGAAGGTGACGCGCTCGCCGGCCGCCAGCCGCGTGCGGTCGAGAATATGGCTGCGCAGGCTTTCCGCCGCACCGATGGGCGGGGTCAGAAGCTCGCCGTTCGAATAATGAATCCGGCGCGGCAGCGTCATGGATGTCGGGAAATCGATCTCCGGATTGGCATCCGCCCAATTGGCGAGCCAGCCGATGCCGATGATGGTGTCGCCATCCAGAAACGCCTGGAAGGCATAATTGTCGGTGCCGAAATCCAGCTCCTGCCCGAATTCCTTGGTGAATGCCTTGCCGTCGAACCAGCCGACATCGGCCATGGTCAGGTTCTTGCGGCCGGTTTCGGGGTCTTCGGAATGCATCAGCCCATAGACCAGCACCCAGCGTGTGGAGCGGGCATTGGCCGGCCCGTCGAGCGGCAGAAGGCAGGGGCATTCGATGGCCGTGGTCTTGTAGCGCGTTTCCACCCACAGCTTGCCGACATAGGTCCAGCCGGATGCCGCAGTCGGGTCCAGCGTCTCGTAAAGCAGGATCACGCCGCCGCCGTCGCTCTGGCTGCCCAGCAGCATTTTCCAAAGCCCATCCGGGCCGCGAAAGACATAAGGATCGCGAAAATCCGGCGTCAGCCCCTGTCCATCTGGGCGATGGGCCAGAATGACGTCGGCCTGTCCGGCCATGATGAGATCGGACGAGGTGGCGGTAAGCTGGATCTGCTGTTCGGGAATACGGTCCTGCACCTGCTCGGTGAAGAACACGCGGATGCCCGTGCCTTCGACCAGCGGAATGGTCGAGCCGGAATAGGCACCGCCGCGCTTGTCCGGCCGCGTCGTCAGATCCTCGGAAGGGAAAAGAAAGATCGGCAGGTGCCGCCAGCGCAGATAATCCGAAGAAACGGCGTGGCCCCAGTGCATGGTGTTCCAGCGCAGCCCGTGCGAATAATGCTGGTAGAAAAAAAAAAAAAAAAGATGCGGCCGGCCTTCGAACCGGCCAAAGCCGTTCGGATCGTTCATCCAGCCGAAGGGCGGGCGGAAGTGGTAGCTGTCAGGCAGCTCGGGTGGCGCATTGTCGGGCTTGGTATGGACAACGGTGATGCCGGTCTCCAGCACGTCGGAGGCGGTGAACCAGTAGATCACCGACACGGCTGTCGTAACCGTGTCATAGCTCACTTCCACATGGCCGCCGCCGAAGACCTGATAGATTCGAAATCCGAACTCTTCCGTGTTGAGGCTTGAAACCTCAGCGAATTTTCCATTCGCATTGGAAAAGGAGACAGCGCCGGGTTCCGCCGGTTTCTTCGCCTTCAGCCACACATGGAAGGTGGCGTTAACAGGCAGATCGGTGTGGAGGATGCGGATTGCGCTTTCCGGCTCGGCGGCCACGGCTTCAACGACGGTCATTCCCGTTCCTTTCGTTGCGGCATTTCTGGTTCAGGAAACGCAACGAATGGGACGAAAGAAAGTTCAACCCTCGGAGTTTTCACCGTCGCCAGCCTCATATTTGCCATCCAGCTCGAACAACAGCCCATCCGGATGATAAAAGGTGCGGCCTTCGCCGGAGAAATAGGCCGCAACGATCTGGTTGGTCAGCCGCGAGCCGAAACCCGTGCGCGTCGGCGTCCTGACCGCCGGTCCGCCCGTCTCGCGCCAGCGCAGTCCGAAGCGGTCATCCTCATCCAGCGTCCAGCCGATCTCGACCTTGCCGTTCTCATTGGAAAGTGCGCCGTATTTCAGTGCATTGGTGGCCAGTTCATAAACCGCGAGCGACAGGCCGAGCGCCTGCTGCGGCGCAATTTCCATGTCCGGTCCGGAAATCGTCACCCGCGACTTGTCGTCCAGATGCGGATGGACGCTGCTGTGAATGATTTCGACGATGTTGGTGCCCTGGCCTGAGGTCTGCAGGAGGTTCTGGGCGCTGCCGAGCGCCGCCATGCGTTTCTTGATGGTGTCACGCGCATCCTCAAGCGTCTGCGAATGGCGCAGGGTGGCACTGACGACCGCCGTGGTGATCGCCATCGTGTTCTTGACCCGGTGGACGAGTTCGCGCCGCATAACCTCTTCGCGGCTGCGGCTTTGGACGGTGTTGGTGGTATCCACCGCAATGTTGATCAAGCCGGCGACCTTGCCGCGATCGTCGTAAAGCGGGCTGTAGGAAAACGTCCAGTAGGTGTCTTCAGGGTAGCCGTTGCGCTCCATGACGAGGTGCAGGTCTTCCGCAAACGTGCCCTTGTCGGCAAGGGCCTGGTCTACGAAGGGTTTGCCAAGCGCGTCGGCCTCCTTCAGCCCGAGAAACGGGCGATAGGCATCGTTGTAGATGATGTTGAGGTCGGGACCCCAGAACAGACAGATGGCATGCCCCTGCTTCAAAATCATCTGTACTGTGGTTTTGAGCGCTACCGGCCATGTCGCAATCGACCCTGTGCTTGTCGACGCCCAGTCGAAGCGGCGGATGGCCTGACCCATTTCACTGTCGTCATAGGGAAAGTCTGGCACGAATATACCCTGCTTGCACTGAGGCTCATCTTTCGAATGTTTGTATGTTCAAATATGCCTAAAGGACAAATTGATTTTTTCAAAGTCCGGTACGGCGTGCCGGAATTGCGGCTTTACCCCTCGCAACCGGGCGCAAAAAACGCCATATCAGGCAAAAGCAGGGAGTTTAACCGTGATCAGATTCGATAATTCCCTGGTGCCCGCCTGCCGGAGCGGTTCAGCGCCGCCGTTTTGCCGACGCCGGTCAAGGCGCCGCGCCTCATCGCCTTCAATCGGGCGCTGGCGGACGAGCTTCTGCTCGATGTTTCGGGCCTTGACGACGACAGGCTGGCGGCGATCTTTTCCGGCAATGTGGTGCCGCAGGGGGCCGAACCGCTGGCCATGGCCTATGCCGGCCACCAGTTTGGCGGTTTTGTGCCGCAGCTCGGCGATGGCCGCGCCATTCTTCTCGGTGAAGTCATCGACAAAAACGGCAAACGCCGCGATATCCAGCTTAAAGGTTCCGGCCCGACGCCGTTTTCGCGACGGGGCGACGGGCGCGCGGCGCTCGGCCCGGTGCTGCGCGAATATATCGTCTCCGAGGCGATGTTCGCGCTCGGCATTCCCGCGACACGGGCGCTCGCAGCTGTGCTCAGCGGCGACAGGGTGCAGCGCGAGGTCGGCCTGCCGGGCGGGGTTTTCACCCGTGTTGCCGCAAGCCATATCCGCGTCGGCACCTTCCAGTTCTTCGCTGCGCGGGAGGATGAAGAGGGGATCAGAAACCTCGCGGATTACGTGATCGACCGCCATTATCCCGAAGCGAAAAATGCCGACAATCCTCACCTCGCCCTTTTGCAGGGCATCGCTGAGCGGCAGTGCGACCTCATCGCCCGCTGGATGATGGTGGGCTTCATCCATGGCGTGATGAACACCGACAATATGGCGGTTTCCGGCGAGACCATCGACTTCGGGCCATGCGCCTTTCTCGACGAATACCATTCGAACAAGGTGTTCTCCTCCATTGATGCGCAGGGGCGCTACGCCTACAACAACCAGCCGGGCATCGCGCAATGGAATATTGCACGGCTGGCGGAATGCCTGTTGCCGCTGCTTGCCCCGGAGGTGGAAAAAGCCGCCGAACTTGCCAACGCCGTGCTCGCCGATTTCGCCGCCGCCTTTCCCAAGCGCTGGCTTGCCGGCATGCGAAAAAAGCTTGGCCTGACGGGCGAAGAGGAGGGCGATATCGAGCTGGTGCAGGCGCTGCTTGCGCTGATGCAGGCATCGGAGGCCGATTACACGCTGACCTTCCGGCGTCTTTCGCACGCGGCAAACGGCGATGCCGAGCCGTTTCGCGGCATGTTCGTCGATATTGCGGCGGCGGATGCATGGCTGGCACGCTGGCGGGAGAGGGCGGGACGCGAAGAGATTTCCGCCGCTGAAAGGTCAAGGGCAATGCTCGCCGTCAACCCGGCCATCATTCCCCGCAACCACCGCATCGAGGAACTGATCGAGGCGGCGGTGGAGGACGGCGATTTCGAACCCTTCCACGCGATGCTCTCGGCAATTGCCACGCCCTTCGAGGAACGGCCTGATAATTTCGTCTACATGCAGCCGCCGATGAGCGATGAGCGGGTGTTCCGGACGTTTTGCGGGACGTAACGGATGTAGTTGTCATTTCGACCGTCACACTGGCGCTTGAGCCGGTATCCAGCCGAGGCTGCTCTCACGCGGCGAAAAGTCTCTTTCAGCCCAAGGACTTGGGCTGGCTGGATGCCGGATCAGGTCCGGCATGACGGAAGGAACTGCTGCCGCTTTCCTTCACCCCACCCGCACGAGCGTTTTGTTTTCTTCTCCGCCGCCGGGAGAAGGTGGATCCGAAGGGGCGGAGGAGGTGTGGTAACGCCAGATTGCCCCCACCCGCCCCCCCTCCAAACACTCCGCAGCGGGCGAGCTTCTCCTTCGGCGGGAGGAAAGAGAACAAGCGCGCTGCACACGCCTCGCCCTCAAGAGCGGTGGCCTCGGCCCTCACCCGACCCCGCCCGCCAGCGGCTCGCGTGCGCTACACCACCCGCCCAACCGCTTTGACGCGAAAAAAATTCGGGTGTGCACTGGTACTTTTCCTGTCGACCTTGGGCAAAGCATTTTCTCCGCTTTGCAGGCGCGCCTCGCGGTGGAAATAGGTTGACGGTGCAGAATGTTGGCCATAAGCCGTGGTGATCTGGTGGCGCCCATCATCCTAGGCTGGACACTGGGCCGGCGTGAGCCACCTTGTTGGCATAGGTTTCCTGCAGGAAACGACCGTTGCGGGTGCCGCAGACGGTGACGAAGACGATGACGACGTCCTGCATGGTGCCGGGCAAGGCGTTTTCGAACAGGTCCTTCAGCACGTCGCGGCGGTTGCGCAGGTTGAGGTCGTTCAGGAGCGCCTTCATGATTGCGACATGGCCGGGGTAACGGATGGTGCGATAATTCATCGTCCGCACCTTGCCCTCAAGCGTGGCGCACAGCGTGCCGAGGCCGCCAGAGGTGTTGAAGGCCTCGTAGGTGACGCCGTCGAGCGAGAATTCCTCACGCTCTTCCAGCGCCGGAACGGCGGTGAGGCGGCCTTCGACGATGGCTTCGCAGGGCTCGATATATTCGTTGATCAGCCCGTCCGTGCTCCAGGTGAGGTTGTAGTTGAGCGCATTGGACGGATATTGCGGCAGCGCGCCGACACGCATGCGCACGCTGTCCAGCTTGTCAAACCGGGCGGCGAGATCGGCGGCGACGATCGAGATGAAACCGGGCGCGAGGCCGCATTGCGGGATGAGCGCGGTCTCGGCCGTTTCCGACAGGGCCTTGACCTTGCGGGTGGATTCGACGTCTTCGGTCAGGTCGAGATAATGCGTGCCGACGGCGACAGCCGCCTCCGCAATGCCCGCCGTCAGGTGGAAGGGGGCGGCGGAAAGCACGGCGAACTTGCCTTTCAACAGCGCTTCCAGCGCCGGACGGTCGCCGATGTCGACGATCTCGGTGTCGACGCGCTCATGCGCCGGCACATTCGTCAGCTGGTCGGCCGAACGGTCGGCAACCGTGATGCGATAATCGCCGGTGACGGCAAGCATCCAGGCGATGGCCGAGCCGATATTGCCCGCGCCGATGACGACTATGTTTTTCATGTTTTTGTTCCCCGCAGTAAATTTTATGCCTTCGCGCACAGGATGCGCTTCCTCAACAGAATGCCAGTTTTTTTGAACGATTCGCAGCTTCACTATGTGCGGATTGCGGGTTAATATTGGACAATTAGACGACAGGATTGGTCACTATGACGATTGCCGACAAGGACCGGGCGCTGCTTGCCCTGCTTTCCGAAAACGCCCGCATGCCGGTGGCGGAACTGGCGCGCAAGCTCGGCCTGTCGCGCACCACGGTGCAGGCCCGCATCGAGCGGCTCGAGGCCGAAGGGGTGATCGCCGGTTATGGCTTGAGGCTTTCGGAAAGTTATCTTTCCGGGCTGGTGCGCGCCCATGTGCTGATCACGATCGGACCAAAGGCGCTGCCCGGCGTGACGGCGGCGCTGACAGCCATCAAGGAGGTGACGACGCTGCATTCGGTCAGCGGCACTTTCGACCTGATCGCGATTCTCGCCGCCCCCTCCATCCTCGACCTCGACCGGCTGATCGACAGGATCGGCGCGCTCGACGGCGTGGAACGCACGCTGTCGTCGATCATTCTTTCGACGCGGATTTCGCGGTAGGCGATGGCGGAACGGCAGGCGCAAAGCCGGCGAGTGCGCGCGATGTTCTCTTCTTCCTCGTCCCTGTGCTTGTCACAGGGATCCAGCCAGCCCAGGTCCTTGGGCTGAAAGGACTCCTCCCGCCGCGCAGACGCGCGTCGGCTAGATTCCTGTGACAAGCACAGGAATGAGGGAGGTGATGGTGTTGCCGGCGTTAGGTTGGACGTGCGTAAACCCGACTTCCGTCATGCCGGACCCGATCCGGCATCCAGCCGGTGCGCGTCTGCGCGGCGAGAAAGGCTCGTTTCAGCCCAAGGACTTGGGCTGGCTGGATACCGGCTCAAGGCCGGTATGACGGAAGTAGGCGGTCATGCCAAATAAGCCAAGCGGTGAGTAGCCTAAACCACACCCCTCTCGTCATAAGCCCTCTGCGCGGCCATCACCGCGTCCATATTGCCCTCGGCCCAATGGGCGAGTGCCGCAACCGTGTCGGTGAGCGTGCGCCCGAGCGGCGTCAGCGAATATTCGACCGTCACCGGTACGGTCGGGAAGGCTTGGCGCGAGATAAGGCCGTCGCGCTCGAGCTTTTTCAGCGTCTGCGACAGGACCTTCTGGGAAATGCCCTTGATTTCGCGCCGCAGCAGGTTGAAGCGCACCGCGTCCGCCTGCAGCCTGTCGAGGATCAGCAGCGCCCATTTGTCGGCGATCCTGTCCAGCACCATGCGTGTGGGGCAGCGATCCTCGTAGACGTCATAGACATGTTCCATCGGTCTCATCCCATCTTCAAAACGCCGGGCCGGTTTCCTTGAGGATACCAGCTAACCGGAAAGTGCTCTCTTTTCATGATTTCGAATCCGCAGTACGTGTTTTTTCGAAACATGGTTTCCATTAGATACTAAGGAGATTTGAGATGACTGGCAAGATACTCGTAATCGGTTCCACCGGCACCATCGGCACCCCGCTGGTAAAAGCACTGGTGGCAAAGGGTCAAAGCGTCAAAGCGGCCTCGCGCACCGGCAAGGCAGTGGAGGGCGCAGAAGGCGTGCGGTTCGATTATGCCGATCCGGCCGGTTTCGATACTGCCTTCGAGGGTGTCGACCGCCTGTTTCTGATGCTGGCGACCGGCAATGTGGATGCCATCGGCGCACTGACGCCGGTGCTCGATGAGGCGCTTCGCCGCAAGGTGAAGATCGTGTTCCTCAGCGTTATCGGCGTCGATGCCGACGATTCCATTCCTTACCGCCAGGTGGAGCTGAAGATCATCGCGTCTGGCGTGCCGCACGTCATTCTGCGCCCCAACTGGTTTGCCGACAATTTCCACACCTTCTGGAAGGCGGGCATCGACCACGGCCAGATCGCCTTGCCGGCGGGCGAGGGCAAATCGAGCTTCATCGACGTGCGCGATATCGCCGACAGTGCGGCGGCAGCGCTGACCTCGACGGATTTCGACGGCAAGGCCTTCAACCTGACCGGGCCGAAGGCGCTGGGTTACGACGAGGCGGCCGCGATCATCTCGCAGGCAATCGGCAAGCCGGTCGGCTATAGCGCAGTTTCGGACGAGGTCTTCATCGGCATCCTGACCGGCGCTGGCGTTCCCAAGGATTACGCGGGCTTCCTCGCGTCGATCTTCCATCCCGTGCGCGAGGGCTGGACGGCGGCGGTCACCGGTGATGTCGAGACTTTGACCGGCCATGCGCCGCGCGCGCTGGAAACCTATGTGGCCGACCATGTGGACGCGCTGAAGGCCTGACTTTCAGCAACGAAATGCCCGTCGCGTCACGCCGGATCGGTGGAGCCGCGGCGGGCCTTGAACAGCATCTTCAGGCGCTGGATATCCTGCGCATTCCAGCCTTCAGGCGCGGTGACCTCCATCCACGCATCGATATAATGCTCCGGCGCATAGACATGGCCGTAACCGATCGGCGCCGTGGTGGCGGCGGCAACATCGAGACCGAGTTGCAGCAGGGTCACGACCGGGAACCAGCGGAAGGATGTCGAGACATCAGGGCCGTGATGCACCATCCATTGCGGTCGCCGGTAAAGCGAGGCGGCCTCAAAGAAGGTGATGGGGTCACTGGCATATTGCAGATAGACGATGCGCATCGGCCCCCAGACGGCATCGGGCATATGGGCGGTGGTATATTGGTTGGCGAAGCGGATGACCGAGGAATCGCGGAAACGCGGCAGCCATTCCGGCGTGCCCGCCACCCGCCCGTTGGTGGCCATGCGCCATGTCGGGCTGGAAAAGGGCGGGCCGCTCCACAGCGCACCCTGGAACGGATCGGAGAGCACGTCGTAAAGATCGGATGACTTTTGCGAGTTGAGCGAACCGAGGCTCAGCCCATGCAGATAGAGTTTCGGTCGCGTTTCCTTCGGTAGGGTGGTCCAGTAACCGTAGACGGCCTGAAACAGTGCGCGCGCCGTTTCCACCCCGTAATCCGGTTCGGTCAGAAGCGCGATCCAGCTGGACAGATAGGAATATTGCACGGCAACGCTGGAGATATCGCCGTCATGCAGATATTCGACCGTATCCAGCGCTTCCGGGTCGATCCAGCCGGTGCCGGTGGGAATGACGACCAGCAACACCTTGCGCTCGAACCCGCCGACCCGCTTCAGTTCCTCCAGCGCAAGTGCTGCCCTTTCCTCGGGCGTGGCAGCGGAATTCAGGCCGGCATAGACCCTGAGCGGCTCTTTGGCCGGGCGGTGGGTGAAGGCGGAAATCTCCTGTGCCTGCGGCCCGCCGGCCACGAATTCGCGGCCTCTGCGGCCAAGCGATTCCCATGTCATCAGGGACGCGCTGCTGCCGGTTTTAAGCGCGTCGGAAGGGCGCGGCACATCCGGTTCGATCAGCGCATCCACCTGTTTCAGCGAGGAATCCGCAAACTTCAGGCCAATGTCGAAGATCAGCCCGTTGAGCAGCATCCACGACAGGACGATGGCGGCGGCGATGCCAAGCACATTGGCCAGTCGGCGCGGCAGGAAATGACGGCTGCGCACCGAGAAGAACCGCCGGATGAGCTGGAAAAGCCGGCCAGCGCCGATGAGGAGGGCTGCCACCAGCACCGCAACGCCACCGGTCTTGGTGGGGTGGGCGCTCGGCAAAGGATCGAGCTCCATCAGGATGCGGATGGAATTCTGCCAGTCTTTCGCCTGCCACAAAAACGCGATCGCCGTGATCGCGCTGGCAAGGGCGATGAGAAAACGGATGCTGCGCCGGTTATGGTGCGAGGGGTGGGGCAATTCCAGATAGGTCCAGATGGCGGTAAGCGCCACGCCGATCAGATAACCGATGGCAAAGGAAAATCCGCACAGCACACCCTGCATCAGCCATGTGCGTGGCAGAAGCGATGGCGTGAGCGACGCGCAGAACAGAATAGTGCCGAAGACGATGCCGGTGGCCGAAAGACCCGCAAACAACCGCCCAACCCATTGTTTCAACACCGTGAATAGCCCCTTTTTCCCGCCGCCTGTCGCAAGTGTAGTCTGTGGCGGCCAAGGGTGCAAACCCTGTTCGCAGGATAAAAATCACGGAAATAGGAAAATAATCCTTTACAGCGTGACGGTGGTTTGATAGGTTTAGGTCACAGTCGGAGATTTGCGGCTGAACGGCAAAGGCCGGTTCGGCAAACGCTCTCTCCGCGACACCTCATTTCTCTCGCAGGTCTACCTCATGGCAAATGTCCGCAATTGCGATCTGGCGCTGCACGGCGTCTGGCCGGAAAGCTGCGCCTATGGCGGCGAGGGGCGGCTGGAGACAGCACCTGAGATAAAATCGCGGGCCGACAGGCTGGCGGCCGAAGACGCCGCGCGCAACGGCAATCTGCGGCAATTGCTGAACGAGCTGACGGTGGAAATGGGCGAGCAGTTCTGCATGTACCGCAATCTGCGGCAGGCAAGCGAAGCGGCATTTTTATCGACGGTGGAGGATGCTTCCGGCAAACAGGCGCGCGCCGACGTCAAGGCCACGACAGACCAGCTTTCGCTGATCGTGCGCACCCTTGAACGGATCGACGCCCTGCAACGGGTGCTGGCGGAAGAGAGGGAAGCTCTTGCCGGTGACGACGAAGCCGAGACCGAAGATTACGAAATGGCGGTGGCGCATTTCCTCAAACGCGTCGACGAATTGGCCGAGCAGAAATGCCGCGCAAGGCTGGAGGCGGATCTCGCCCGCGGCACATCCGCAGAAGCCGACACATGACAGATGTTGCAAGCCAACCCAAACGGCAGGAACAGGTCTTTTCCCTTCTGCGCGACTGGCGTTTCATCGGCAACCTGCCGCAGCAGCCGCCGGAAGGCGACTGGCGGACGTGGCTGCTGATCGGCGGGCGCGGCTCCGGCAAGACCCGTGCGGGGGCCGAATGGGTGCACAGGATTGCGTCGGCCGGCAAACATTCCGATTTGCGCATCGCGCTGGTGGCGGAAACGCTGGGGGATGCGCGCGAGGTGATGATCGACGGCATTTCCGGCATCTGCCGCATCGCGCGCCGCCGTCGTCCCGCCTTTGAGGTATCGCGCCGCCGGCTCATCTGGCCGAATGGCGCAATGGCGCAGGTGTTTTCCTCGGAAGACCCCGAAAGCCTGCGCGGCCCGCAATTTCACATGGCCTGGGCCGATGAACTCGGAAAATGGAAATATCCGCAGGAAACCTGGGACATGCTGCAATTCGGCCTGCGCCTGGGCGACGCCCCACGGCAATTGGTGACGACGACGCCACGGCCAATCCCGCTCCTGAAGGCGCTGCTTGCCGACCCTTCCAGCCGGGTGGCCAGAATGCCGACGGCGATGAATGCCCAAAATCTTTCGCCGGGTTTCCTGAAAGCCATGCAGGACCGTTACGGCGGAACGCGGCTTGGGCGTCAGGAAATCGGCGGCGAACTGATCGATGAGCGCGAAGGTGCGTTGTGGAAACGCGCCGATCTGGAAGCGATTGTGGCCGCGGACCATGAGCCGCTGGCGCGGATCGTGGTCGCGGTCGATCCGCCCGCCGGCATTGGCGAAAATTCCTGCTGCGGCATCGTGGCGGCCGGGCTTGGCATGTCAGGCAAACTAGTCGTGCTCGAGGATTGTTCGGTGGAAGCTGAAACGCCGGCCGGCTGGGCGCGAGCCGTAGTCGCCGCCGTCCGCCGCCACGAGGCCGACCGGGTGGTGGCCGAAGTCAATCAGGGCGGCGAGATGGTGCGGGCGATGCTGCAAAGCATCGACGCCAACCTGCCGCTAACGCTGGTGCGGGCAAGCCGGGGCAAGTTCACCCGTGCCGAGCCGGTGGCAGCCCTTTACGAACAGGGCAGGGTGCGCCACGCCGCAGTGTTTGAAAAACTCACCGACCAGATGGCGGATTTTACGCCTGACGGCCTCTCATCAGGACGCTCGCCCGACCGGCTGGACGCGCTGGTCTGGGCGATCACCGCGCTGACGACGACGGTGGCCGGCGAGCCGAGGGTACGGGGGATGTGAAGCCGGCGATTGTTAGCCGCAGCGTTCGAAAGCCAATGCCTGTCGAACGAGCGGGTGCCGCCTGTTTCTTCTCCCCGCCGGGGAGAAGGTGGCGCGCAGCGCCGGATGAGGGGGCCACGGTCAAGATAAGCGGAGAAAATTGAGATATCCGGAGAGAGTTGAGATATCCGGAGAGGTTACCCCCTCATCTGACCCTTCAGGCCATTTTCTCCCCGGCGGGGGAGAAGACAGTTGCGGTGCCGTCAACGCCCATGATCGGGCGTCTGGCAAATCTCACTTCTTCGGGGATTGCGCAGGCTTCGGCTGAGAGCCGGTTTCGCGCATCCGCCGCCACTCGTTTTCGAGCCGGTCATAAACGGTCTGGGGGATTGTCGCTGTCATGGTGGCATTCCTCCTTGAATGATCAACGCTGCTGAACTGCGCGGTGAATGGAGTTAGCGCGCCAAGGTTCCGGAACTCAAGGAATTTTTTACCTCAAAACCCCGGCTCAAGGATTAAAATCGATTAGGATTTTTTCAAATCGATTTAGTTCTGACGGCTGTCATGTGGAAAAACATGGGGCGTGATATCGCCCCCGATTTTCAGGAGCCCGCTATGGCCTATGACGAGGCGCGATTCTTCGCGTCGGTACGAATTTCCATCTACGGTGGTCGCCTGCGCGCGCCGCAGCTTGCCGGGACGAAGACGATCCTGGCGGGTTTCGACAAGGCTTTGGCCGACGGTGATCTCCGCTGGCTCGCCTATATGCTGGCCACCACGTTCCACGAGACGGCGGCCACCATGCAGCCGGTGCGCGAGACATTGGCGGCCAGCGATGCCGAGGCGATTGCAAGGCTGGAGCGGGCCTTTGCGGCGGGCAGGCTGCCCATGGTGCGCAAACCCTATTGGCGGCCGGATGCGGACGGTAAAAGCTGGCTCGGCCGAGGGTTCGTGCAACTGACGCATCGCCGCAATTACGAGGCCATGTCGCAGTTGACCGGGATCGACCTTCTGGCGCGCCCGGAGCGGGCGATGGAGCCGGATGTGGCAACCGCGATCCTGATCCACGGCATGATGGCCGGCAGCTTTACCGGCCGGACGCTCTCCGACGTCTTCGAGGGTAGGCGCGAGGATTGGGAAGGTGCGCGCGCCATTATCAACGGCAGCGACCGGGCGCGGCTTGTCGGCGACTATGGGCGGGCATTTCATCGCGGCCTTGTGGCGGCGCGGATTGAACCGGCGCGGGCCAGATGATAACCCGTTAGCAAGCGCCGCAAGGGCCATATTCGAATTTTGCATGACAGGTGACACCGTGATCCGCCATATCGTTTTTTTCACCGTTCCCGAGGAAAACCGCGACGCCGTGCGCAGGGGGCTTTCCGGCCTCACCGCCATACCGCATTCGCTGAAGCTCGAAATCGGCGAGAACGTGAAGAAGGATCAATGGGGCAATTCGGTCGATTTCATCGTCTATGGCGAGTTTGAAAACGAGGCGGCGCTCGCCGCCTACAAGGCCGACCCCGCCTACGATCTTTCGACCCGCACCGTAAAGCCGCTGCGCGAGACGCGCGTGGCCGCTGATTTCAACAGCGATACGGCAGTGAAAGCGCCGATCCGGTAAGTTTCGTCAGGACTTCAGCCCTCCACCCTCATTCCTGTGCTTGTCACAGGAATCTAGCCGGCGCGGGTCTGCGCGACGCGGCGACTCCTTTCAGCCCAAGGACTTGGGCTGGCTGGATCCCTGTGACAAGCACAGGGATGAGGGCCTAGCGGGAAACTGAGCCCGCATCAAAACAAGGACAATTCCATGCGATTTCCGTTTTCCCTGCCGTGGCGGCGCCCGGCGGATGGCAGAGCCGTGCCTGAACGCAAGACAGCGGCGGGCGGCTTCATGGCGGTGGCGGCGCAGGGCGGGCAGGCCTTCTGGTCCGGCCGCTCCTATGCCGCACTTGCCCGCGAGGGTTTCATGAAGAACCCGGTGGCGCACCGCGCCGCCCGCATGGTGGCGGAAGCCTCCGCCTCGGTGAGCTGGCTGCTCTACGATGGCGACGAGGAGATCGGCGATCATCCGCTGCTGGCGCTTCTTGCCAGGCCGAGCGCCCATATGGGCGGGCCGGACTTTTTCGAGGCGCTGTACGGCCATCTGATGTTGGCCGGCAACGCCTATATCGAGCCGCTGCTGATCGGCGGGCGCCTGCGCGAGTTGCATCTTCTGCGGCCCGACCGGGTGAACATCATCGAAGGCGCGGATGGCTGGCCGGTGGGTTACGATTACCGTGCCGAGGGCCGCGCCATCAGGCGCATTGCCGCCGAGCGCGACGGGCTGGGGCTGCTGCACCTGAAGCTTTTCCATCCGCTGGATGATCGCGCGGGCTTTGCGCCGCTTGCTTCGGCGGGTGCGGCGCTCGATCTGCACAATGCCGCCAGCCAGTGGAACAAACGCCTGCTCGACAATTCCGCCCGGCCGTCCGGCGCGCTGGTCTATCAGCCGAAGGAAGGCGGTAATCTCTCCACCGAGCAATATGAACGGCTGAAGCGCGAGCTGGAGGAAGGGTATCAGGGCGCGATGAATGCCGGCCGGCCGCTGCTTCTCGAAGGCGGGCTCGACTGGAAGGCGATGGGGCTTTCGCCGCGCGACATGGATTTTCTGGAAGCACGCAATGGTGCCGCGCGCGACATCGCGCTCGCACTCGGTGTGCCGCCGATGCTGATCGGCATTCCCGGCGACAATACCTACGCCAATTACCAGGAGGCGAACCGCGCCTTTTATCGCCTCACCGTGCTGCCGCTCGTCAACCGCACGGCGGCACGGCTCTGCGGCTGGCTGTCGCCGATGTTCGGCTCCGGGCTGCGGCTGGAGCCCGATCTCGACAGGATCGCCGGGCTTGCCGGTGAGCGCGACGCGCTGTGGACAAGGATCGGCGCGGCAGCGTTCCTGACCGACGAGGAAAAGCGGGAGGCGGTGGGATATTAGCCACCCTGCCTGCTGAGCCAGCGTTCCTGAGCTATCGGGCCGTGTCTTCGACCAATTTCTGAACCAGCGGAATCGTTTTGTGAGCTTTGCCGTTCAAGCGATTCTGAAGGCTCGTGAAATGGCGGTTTGAAACCGCACACGAACCCTGCGGGCGACGCGGCGCGTCTGTCCGATTTTTCCCATCCTAAACCGGAATGATTACCCATGTCTGAATTCGTCAATGAAGGCGGCATCTGGGCCGCCCGCATCACCGGTGCCGTGGCAGGCGCGGCTGTGTCGCTCGTTTATCTCCTGCCCAAAAGCAAACGCGAGGCGGCGAGCCGTTTCGTCACCGGCGTCTCCTGCGGCATGATCTTCGGTGGCCCCATGGGCCTGTGGATCGTGCAGCAGCTCGAGATTGCCGGCGCGCTTTCGGGCCGGGAAATCATGGTGGCCGGCTCTGCCGCCGCCTCCATGGTCGCCTGGTGGGGGCTTGGCCTTCTGGTGCGCATCGCCGACCGCTACAGCGCCCGCCCGCGCAGCTGAGACTGCCAAGACGGCACCCTTCTTCACATCGCAGGAGTTTCCCATGCACATTAATCGGGGGCACGCCTATCGCGGGCCGGGTCCCGCCACGCGCAAATTCGCCAATCTGGAACTGCGCGGCATCTCCGGGGACGGCACGTTTTCCGGTTATGCCAGCGTCTTCGGCGAGGTCGATCTTGGCCGCGACGTGATCGAGCCCGGCGCTTTCCGCCGCTCCATCGAGGAACGCGGGGCGGCCGGCATCCGTATGCTTTACCAGCACGATCCGGCCGAGCCGATCGGCGCATGGCGCACCATCCGCGAGGATGAGCGCGGGCTTTACGTCGAAGGTGTTCTCGCCCCCGGCGTCGCCCGCTCCCGCGAGGTGCATTCGCTGATGAAGACTGGCGCGCTGGACGGGCTGTCGATCGGTTTTCGCACGGTTCGTTCCAGTAAGGATGGGCGCTCCAGTAAGGATGGGCGTTCCAGTAAGGCGGCACGCTCCGGCGTCAGACGCATTCTGGAGGCCGATCTCTGGGAAATCTCGGTGGTGACCTTTCCGATGTTGCCCTCCGCGCGCGTCTCGGATGTCAAACACGCCCGTTTCTTCCGCGACCGCGACACCGAACTGGTGCGCACCATGCGCCGCGCGGCCCGCTCGCTGTTCGGCACAGCCTTCAAACGCTGACTTCTTCTCAAACATTCCCCGACCACAAGGATGGCGACATGACAGACCAGATGACCAAACCGGCCGCAATGACGGTTGCGCCGCAGGTGAAGGCCGTGCCCGATACGATGACGGCGGCCTTCGACGAGTTCATGGAGGCCTTCGAGGCCTTCCGCGACACCAACGACCAGCGGCTTTCCGATATCGAGCGCAAGATGGGTTCCGACGTCGTGACCCGCGACAAGCTCGACCGCATCGACAAGGCGCTCGACGATAACCGCAAGACCATGGACGAGCTGGCGCTCAAGAAGGCCCGTCCGGCACTCGGCCGCAAGCAGGCGCTGTCCCTCGATACGGATGAGCACAAGTCTGCCTTCGAGGCCTATATCCGTCGCGGCGAGGAAGGGGCTTTGCGCGATCTGGAGGCCAAGGCCCTGGCCGGATCGAGCGGCGTTGACGGCGGTTATCTGCTGCCGACCGAAACCGATGGCGAGATCGGCCGCCGTGTGAC
The DNA here is from genome assembly GCA_034519725.1 of Agrobacterium sp. Taxonomy (GTDB): domain Bacteria; phylum Pseudomonadota; class Alphaproteobacteria; order Rhizobiales; family Rhizobiaceae; genus Agrobacterium. The sequence goes on from JAXHOC010000056.1 coordinate 73,090, forward strand.
GGCGATTTCGCCGATCCGGTCGCTTGCCACCGTGCGGCAGGTGTCCACTGCCGTGCTGAAAAAACCGTTTTCGCCCGGCGGTTTTGCCACCGGCTGGGTTGCCGAAACGGCAGCTCGCCCGGAGACGACGACACCGAAGCTCTCCGAGCTTTCCTTCCCGACCATGGAACTCTACGCCATGCCTGCCGCAACTCAAGGGTTGCTGGATGATGCGGCCGTCGATATCGAGGCCTGGATCGCCTCGGAAGTGGACATTGCCTTTGCCGAACAGGAGGCCATCGCCTTCGTTTCCGGCGATGGCGTCAACAAACCGAAGGGTTTCCTTGCCTATACCGCCGTTGCCAACGACAGCTGGAGCTGGGGCAATATCGGTTATGTCACCACCGGCGTTGCGGGCGGCTTTGCCTCCGCCGGGCCGATGGATGTGCTGCTGGATGCCGTTTATGGCGTGAAGGCCGCCCATCGCCAGAACGGCAACTTCGTGATGAACCGCAAGACCCAAGGGGCGCTGCGCCGCTTCAAGGACACGACCGGCGCCTATCTCTGGCATCCGCCCGCCGCCGCCGGCCAGCCCGCCTCGCTGATGGGCTTTCCGGTGATGGAGGCGGAAGACATGCCGAATGTTGCGGCCAGCAGCTTCGCCATCGCTTTCGGAGATTTCCGCGCCGGTTACCTCGTGGTCGACCGCACCGGCGTGCGCATCCTGCGCGACCCCTATTCGGCAAAACCCTACGTGCTGTTCTACACCACCAAGCGCGTGGGCGGTGGCGTGCAGAACTTCGAGGCGATCAAGCTGGTGAAGTTCGGGGTGAATTGACCTCCGATTTTGCGGCGCATTTCTTCTCCCCGTCCGGGGAGAAGGTGGCCCGAATGGCCGGATGAGCGGGCAACGTCAGCGATAAACCGCACCCTAACCCCCTCAATCCGCTGCCGCGACCTTCTCCCCGGCGGGGAGAAGGCGAATGGCGCAGCCACCAGCTTCTTCACGACGCTATTTCCTTCTTCTCGGAGACCCCATGACCTATGCCCTCATTCTTCCGCCGCAGGCGGAGCCGCTGACGCTTGCCGAGGTGAAGGCGCATTTGCGTCTGGACAGCGGCGACGAGGATGCGCTGCTTGCCGCACTCATCCGCACCGCCCGCGAGCATCTGGAGCGCACCACCGGACTTTGCCTGATACGCCAGACATGGCGGCTCTATCTCGACCGGTGGCCGCCGGCGGGCGTGATTCTGATTGGCAAGGGACCGGTGCAAACCATCAAAACCATTCTGGTTTTTGACGATAAGGGCCGGGTCGCCGACATCACCGCCACCGACAAATTGCTTGACGGCGAGGCGCGCCCGGCGCGGCTGTGGCTGCGCAACCCGCCAGCCCCCGGCCGGGTGATGAACGGCATCGAGATCGACGTCGTCGCTGGTTATGGCGAGGCGGCGACGGATGTGCCCGATACGCTGAAACGCGCCATGCTGACGCATGTCGCCCAGATGTTTGCCTTTCGTGGTGCCGTTGCCCCGGAAAATCAACCGGCAGCGGTGCCCGCCGGTTACGAGCGGCTGGTGGCGCCGTTCTGCCGGGTGGGGCTATAGGCCATGAACCTCGTTTTTCTCGACCCCGGCAAGCTGACGGCGCGTCTTGACGTGGAAGCGCGCAGCGAGGCACCGGACGGGCAGGGCGGTGCTGCGGAAAGCTGGAGTGTCCTGCGTTCGCTCTGGGCGGCAATCGAACCCGTTTCGAATACCGGCTATGAACGGGCCTCGGCCGAAGGCGTAACGATCACCCACCGCGTCTGGCTGGTCTGGCGCAGCGACATCGCCGCCGGCATGCGCTTTCGCCGGGGGCAGCGCATTCTGGCGATCCGGGCGGTGATTGATCCGGACGAAACCCGCCGTTTCATCGTCTGCCGCTGTGAGGAGGAAAGCCCGTGAGTGCCGCCAATCTGCTTCTGCAGGCGATTTTCTTGAAACTTGGCAGCGACGCCGCGCTGATGGCGCTGATCCCCGGCGGTATCGTCGACCGGCTGTTGCCGCGCGCCGTCTTGCCCCTGATCGTCATCGGCGAGCTTGAAAGCCGCGATTATTCGACGGCGACGGAAAAGGCCGAGGAGCATTTCCTGTCGCTCGACATCTGGAGCGATGCCAATGGCCGCAAGCGCGCTGGCGAGATTGCCGGGCGGGTGAAAACCCTGCTCGACGATGCTGCACTGCCGCTTGCCGGCGTCTCGCTCGTCAATCTGCATCTTCTGTCCAGCCGTTCGCGGCGCGAGACGAAGACACGGCATTTCCTTGCGGAAATGCGTTTCAGGGCTGTGACGGAATAGGGCCGGTTCAGGAACCCTGTTTGCGCAGGGTGCGCCAGAGCACGATCAGCAGCAGCAACGAAATGACGATCAGCACGGCGGCGATGGTGAGCATCGCCGATACCCCACCACGATCGAGCGCCAGCGAGAAGATGACGGGCGCCACGGCAATCGCAAGGTTTTGCGGCAGCGAGATGCGCGCGGCCTGAAGGCCATATTGCTCCGGCGAAAATACCGCCAGCGGCAACACGGCACGGCTGACGGTGAGCACGCCAGCGCCAAAGCCGAAGAAAACGATGAAACCGATGAAAGCGGGCATTGCCGGGGCAAAAACGAGCAGCAGCACGAAGGATACGAGCAGCATTCCCAGGCCGATCATGCAGGTGACGAAGGGGTTGCCGCGTTTTCCCAGCAGAAAATCGAGCCCGCGCGCTGTGATTGCAAGCACGCTGCGCACGGCTGCCAGTTGCACGGCGAGCGATTGCGACGCGCCGGCATGGACCAGCAGCAACGGCAACAGCGGCGAAAAGCCGAAGGCCGTGAAGGCGCTCAGCGTCGTCATCGCCGCCAGAAGCAGAAAGGCGCGCCGCGTCTCGACCGGCGACGCGGAAACCGCAGCGGTTTTTGACGTGGCCGCTGTATTGCCTGCCCTTCGGCCGGGAAGCACGAAAACATAGAGCGGCAGCAGCATGAAAATCTGCAGGCCGGCATAGGCAAAAAGAGTGCCGCGCCAGCCGAGGTGCTGGTCAGCAAAAGTAGTGACGGGCAGGAAAACCGCTGCCGAAAGCCCGGTAAACACCATCAGAAGCGTCAGCGACCGGCCGCTTTCCGCGCCGACCCGTTCCACCACAGCCGTATGGGCCGCCGTCGTCAGGCCGCAGGTTGCGGCAAGACCCATCACCACCCAGCCGAGGGCATAACTTATCACGCCGCCCGCAAGGGCGAGCACGACAAAACCCGCCGTGAACAGAAACGAACCCGCCACAAGGACGGGTGCTGCGCCATGGCGCACCAGCGTTCTTCCCAGAAGCGGGCCGCAGAGCGCGCTGATCGTCATCATCACGGTGAGACCGGCAAACACGATCTCGTTTGCGATGGCCAGTTCCTGCCCGATGCGTGGCCCCAATATGGCCAGCATGTCGAAACCGGTGCCCCAGCTCACGACCTGCCCAACCGCAAGCACGCCGATAAGGCGCGCGCGAGACGTGGAGGCAATGGTGTCGGACATGATGAAAATCGCGGGTGCGAGATGCGGGAATGCTTTTGGTAGCAGGCCTATTGCTAGCCGGCAACATCAAACGAGACGACATCAATCGAAACCAGAGGGAGAACGCCATGGTGGCGCAGAAGGGCAAGGACCTGCTGCTGAAGATCAACAATGCCGGTGCCTATGTGACGGTGGCGGGGCTTAGAACCAAGCGGCTGGCCTTCAACGCCCAGGCCGTCGACATAACCGACGGCGAAAGCGCCGGGCGCTGGCGCGAACTGCTGGCCGGCGCCGGTGTGCAGCGGGCGTCGTTGACGGCATCGGGCATCTTCAAGGATCAGGCAAGCGATGCGCTGGTGCGCGGCGCGTTTTTCTCAGGCACCATTCCCGGCTGGCAGATCGTCATCCCTGATTTCGGCACCATCACCGGGCCGTTCCAGATCGTCGCGCTCGAATATTCCGGCCGCCACGATGGCGAGGTGCAATTCGAGACCGCGCTGGAATCCGCCGGTCTCCTCACTTTCGGAGCGCTGTGATGCCGCAGGGACTGCGTTACGGGCGGGCGAACCGCCATCGCGGCGAGATCGAGGCGCTGATCGATGGCGAAAGGCGGGTTCTCTGCCTGACGCTCGGTGCTCTCGCCGAACTCGAAACCGCCTTTCAGGCCGATGACCTGACCGCGCTCGCCGAACGTTTTGCAGGCGGGCGCATGAAGGCCGTGGACATGATCCGGGTGATCGGCGCCGGCCTGCGCGGCGCGGGCAATGTGTTTTCCGATGAGGACGTTGCCGCAGCCACGGTGGAGGGCGGCGTTGCCGGCCACGCCGCCATCGTCGCCGATCTCCTGACCGCAACTTTTGCCGGATCGAGGGGGACTCCGCCGGACCCTTGAGTGCCGCAGCAGGCGAGGTGGCCGATCCGACGCCGCGTCCGTTTCCCTGGGAGGCGGTGATGCATACGGGCTTCCACCTGCTGCGGCTTTCCTCCGAAACCTTCTGGCGGCTGACGCCAAGGGAGTTCTTCGCAATGACCGGCGGCACCACCACCCGCACCCTCGACCGCAAGGCGATGGAGGCGATGATGCGGCGGTTTCCGGATGGGTGACTGTGGTTTTCCTATTTGGCTGGCAGCATTTTTTAGTGAAGACGACCAGGTAATTCAAACATCTACGGCTCCGTTTTGAATCAGAAAGGCAAGCGTCATGGCAGGCGAAGGATCGATTGCGGAGAGCCGCGAGGAGGCGGAAGCGCTCTCGGAGGTGATGGGCGATCTCGAACGGCGGTCTGAGCGGTTCGGGGCGGCGTTGACCTCTGCCATGCAGGCGGCGGTGACGGGTGGCAAGGGGCTGGACGATGTGTTGCGCGGGCTTGGGGAGCGGCTGTCCGGCATTGCGCTTTCCGCCGGGCTGAAGCCGCTTGAGACCATGATCGGCGACGCCGTCGGTGGGCTTTTGAAAGGCGGCGGTTCGCTGTTTGCCTTTGCCGATGGCGGGGTGCCGGGGCGCGGCATCACGCCTTTTGCCGATGGCGGTGTGATCTCCAGCCCCGCCTTCTTCCCGATGGGCGGCGGGCTTGGCCTGATGGGCGAAGCGGGTGCCGAGGCGATCCTGCCGCTGAAGCGTGGGTCGGATGGCGCACTCGGCGTTGCCGCGCCGGCGGGCGGGGGCGGTGCGCAGATCGTGTTCAATGTGACGGCGACGGATGCGGCAAGCTTCAGAAAAAGTGAAGGCCAGATCGCCGCCATGCTGGCGCGCAGCGTCGGGCGCGGCCAGCGTGGATTGTGACGCGCACCGCCTCTCCGCCCTCATCCCTGTGCCTGTCACAGGGATCCAGCCAGACCAAGTCCTTGGGCTGAAAAGACGCTTCCCGGCGCGTAGACACGCTTCGGCTAGATTCCTGTGACGAGCACAGGAATGAGGAGAGGAGGGCGAACGACGCACCGGCCCGACCTTCGTGTCGAGCGTGGTCCCACCGCCTTTCCCAGACCCTAAAAACGAATCCAGGAACAACGACATGGCGGCATTTCATGAAGTGCGGTTTCCGCTGCGGCTGGCGCTTGGCGTGAGCGGCGGGCCGGTGAGGCGAATCGATATCGTCAACCTGTCCAACGGGCGCGAGAACCGCAACCAGCGCTGGAAGAATGCCAGGCGCGCCTATGATGCGGGATCGGGCGTTCGCTCGGTTGCCGATCTCTACGAGGTGCTGTCGTTTTTCGAGGCGCGGCGCGGTGAGCTTTATGGCTTTCGGTTTCGCGATCCGGTGGATTTCAAATCCTGCCCGCCGGGCCGGGCGCCTGATGCAAGCGACCAGAAGATCGGCACCGGCGACGGCACGGCGACGGCGTTTCAGCTGGTGAAGACCTATGCCGATGCGGGCGGTTCCTTCACCCGGCGGGTGGAGAAGCCGGTCGAGGCTTCGGTCATCGTCTCCGTCGATGGGGTGAAAGCCATCTCGTCGGATTTTTCGGTCGATCATGCGACCGGCATGGTGACGTTTCGTGTCGGCAAGGCGCCGCCTGCCGGTGCTGCAATCCGGGCCGGTTTTGAATTCGACGTGCCGGTGCGGTTTGCAATCGATCGCATCGACGTGAACCTCACCGCCTTCGAGGCGGGCCGCATTCCCTCGATTCCGTTGATGGAAATCCTGCCATGAAGACCATTCCTGCCGCTTTTGCCGAACATCTGGCCGGCGACGCCACGACCACCTGCCATTGCTGGAAAGTGACGTTGAAGGACGGCGCTACGATCGGCTTTACCGACCATGACGAGACCCTTTCCTTTACCGGGACGGCCTATCTGGCCGCCAGCGGCTTTGGGGCGAGCGACAGCGACAGCGAGGCCGGACTTGGCGCGAGTGCGGGCGAAGTGGCGGGCGGCTTTTCCAGCGAGGCGATTTCCGAAAGCGATCTGGCCGCCGGTCGTTTCGATGGCGCGCAGGTGGCGCTCTACCGCGTCAACTGGCAGGCGCCGGAACAGCATGTGTTGCTGAACATGCGCGAGATCGGCGAGGTGACGCGGGCGGGCGGCGCGTTTCGGGCCGAGTTGCGCAGCATCGCCCATCGCCTCTCCCAGCCGCAGGGCAGGATCTATGGCCGGCGCTGCGATGCCGCACTGGGCGACCGGCGCTGCGGCGTCGATCTCAGGCGATTTACCGGCAATGGCAGCGTCGCGGCCGTGGATGCGGCGGGCAATCTGCTGGTAACAGGGCTTGACGCTTTTGCCGAGGGTTTCTTCAGCCGGGGGAAATTGCGGTTTCTGAGCGGCCGTCTTGCCGGCAAGAGTTTCGATCTCGACGGGCACGAGAAACGCGGTGGCGGCACGCTGCTGTCCTTATGGCTCGCCCCGGAGCAGTCGCCGCAGCCGGGCGATGGTTTTTCCGTCACCGCCGGTTGCGACAAGAGTTTCGCGACCTGCAAGGCAAAATTCGCCAATCACCTGAACTTTCGCGGCTTTCCGCATCTGCCGGGGGCGGATTTCGCCTATTCCTACGCCAGCGGCGGTGAGACCCATGACGGCAAGGCGTTGTTTCCATGAGCGATACCGCAGAAAGAGTGCTGGCGCTGGCAGAAGATTGGATCGGCACGCCCTACCGGCACCAGGCATCGTTGCAGGGCGTCGGCTGCGATTGCCTTGGCCTCGTCAGGGGCATCTGGCGCGCGCTTTACGGCGAGGAACCGCAACTGCCGCCGCCCTATGCGCCGGATTGGGCCGAACGCGGGGGCGAGGACAGGCTGCTGGATGCAGCGAAACGTCATTTTTCGGCCGTGGCTGATAGGGACGCGGCGATGCCGGGCGACCTGCTGCTGTTCCGCTGGCGGGCCGATGCGGCGGCGAAACATCTCGGCATTTTATCCGGTCCGCAGCATTTCATCCATGCCTATGAACAGGCGGCGGTGGTGCGCTCGGCGCTGGTGCCCGGCTGGAGGCGGCGCATTGCCGGCGTCTTCCGTTTTCCCGAACCCTGACATTTTTCGAGGCGAGCATGGCGACGATAGTTTTTCAGGCGGCGGGTGCGGCACTCGGCGGCATTTTCGGCCCCGTGGGTGCCATCATCGGCGGAGCCGTGGGCGCGCTGGCGGGCAATACCGTCGATCGCGCGCTGCTATCCGGCGGCCGGACGGTCTCGGGTGCAAGGCTTTCGACGGCGCGCATTCCGGGTGCGGATGAGGGCGCTGCCATCAACCGGCTTTACGGCACGGCCAGGATCGGCGGCACGCTGATCTGGGCGACGCGCTTTGAGGAAAGCGTCGAGGTGACCCGTCGCGGCGGCAAGGGCAATCGCGGCCAGAAGGTGGAGACCTTTCGGTATGCCGCCAATGTCGCCATCGGTCTTTGCGAGGGCGAGGCGGCGATGGTGCGGCGTGTCTGGGCCGATGGGCGGGAACTGGACCTCAGCGCCATCGAGATGCGCTTTTACCCCGGCAATGAGACGCAATTGCCCGATCCGCTGATCGAGGCAAAACAGGGCGCCGGCAATGCGCCGGCCTTTCGCGGGCTGGCCTATGTGGTGTTCGAGCGCCTGCCGCTCGACAACTATGGCAACCGCATTCCGCTGATGCAGTTCGAGGTGGTGCGGCCGGTCGGCCGGCTGGAAAAGGCCATCCGCGCCATAACGGTCATTCCCGGTGCGACGGAACACGGTTACGCCACGGCGCAGGTGTCGGAACGCACCGGCATGGGCGAAAGCCGCATCATGAACCGCAACGGCCTGACGGCTTCAACCGACTGGCAGGCGGCTATCGACGAATTGCAGGCGCTTTGCCCCAATCTGCAAAGCGTGGCGCTGGTGGTGAGCTGGTTCGGCACCGACCTGCGGGCGGGGCAATGCCGCATTCTGCCCGGCGTTGAGGTGGCAGAAAGAGATCGGGAGACTGCACCATGGTCGGTTGCCGGTCTTTCGCGCGGGCAGGCGCATCTGGTCAGCCACCACGGCGGCGGCCCGGCCTATGGTGGCACGCCGGATGATGCAAGCGTGGTGCAAGCGATAGCCGATCTCAGGGCGCGTGGCCTGAAAGTCTGCCTTTACCCCTTCGTGATGATGGATGTGCCTGCTGGCAACGGACTTCCCGACCCCTACGGCAAAATCGAGCAGGACGCCTATGGCTGGCGCGGGCGCATCACCTGTTTTCCAGCACCGGGCCGGGCCGGTTCGCCCGACCGCAGTGCCGGAGCGCGAACGGAGATTTCCACCTTCTGCAACCGCGCCGAAGGCTATCGCCGCATGGTGCTGCATTATGCGGCGCTTGTCGCTGAAGCGGGTGGGGTGGATGCCTTTCTGATCGGCTCGGAACTGCGCGGGCTGACAGGCCTGCGCGACCGTAACGATACCTTTCCTTTCGTGGAGGAGCTGGTGCGGCTGGCGACGGATGTGCGCGCAGTGGTCGGGCCGGCAACGAAACTGACCTATGGCGCGGACTGGAGCGAATATTTCGGCTATCAGCCGGCGGACGGCTCCGGCGATGTGTTCTTCAATCTCGATCCGCTCTGGGCAAGCCGTGATATCGATGCGATCGGTATCGACAATTACATGCCGCTTTCCGACTGGCGCGACGAGGATGCGGGAAACGGCAATCCTGACGGTATGACCGGCCCCGATGATGCTCACGCCTTCCGTCGCGCCATCACGGCGGGCGAGGGTTTCGACTGGTATTACGGAAATGACGGCGACCGCGCGGCACGAAGGCGGACTGCCATCACCGATGGTCTCAAGGGCAAGCCGTGGGTGTTCCGTTACAAGGACCTGAAAAGCTGGTGGCAAAATGCCCATTACGACCGGGTGCGCGGCGTGGAGAAAACAACGCCGAGCGCATGGGTGCCGGGGTCGAAACCGGTCTGGTTCACCGAACTCGGCTGCCCGGCGGTGGACAAGAGCGCGACGCGCCCGAATGTCTTTCCCGATCCGAAATCGGCGGAAAACGCCTATCCCTATTTTTCCCGCAGAAGCCGCGCCGATAGCCAGCAACGGCGTTTTCTGGAGGCGCATCTCGACCACTGGCGCGGCGAGGGCGATGCGGCGATGGTGGACCGGAACCGGGTCTATCTGTGGACCTGGGATGCGCGGCCGTTTCCCGCCTTTCCGCAGAACGGCGCGGCCTGGAGCGATGGGCCCAACTGGCGCACCGGCCACTGGCTGAACGGCAGGCTTGGCACGGCAACGCTTGCCGATACCATCGCCGCGATCCTGACGGACCACGGTTTTTCCGGCTTCGACGTGTCCGCCGTCAGCGGCGATCTGACGGGATATGTGCAGGGCGATGTGACCTCGGCCCGCAACCTCCTGGAGCCGCTGATGGCGGCGTTTCAGGTGGATGTGGTGGAGGATGGCGCAACGCTGCGCTTCCGCTCCCGCAACATGGCGGTGCTGCCGTTGCGTGACGTTGCCGTGCTCGCCGATCTCGATGACGAGCCGTTATGGTCGGAAAATCGCGGCCACGACAGCGATTTCGCCGCCGAGGCCGTGCTGACCTCGTTCAATCCGGCGCTGGATTACGAGCAGGCGAGCGTGCGTTCGCGCCGCATCGACAATGCCGGCAGCCGCGTCATGCGGCTCGATCTCAACGCAGCACTTCCGGCGGAAACGGGTGAAGCCGCGGCGGAGGCCCTGCTGCGGGACAACAGGCAGGCGCGGCGCACCCTGCGCTTTGCCCTGCCGCCGGCAGATATCGCGCTGGAACCCGGCGATTGCATTCGTCTTCCGCAAGCCGTGTTTTCGGAGGTTCCGGTAGCACGGTTTCTGGTCAGCCGGATCGAGGACGGGGCCGTGCGGCAGGTGGAGGCGCGCGCCTTTTCCGCCGCATCTGCCGCTTTTGCTGGCGCTGAGGATGAGCGCCGCGTTGGCGGGGCAAGCGGTGCGGAAGGTTTTGCCCCGGAAGTGCTGTTTCTCGACCTGCCGCACCATGACGGCACCGCGTCTGAAAATTCGGCGCGGATTGCCGTTTTTGCAAAGCCGTGGCGGCCAATCCTCGTTTCCGCCTCCGCAGGTACCGAAGGCTACCGGCAGCGCGCCGTGCTTGACCGGCCCGCGATGATCGGCGCCTTGGCGATGCCGCTGACACCAGGCCCCTGCGGCCGTTTCGACCGCAAAAACACCGTCCTGATCGATCTGCCATCCGGCGAGCTGTCCTCGGCTCCTGAGCTTTCGGTGCTGAACGGCGAGAACCGCATGGCGGTGAGGGCCGCAAATGGCGTGTGGGAAATCGTCGCTTTCGCGCAGGCCGAAGAAATTGCGCCGGCGCGCTGGCGGCTTTCCGCTCTGCTGCGTGGGCTTGGCGGCACGGAAGATGCGTTGGCAGCGGGCGCGCCGGTTGGCGCTCCTCTTGTCATGCTGGACGCGGCGGTGCAGCCGCTCGGGCTTGCCGCGACCGAGCGCGGGCGGGGGCTGAACTGGATCGCCGAGGCGGCGGGAATGGCGGGCGCTCCGGCCGGACCATTTGCCTTCGAGGGTGGCTTGCGGGCTGAAACGCCGCTGGCGCCGGTGCATCTGGTGGCCGAAAGGCGCCGCGACGGCGTTCTGCTGCGCTGGGTCCGCCGGGGCCGTATCGAGGCCGATGGCTGGGACGCGAGCGAGATACCGCTGGACGAGCCTTTCGAGCGTTACCGCGTGGAGGTACTGGACGGCGAGGCCGTGCGACGCACGGCAGAGGTTCCCGAACCCGTCTGGCTCTACCCCGCAGCGGCCGAACTCACAGATTTCCCGGCGTTGAGGGATCACATTTCCGTGCGTGTCCGCCAGCTCGGCCGCGCGGTGCCTTCGGGAGTGGCGGCGCAGGCCGTTCTCCCGCTCTGACAACTGCCTGAAAAACAACGCAAAGGACGAGATTATGGACAGCACCAAGCCATGGTATCAATCGCGCACGATCTGGGGCGCTTTGGTTGCGGTTTTCGCACCGCTTTTCAGCATCGCCGGTCTTGACCTGCCTGCTGGCCTGCACGGCGAGCTGGCGGAGGGACTGGTGACGGTGGCGGGCGGAATTGGCGGCCTCATCGCACTTTACGGCCGCCTTTCGGCCACCCGCGCCATCCGCTGACAGCGCCAACGCCCATGCCGTCCCCGCCCTGCATCGTGGCGTCGGGGGCGGCATTCATTTGCCATTCAGACGCTTTGCGCTACATATTCGCTCACAATACGGTTCGAGACGCAGCCGGTTTTTTTGGAAGATTTGTGCAATGGCATCACCTCTCATCATCGCGACGCTTGCAGCCGGGCTTTCCGGTTTCACGGCGCCCGAGGCTGATTTGCAGGGCCATTACATTCTGGCTGCGAGCGATTGCGGCGCAGCCGTTGCCCGCGTGGTGCGCGAAACCGGTGGCCAGCTTCTTTCGGTCTATCCCGCCGGTGACGGTCAGTCCTGCGTCGTCACCGTTCTCGTCCAGGGCAATGGCGAGCGCCCGCGCAAGGTGACGATGCGCGTGCCGATGTAGCCTTGCCCGCATCGCCGAAATATCGGAAAACAATCCGAGACAGTTAGCATGACCGGCAACGCGCGCGCGGGCCGGACGTAAGGAAAGGGCGGATAATGCGTATTCTCGTGGTTGAGGACGATGCCAATCTCAATCGTCAGCTGACAGACGCGCTGAAAGAAGCCGGTTATGTTGTCGATCAGGCATTCGACGGCGAGGAAGGCCATTATCTCGGCGATACCGAACCCTATGACGCGATCGTTCTCGATATCGGCCTGCCGCAGATGGACGGCATCACCGTCGTCGAAAAATGGCGCGCGGCGGGCAAGGCCATGCCGGTCCTCATTCTCACCGCCCGTGACCGCTGGAGCGACAAGGTGGCGGGCATCGATGCCGGTGCCGACGACTACGTGACCAAACCCTTCCACGTTGAGGAAGTTCTCGCCCGCGTGCGCGCGCTCATCCGCCGCGCCGCTGGCCACGCTTCCTCCGAACTCGTCTGCGGTCCGGTCAAGCTCGACACCAAATCCTCCAAGGCAACCGTCAACGGCGTGACGCTGAAGCTCACCTCGCACGAGTTCCGCCTGCTATCCTATCTCATGCACCACATGGGCGAGGTCGTCTCGCGCACGGAGCTGGTCGAACATATGTACGATCAGGATTTCGACCGCGATTCCAACACGATCGAAGTGTTCGTCGGACGCCTGCGCAAGAAGCTCGGCGTTGACCTGATCGAGACCGTGCGTGGCCTCGGTTACCGGATGCAAGCGCCGGCAGATGCGAACGCTAGCCTCTCGTTCACCGCCCGCGTTCTCCTTCTCGCCTCGGCCTGGTCGGCGCTGGCGCTGGTGGTCATTGCCGTCGTGATCTCGACGCTCTACCGTCAGGGCGTCGAGCGCAGCTTCACCGATCTCTTGCGGGCGCAGCTCTATAACGTCATCAATTCCGTGACGATTTCCAACGAGAATACGCTGGCCGGCAGCCCGCAGCTTGGCGATCTCAGGTTTTCGCAGCCGGATACCGGCTGGTACTGGATCGTCGAGCCGATCGGCGGGGCGCTTGCCACGGAGACGCTGACTCTCGGCTTCGCTCGGCATCGCGGCAGCCTGCCGATCGCCGAGTATCGGACGAGCATTCCCTTCGATAACAGCTACGAGCGCTTCTACACCGACGATCGACGCGGTCGGGCAACAAGGTGCGGGTGGCGGAAACGGAGGTCGTGCTGGATGGCGAGGGCCGGGCGGCGCGGTTTCGCGTTTCCGGCAATCCGCGACGTCGCTGAAGACGGATATCCGACGATTTCTCCAGCAGCCTCTATCTGGCGCTGGCCGTGCTTCGGCGTCGGCGAGCCTGGTGCGTCAATGCGGCCTTGCCATTCTCTATCGGTCTGCGGCCGCTCGATCAGGCCCGGCTGGCGCTCGGCAAGATCAGGGGCGGCGAGGCGGAAAGCCTCGAAGGCGAATTCCCGCGCGAAATCCAGCCGTTGGCGAACGAAGTCAATGCGCTGATCGACAGCAACCGGCGCATCGTCGAGCGCGCCCGCATGCAGGTCGGCAATCTCGCGCATTCGCTGAAGACGCCGATTGCCGTGCTTCTGAACGAGGCGCGCACGCTGGAGCCACAGCATGGCGATCTGGTGCGCGCGCAGGCCGACGCCATGCAGGCGCAGGTGCAGGCCTATCTCAACCGCGCCCGCATCGCCGCCCAGCGCGACTCGATCCTTGCCCGCACGGAAGCGCAACCGGCGCTGGAACGGCTGGTGCGCGTCATGCGACGCCTGAACCCCGACAAGCAGTTCGAGCTGAATTTCGAACACCCCGGCGCGGTGCTGGGCATGGAGCAACAGGATCTGGAGGAGGTCGTCGGCAATCTTCTCGAAAATGCCGCGCGCTTTGCGCAGACCAGGGTCGTCGTCACGCTGACAGCCGGAGCACACCCGTCCTCGCGATCCCGAAATGGGCCGCCGTTTCTGGGTGGAGCTGATCGTGGAGGATGACGGGCCGGGGCTGGAGCCGGGGCAGATCAGCGAAGCGTTGAAGCGCGGCAGGCGGCTGGACGAAAGCCGTCCGGGCACCGGCCTCGGATTGTCGATCGTTTCCGAAGTGGTGTCTGAGTACCATGGCCACTTTTCCCTCTCGCGCAGTGCGATAGGCGGCCTGAAAGCCGATCTGATTTTGCCGGGCCTATCGAAAGAGCTTGCGTGAGCCAAGAAAAAAGGCAAGAAATTCAATGCCGATTTATTGGGTGCGATGCGGTATGGAAAAGAGGACAGGTTTGGTTGACGTGTATGATGGCTGCCGCCCCGTGACGATGCTTTCGCTGGTGTCACGCCCGGCACTTCTCTCGATCCTGTGCGTATCGATGCTGAGCGCCTGCACCACCACGGGCACCCGCCCGGCCGGTGGCAGCCTGTTCGGCGGCCCGGCGCAGCCTTCGACGCCGTTCCTTGCCAACATGCAGGGCGGCATTGTCGGGCGTAGCGGGCTGGACCTCGGAAAGAGCGACCGCACCAAGGCGCTCGAGGCCGAATATCGCGCGCTGGAAACCGCCCCGGTCGGCACGCCGGTGACATGGACCGGCGAAGACGCCAGCGGGCAGGTGGTCGCCAATGCGCCTTATCAGGTGGGCAACCAGAATTGCCGGCAATATTCCCACACCCTGACTGTCGATGAAAAGGAAACCCGCGTGCGCGGCGCAGCCTGCCGCAATGCCGATGGCAGCTGGTCTCCTTTGACGTAAATCAAGGTCATCGACCTTTCCCAGTGAGAGGAAGGGGCGTGGCGGTGCGGCGGCAAGATGCCGGGCGGTGCGGCGTGATGTCTCAAATTCGCGTCATCTTCGCGCTTCGTGTTTCCATGTGCCGTGCATTCGAGTATTTGAGCCTTATGTTCTGGATTGTCGTTGCGATATTGACGGCGGCTGTCGCCGTCGTCCTGATGTACCCGCTGATGCGGAAGACCGAGGTGTCGCAGACGCGCCGCGACGGCGAGGTTGCTGTTTATCGCGACCAGCTTGCCGAACTGGACCGCGAGCGTGCATCAGGTCTGATCGGCGAGACGGAGGCCGAATATGCCCGCGCCGAAATCGGCCGCCGGCTGCTTGCCGCCGCCGATGCCCGTCAGGGGGCTGACAGCAGCGCCCGGCCGCTGCGGCACAATCTCGCCGTGAGCCTGATTACCGTTTTGCTGCCGGCACTTGGCCTCTGTCTTTACATCTGGAAGGGAAGTCCTGATGTGCCCGACATGCCGCTTGCGGCCCGTCTGGAGCAACCCGGCAACGACATGAACCTGCTTGTCGCCCGCGCGGAACGGCATCTGGCGGAAAACCCGGATGACGGTGCCGGCTGGGATATTCTGGCGCCGATCTATTTCAAGACGATGCGGCTTGGCGATGCCGAGCTTGCCTATCGCAACGCGCTGCGTCTGCAGGGGCCGAGCCCGGAACGGCTGACGGGACTTGGCGAAACGCTGGTGGCGGGCAATGACGGCATCGTCATCGAGGCCGCGCGTGACGCCTTTGCCGAGGCCGAACGGCTGAAGCCCGGCAATCCACGCGCCCGCTTTTATCTGGCGCTGTCGCTGGAGCAGGCGGGCAAGTCGCAGGAGGCGCGTGCCGCCTTTGCGGCACTGGCGGCGGATGCGCCCGCCGGTGCGCCATGGTTGCCGCTGGTGCGCGAACATCTCGCCAGAACCGGCGCGCCCGGCCCGACCCAACCGACTGGCCCGACCGCAGGCGACGTGGCGGCGGCGAAAGACATGACGCCCGCCGACCGGCAGGCGATGATCGAGGGCATGGTTGCAAGCCTCGATGCCAGGCTGAAAGAAAATCCCGGTGATTTCGAGGGATGGATGCGCCTCATGCGCGCTTACTCCGTCTTGAACAATGCGGCAAAGGCGGGCGAGGCATTGCGAGCCGGCTTGCAGGTTTTCCCGCCCGAGGGCGAAGAGGGCAAGCAGCTTCTGGCGCTGGCCCGGCAATTGGGCGTTTCCGCCGGACCCGTTCGCATGGACGGGCAGGGCGCCGCGATGCCGCAGGGAGTGATGCAATGACCCGCAAACAGAAACGGCTCGCAATCATCGGCGGCGGCACGAGCTTCATTGTCGCGGCGGTGCTGCTCGTGATGTTCGCCTTTGGCCAGTCCATCGCCTATTTCTACATGCCGGCCGATCTGGAGAAGACGCCGGTCAATCCCGGCACCCGCATCCGCCTTGGCGGGCTGGTGGCGGAAGGTTCGGTCAAGCGCAGCGAGGGCCGCACGGTCAGCTTCACGGTGACGGACGGTGAAGCAAACGTGCCGGTGAGCTATACCGGCATCCTGCCCGATCTCTTCCGCGAGGGGCAGGGCGTGGTGACGGAAGGCGTCTTCGATGCCGCGACCCACGGTTTCGTTGCCGACAGCGTGCTGGCCAAACACGACGAGAATTATATGCCGAAGGAAGTGGCCGACCGGCTGAAGGACAAGGGCCTGTGGCAGACCACCGGCGAGGGCGGGCAACCTTCCGGTGCAGTACCTTCCCCTGAAGGCGCTTCTGCCGACAAGACCGGAGCGATAAAATGATCAACGAGATCGGCCATTACGTTCTGGTTCTGGCGCTTGCCGTCGGGCTGATCGTCTCGACGCTGCCGGTGATCGGCGCGCGCCGTAACGACCGGGCGCTGATGGATGTCGCCTCGCTCGGCTCCGTCGTGATGTTCCTGCTGGTGGCCTTGTCGTTTGCGGCCTTGACGCGGGCCTACGCGGTCTCGGATTTTTCCGTGCGCAACGTCTGGGAAAACTCCCATTCGCTGATGCCGATGCTCTACAAGCTGACCGGCGTGTGGGGCAACCACGAAGGCTCCATGCTGCTGTGGCTGCTGATTCTGGTGTTTTTCAGCGCGCTCGTTGCCGTCTTCGGCCGCAACCTGCCGGATACGCTGAAAGCCAATGTCCTGTCCGTACAAGCGTGGATTTCCGTCGCTTTCCTGCTGTTCATCCTGCTCACCTCCAATCCGTTCATGCGTCTGGAGCGGGTGCCGGTCGAAGGGCAGGACCTGAACCCGATCCTTCAGGATTTCGGTCTCGCCATCCATCCGCCGCTGCTTTATCTCGGTTATGTCGGCTTCTCCGTCTGTTTCTCCTTTGCCGTCGCAGCACTTCTCGAGGGCCGGATCGATGCGGCCTGGGCGCGCTGGGTAAGGCCGTGGACGCTTGCCGCCTGGACATTCCTGACGGCCGGCATCTCGATGGGCTCCTACTGGGCCTATTACGAACTCGGCTGGGGCGGCTGGTGGTTCTGGGATCCGGTTGAAAACGCCTCCTTCATGCCATGGCTTGCGGGCACCGCACTTTTGCATTCGGCGCTCGTCATGGAAAAGCGCGAGGCGCTGAAAATCTGGACCGTGCTTCTGGCGATCATGACCTTTTCGCTGTCGCTGCTCGGCACCTTCCTCGTGCGTTCCGGCGTCCTGACCTCGGTGCACGCCTTCGCCACCGATCCAAGCCGCGGCATCTTCATTCTCGGCATTCTCACCGTGTTCATCGGCGGCGCTTTTGCGCTGTTCGCATGGCGGGCGCCCTCGCTGAAGGTCGGCGGATTGTTTGCGCCGATCTCGCGCGAAGGAGCGCTGGTCCTCAACAATCTGATCCTGACGGTCTCGACCGCCACCGTGCTGATCGGCACGCTCTATCCGCTCATTCTCGAAACGCTGACGGGCGAGAAAATCTCGGTCGGCGCGCCGTTCTTCAATCTCACCTTCGGCCTGCTGATGGTTCCGGTCCTGATCGTCACGCCCTTCGGGCCGATGCTGGCGTGGAAACGCGGCGATCTTCTCGGCGCGTTCCAGCGGCTTTATGTGGCCGCAGCTCTCGCAGCCCTTGCCGGGTTGACGCTCTGGTACGTGGAAAACGGCGGCCCGGTGCTGGCAGCCCTTGGCATCGCGGCCGGTTTCTGGCTGATCTTCGGGGCGCTTGCCGATCTCTGGTATCGCGCCAATTTCGGCAAGCTGGCCTTCAACATCGCTTTTCGACGCCTCAAGGGCCTGCCGCGCTCAGCCTTCGGTGCTGCACTTGCCCATATGGGGCTTGGCATCACCGTGCTTGGCATCGTCACCGTCACCACCTTCGAGACCGAAACCGTTGTTGAAATGAAGCAGGGCATGGAGGCGAAAGCCGGTGGCTACAGCCTTACCTTCGATGGCATACGCCATGCCGTCGGCCCGAATTTCACCGAGGATCGCGGCCATTTCACCGTGCGCAAGGCGGGTGTGGAGGTGGCCGATGTCTGGTCTTCCAAGCGGCTCTACACCGCGCGGCGCATGCCGACCACGGAAGCGGGCATCCTCACCTTCGGCCCCAGCCAGCTCTACGTCTCGCTCGGCGACCCGATGGCGGATGGCGGCATGGTGGTGCGCATCTGGTGGAAACCTTTCATCCTGTGCATCTGGGGCGGCACGCTGTTCATGATGGCCGGCGGTCTGATATCGCTCTCCGACAGACGCTTGCGGGTGGGCGCGCCGAGCCGCAAGGCAAAGCCGGCAAGAACGGCCGCGATGCCGGAGGCGGCGGAATGACGTTGACGCGCACAGGAATGAGGGAGGTTGTGGCGGGGCTCACGCTCCTTCTCGTCCTCATGTTTACGTCATGGCCAGCCTTCGCCTTCAATCCCGACGAGGTGCTGAAAGACCCCGCGCTGGAACAGCGGGCGAGGAACCTCACCTCGCAATTGCGCTGCATGGTCTGCCAGAACCAGTCGATCGATGACAGCAACGCCGAACTGGCGCGCGATCTGCGCGTGCTGGTGCGCGACAGGCTGGTGGCAGGCGATAGCGATCAGGCCGTCATGGACTATGTCGTGTCGCGTTACGGCGAATTCGTGCTGCTGAAACCGCGCCTCAGCCTGCGCACGGCGCTTCTGTGGGGCGCCCCGATCGTCCTGGCGCTGGCGGGAATAGTGGCCATCCTCGTTTTTTCGCGCCGGCGCGCCACACAGGAGCGGCCGGAAAAACTGAGCGCCGACGAAGAAGAGAGAATTCGCAATCTCTTTGAAAAATAATCGATTTCCGTGTCGGTCCTTGGTTCTTTTTCAACATTACGATTTTTTCATTCGTCAGACACTTCGCTGTAAGGTGTCGCCTCCTATATCTTCATCATCCACCGCTTCCAGCTCGGTCAAACGGGCTCCAGTTCGAATGAAGAAAGAAGGTACACCATGTCTCACTCGCAAAACGAACGTTCCTCGTTGAAGATGGTTCTGAAGGCGACGACCGTCGGCGGTCTTGCCGCGCTGATGCTTTCAACCGGTATCGCCGCACCGATCGTTCATTCCTTTGCCGCTCCGGTCGAGGTGACCGCGCCGCAGGTTCCGAGCTTCGCCAATGTGGTCGAGGCGGTTTCGCCCGCCGTCGTCTCCGTTCGCGTCCAGTCGAACGTGCAGCCCGCTGCCGATGATTCCAGCAACTTTTCCTTCAACTTTGGCGGCCGTGGTCTCGACCAGCTGCCGGACGACCATCCGCTGAAGCGCTTCTTCAAGGAATTCGGCGGCCCCAACCAGGATCGCCCCGACCGTGGTCAGAACCGCAACCGTGAAGGCAAGGGTCCGCTGCGCCCGGTCGCACAGGGCTCCGGTTTCTTCATCTCCGAAGACGGTTATGTCGTCACCAACAACCACGTTGTCGATGACGGTTCCGCCTACACTGTCGTGATGAATGACGGCACCGAACTCGAAGCCAAGCTCGTCGGTCGCGACCCGCGCACCGATCTGGCGCTGCTGAAGGTCGATGTGAACCGCAAGTTCACCTATGTGCAGTTTGCCGATGACAGCAAGATTCGCGTCGGCGACTGGGTCGTTGCCGTCGGCAACCCCTTCGGCCTTGGCGGCACGGTCACCTCGGGCATCGTTTCCGCCCGTGGCCGCGATATCGGCTCCGGCCCTTATGACGACTACCTGCAGATCGACGCGGCAGTGAACCGTGGCAACTCCGGCGGCCCCGCCTTCAACCTCAACGGTGAAGTCGTCGGCATCAACACCGCGATCTTCTCGCCCTCCGGCGGCAATGTCGGCATTGCGTTCGCCATCCCGTCGTCCGTTGCCAAGGACGTGATCGCCGACCTGCAAAAGGACGGCAAGGTTGAACGCGGCTGGCTCGGCGTGCAGATCCAGCCCGTCAGCAAGGACATCGCCGAATCGCTCGGTCTTGCCGAAGCCAAGGGCGCGCTTGTCGTCTCGCCGCAGTCCGGTTCGCCGGGCGACAAGGCCGGCATCAAGCAGGGTGACATCATCACCGCCGTCAACGGCGACCCGGTCAAGGATGCCCGCGACCTGTCGCGCCGCATCGGCAGCATGGCGCCAGATAGCAAGGTTGAAATCTCGCTCTGGCGCAGCGGCAAGTCGCAGTCGGTCACCGTGACGCTCGGCGATCTTGCCAGCGACGATGCTTCCAAGCCAACGCCCGGCCAGGAAAACGACAACGGCAGCAAGCCTTCCAGCGCGAAGGTGCTGTCCAGCCTCGGCCTGACGGTTGCACCCGCCGAGGACGGCAATGGCCTTGCCATCACCGACGTCGATCCGGATAGCGACGCTGCTGCCCGTGGCCTGAAGACGGGTGAGAAGATCACCTCGGTCAACAACCAGCAGGTGGCTTCCGCCGCCGACATCGAGAAGGTTCTCGAGCAGGCGAAGAAGGACGGCCGCTCCAAGGCGCTGTTCCAGATCCAGACGGATAGCGGCAGCCGCTTCATCGCACTGGATATCGACCAGGGCTGATAAACCGAGATACGACGCCGGTTCTTTTCAGAGCCGGCGTCGTACCCCCGCTCTTGAGATGGGGCGGTTGAGTATGGCAGGGCGTTGCGGACCGTTTCTTCTCCCCGCCGGGGAGAAGATGCCCCAAAGGGGCAGATGAGGGGGCGCCCTCTCGGTCTATCGCTGACGTTGCCCCCTCATCCCGCTGCCGCGACCTTCTCCCCGGCGGGGAGAAGAAACAAGCGGCGTCCACCCATCCACAGGCGATTGCCCCGTGTTGAAGTGTGATGGAGACCAGGTCTTCGGAGGAAACCTCATGGAAAACAAGGCTCAGGAAATGTCTGTCGCATCTGTTTCCGGTTGTGCGGAAAAGGGCGAGAGCGCTATTGTCCCGCACATGAAGATTCTAGTTATTGAAGACGATCTCGAGGCTGCGGCCTATATGACCAAGGCGTTCCGGGAAGTCGGTATCGTCGCCGACCACGCGAGCGATGGTGAAAGCGGCCTGTTCATGGGCTGCGAGAATTCCTATGACGTGATGGTGATCGATCGCATGTTGCCGCGCCGCGACGGATTGTCCGTCATCAGCGAGCTGCGCCGGCGTGGCATCGATACGCCGGTTCTGATCCTGTCTGCGCTGGGGCAGGTGGATGACCGCGTGACCGGCCTGCGGGCTGGCGGCGATGATTATCTGCCGAAACCCTATGCCTTTTCCGAGCTGCTTGCCCGCATCGAGGTGCTGGGCCGCCGCAAGGGCAAACCCGAACAGGACATGGTCTACCGGGTCGGCGATCTCGAACTCGACCGGCTGTCCCACGATGTCCGGCGCGGCGGCAAGGAAATCCTGCTGCAGCCGCGTGAGTTCCGCCTGCTGGAATATCTGATGAAGAATGCCGGCCAGGTGGTGACCCGCACCATGCTTCTGGAAAACGTCTGGGATTATCATTTCGACCCGCAGACCAATGTTATCGACGTGCATGTGTCCCGTCTGCGTTCGAAGATCGAAAAGGACTTCGAAAAGCCGCTGCTGAAGACCATTCGCGGCGCGGGTTACATGATGAAGGACGAGGGCTGATTGGCGAAAATGGTCCGCCTCAGAATCTTGTTCCGGTCGACAGCGGTGCGCCTTTCGGCGCTTTATATCTTGCTGTTTGCACTCTGCGCCGCCTTTCTGGTCTTTTATGTCACCGCCCTTTCCGAACGGCTGCTGAACCAGCAGACCCGTGACGCGGTGTTGCAGGAAGTGTCTGACGTGCAGCGCATCTACAATCGCGGCGGCATCAACCCGCTGTTGCGGATGATGGAGCGCCGCGCCCGCCAGCCGGGGGCGAGCCTTTACATCATCGCCGGCCCGAACGGCGAAATCCTTGCCGGCAACGTCGCTTCCGTGCAGCCCGGCGTGTTCGACAAGGAGGGCTGGACGGGTTTCCCCTTCCGTTACGAGCGTTATTCCGAAAGCGGCGACAGCGTGCAGCACATGGCGACCGCCAATGTCTTCATGCTGGACAACGGCCTGCGCATCCTGATCGGCCGCGATCTCGGCGAACCCACCAAGTTCCGGGCGCTGGTGCGCAACGCGCTGATGGTGGCGCTGGCCATCATGAGCGCCGGTGCGCTGCTGATCTGGTTCGGCATCGGCCGCAATGCATTGAAACGCATCGACCGCATGTCGGCGGCGACCAAGAAGATCATGGCGGGTGACCTCTCACAGCGCTTGCCGCAGGGCCGCTCCGGCGATGAGTTCGACCGCTTGTCCGGCTCGCTCAATGCCATGCTCGGCCGGATCGAAAAGCTGAACGAGGGGTTGCGGCAGGTCTCCGACAACATCGCCCACGACCTCAAGACACCGCTGACGCGGTATGAAACAAGGCGGTTTTTCTTTATCTAGGTTGTTGTAATTGTCATGCATATTTTTATTCTACGATAGAAATATACAAACAGGATTAACATGCTCGCACTCTTCATATTTATTGTTACCTTAACACTGATTATTTGGCAACCCAAAGGCTTAAAAATTGGCACTAGCGCCGTTGCTGGCGCAATGGTTGCACTTGCCTTGGGCGTGGTGTCGATTGATGATATCTGGGGCTTCTCCAACATTGTTTGGGATGCAACGCTTGCCTTTATCGGTATTATTTTACTGTCGATGGTGTTAGACGAAATCGGCTTTTTTGAATTGGGGCTACGCTACACATCATTCGTATGAGCGGTGGCAGTAAAAAAAGCTTGTTTGCGCTGATTTTAGTCTGTTGGGGGCAGGGGTGTTCGGCCTTATTTGCCAACGATGGTGCGGCATTTGGATTCTTACCAAAATTCGCCGTAAAGCCCCTGGATTTATCCATGGGGATATAAGGCGTTCGGCGTGTCCAATTAAGAAAAGTTGTTGTATAATAACATCATGGCTAAAAAATCCTCAACCCCTACCTTTGTTTTAGAACTGCCATTGGTTATCACCAAAGGGCAGGAGCGAGTGATTTTATCTCGACTAGAAGCAGGTCGTCGTTTGTATAACGCCACTTTGCACGAAGCACTCAAACGATTATCTGCCATGCGCTCATCGGTACAGTGGCAATTGGCGAGAGAGATGCCAAAAGGCAAGGAACGTAACGAAGCATTTAAGGTGCTGAATGTTGAGTTTGGCTTTAGCGAATATGCCTTGCATGACTTTGTGAAGCCTGTACGCATTAACGCAGGTTGGAAACATCGACTATCGGCACAAGAAGCGCAAAAGATAGCGACTCGGGTATTTAAGGCGGTAAACGAGTATCTTTTTGGTACTCGGGGCAAACCACGCTTTAAGGGTGTTAATCGCCCCTTGCACAGTTTAGAAGGCAAGCAGAACACCACGGGTATTATCTTTCGCAAGGAATTAGGGGTTGTTGATTGGAATGGGTTGATTCTTCCTGTGATTGCCAAAGACACTGATTACACTGCCCAAGCACTACAAGCAAAAACCAAATACTGTCGAATTGTCTGGAAACATCTTAACGGACAAAAACGCTTTTTTGTGCAGTTAATGCAAACAGGCAAAGCCCCAAGCCGTGATTTGTTCGTAGCCGAGGGCGTGATCGTTGGTTTAGATATTGGTCCGAGTAGTGTCGCAATTGTCAGCGAACAAGCGGTTGGCTTAGAAACCTTTGCCCCAAGCGTTGAACAACCTTGGCAAGCAACAAAACGACACCAACGTAAACTAGATCGTTCACGTAGAGCCTGTAACCCACAAAACTACAACGACAACGGAACGATTAAACGAGGCGTTAAACTCGTTTGGAAGCAATCAAGTCGTTATCAGAAAACCAGAATTAAGCTACAAGAGACTGAGCGTAAACTTGCATCGGCTCGTAAACGAGATCATGGCGAATTGGTCAATAAGATATTGGCACAAGGCAATGTCATTAAGACCGAAACAATTTCGCACAAAAGTTTCCAAAAGAACTTTGGCAGAAGTGCCAAGGTCAAAGCTTCTGGCTTGTTTTTCTCCCATTTGACCCGCAAGGCTGAAAGTGCTGGCGGTCAGGTGATTGAGTTAAACACCAGAAAGCTGGCGATGAGTCAGTACGATCATGTATCCGACTCACGCACCAAAAAGCCCTTGTCACAACGGCATCATAACTTAGGGGATGGTGTGAGTTGCGTGCAGAGGGATATGTACAGTGCTTTTCTGGCGTTAAATGCGTCAGGAGAGACGCATAATCCTCATCAACTCAAAGAGAGTTGGTCGGCTGTAGAACCACTGCTGAGACGCACGGGATTATGTGTTGATCAATCTGCGAATGGTAAAGCGTCACGCTTTCCTACGGTGCTACTGCCGTCAGAGCGGATCGTGCGTCAAAGCATCCTCGGAACTGGTCAAGGTGTTTGTTTCTCACGAGACTAACAAGACCCCAGTTCGTTCGGATGTAGGTACTGTGTCGATTGGTAGGAATCCCCTGCCTTTAGGCATGGGGAGGTTCTACTCCTATTTCCTTATTAGCCAAGATGCGCTTGCTCAACCTTGACCCCAAAGCGGTATTGGCATTTTTGTTGGCGGGTGGTTTTATTGCTGATTCGGCATCGAATCCGTTGGTCATTTCAAATCTGACTAATATTGTGACGGCAGGTTATTTTAATATTGGCTTTTGGGAATACGCCCGCGCAATGTTCTTGCCGAATCTGGTCTCGATTGTGGCATCTATCGTGGTGTTGTACGTGTTTTTCCGCAAAAGCCATTCCCGTACAAAGTGTCACTGACGGGACTACAGAACCGATGTCGGTGGTAAAGCATGTGCCTCTGTTCAAATTGAGTTTTGGGCTTTTGGCGTTATTGATGGTGGGCTACTGGTTGGGTGATGTCTATGCCTTACCCGTGTCGGTGTTTGCGCTTGGTGGCGGCGTGTTGTTTTTGTTGTTGGCAGGCTACTTGAAAGCCGCACGGGTTGGGTTGACGCTGAAAACGGCACCTTGGCAAGTGGTGTGGTTTAGTGTCGGCTTGTATGTCGTTGTTTTTGGTCTAAAAAACGCAGGGTTTACCGATGAAATTGCCTTGGTACTTAACTGGGCAATTGCGCAAGGACAGTTCACCGCTGTGATGATGACAGGCTTTATGGCGGCGGGTATCAGCTCCGTCATGAACAATATGCCCACCGTGATGCTGATGGATATTGCCATTGCTCAAACAGGGGAATGACATGCTCGCTTATGCCAATTTGCTTGGCTGTAACCTTGACCTAAAATGACCCCGATTGGCTCGTTAGCAACGTTGCTCCGGTTGCACGTCCTCGATAAAAAAGGCGTGAATATCGGCTGGTGGGATTATATAAAAGTGGGGGTTAGTGATTACGCCGCCTGTGTTGTTTGTAGCGTTACTGCCGTTGGTATTTCGTTAGTCTGTTCGATTAAAACGCATCTTCATAAAGTTTGGGCATGGTCTGTGCTATAAGCCATACCAAATAATAAAAGGAGCATCATTTTTATGAACATTCAACATGAACTCGATTATTTATCCGAGTTGTTGACCGCACAATCGAAAGCCAGTATTGATCTTGGAGAATCGTTAATTGTGCAGTGGAAAGGGTTAGATGTTCCTGATCGATTTGAGACATTGGAGCAAGCCAATGGCTTTGTCCTTGAGCTTCGAGGGCGCATTACGCCAACGGTCACGCGCTTGTACGATGTCATTGCCAATGCGTATAACGATGATTTAGGCAATCAGTCGATTCGCCGCATTCGTACTGCGATGGACACCCCTATCTTACGAACCATTGGATCGAAGATCGCATTGATCAAAGTGAGATTGATATGCTTTTGGCGCGTCCTGCATCGCACGCCACAGGATACAATTTAAACGGTTAATCAGGATGATGAACGAGGCCGCGCCCGCGCGAGTAAGCGTCAGGCATGTTCTTGAGCGGTATGATCCTGATCGCCTGTTCCTAGCATTCTGCCTAATTCATCGACACGTTGATCGTGCGATAACTGGCAACCGACGTATGGGTTTGTGCGCCATCGGTTTGTTTGCTGATATGCCAATGATGTGCACCCCATGCGGCAACCTGTGCTTGATGGGTGATGCAAATAATTTGTTTGTTGTTTGAAATGCTTGATAATTTCTGAATTAATGCGGTCAGCAACGCCTCCGCCGACACCGACATCGACTTCATCAAAAATCAACACAGGTCGATCACTTTGATGCGCAACACAAACTTCAATGGCTAAACTGATCCGCGATAACCCTCCTCCTGATGCGACTTTAAGCATCGGGTAAAGTTCTTGTCCTGATTTGCCGAAAAATAAATGCTGGCTTGTTCCCAACCATAACTTTGCGGGGTTGATTGTCGCATAAGTGACCACGTTAATCGACTGTGCGTCATGCCCAATTCATGAAGTTCCTGAATGACCTTAGCCGCCAGTAATGGCGCGTGTTGTTGTCGTTGTGCGGATAATTGGTCAGCAAGCTGTGTATAAGCACCCAAGGCTTCTTCAATGGCAGAATCGAGTTGATCAAGCGTTTGATCTTGTTGTAGCGATGATCAATATCTGTGCGAATATTCAACGTTTTTTGCCAAATTTTTTCGGGCGGTAGCAGATATTTTTTTGCCAGCCGATGATATCCTGCAAACGATGATCGAGTTGTTCTAAGGCATGATCATCGTTGTGTGTATGACGAATGTGGTGTTGCAAACTACTGGCGACATCTTCAAGATCGGTGATGGCTGTTTGGCATTGTTGAACTAACGGATCGAGTCCTGCATCAAATGCCCCAATATACTGCAGATGTTTGAGGGCATGATCGAGTTGTATCAAAACTGAAGACGCATCGCCATCGAGTAAATGATGCGCCTGCGTTAATCCTGTCAAAATATCTTGTGCATGTGCCAATTTACTCTGTTCCAGGCTAAGCTGTTCGTATTCATGTTCTTGAGCCTGTAAGGTTTGCAATTCTTGATATTGAAATTGAAGTAGCGTCAATTTTTCTTGATGTTGCACGAGCGCGCTTCCATGAGTTGGATTTTTTCTTGAACCCATCCATTCCAGTGTTTCCATGCTTGTTTTACCGACTGTCGTAGCGGTTGTAAATTGCCCCACGTATCGAGCAAACTCAATTGTATTTCTGGTCCTGAGCAAGGCATGATGCTCGTGTTGGTTGTGCATTTCGACCAGTTGTTCTGCCAATTGTCTCAGTTGTTGTAACGTCACATGACTGCCGTTGATGTAGGCCTTTATTGCGACCATCTTGACTGATCACGCGACGCAAAATACAACTGTACTCTTGTTCTAAATCATGTGCTCGCAACTAAGCTTGCGCGGCATCAAGATGCGTCACATCAAAACTTGCCATCACTTCTGTTTTATTTTGTCCGCTTCCAATCCAAAAGGGTTGTGTTTTATCGCCCAATACAGCACCTAATGCGTCTAACAATAATGACTTACCTGCGCCTGTTTCACCCGTTAAAATGGTTAAGCCTGAACTGATGTCGATGTCTGCATGTTCGACCAACACGAAGTTATGAATGGTTAAATTGCGAGCATATTATAATTTTTCTCCCCAGTGCAATTTGTCTCTCAGCATTAAAAAGTGATCGTGTGGTAATGGATGTACCATCAACACAAACATGGCTGTGTCGTTCGACAAGAATCGTGTCATTGGGTTCACAATCAAAGCGTACATGACCATCGCAGGTGATTTGTGCAGGTTGATTGTGCTGTTCGCTCGAATGAATTTGAATCCGACTGGTACTCGCTACGACAATCGGACGATTGCTCATTGAGTGGGATTAATCGACACTAATGCCAGGGCTTCTAACGAAGGCTGTAAAATCACGTCCGCCAGCAGACAAACAATAAGCGGTTGATCCTGTTGGCGTGGCGATAATAAAGCCATCTGATCGTTGCGATAACAAAAATCGTCGATCAACACTCACTCAAATTCGATCATATGCGCCATGTGAACCTTGTGCAAAATCACATCGTTGAGCGCGAGTTGATCGTATAAGGTTTCTCCATGACGTTCAATGCGAACCCTGAGCATGAGGCGTTGCTCGATATTGTAATGCCCGTTGAGCACGCCCAACACCGACTCCTCCATTTGTGCCGCAGGAATATCGGTCAAAATCCCAAGCGTCCCAAATTAATGCCTAATATGGACGTTGCCAGTTGACAATGCTTCTGGCGGCTTCTAAAAAAGTACCATCGCCACCCACCACAATCACCAAATCGACCGTTCTGTGCTAATTGATGTCGTGGCAACATCACAGGCTGTTCTGAAAGGGGCGGATAATCGGCTGAACTTTCCTGATCGAGTTGAACGCTGGCAGCCTTGCTTGCGCAGTAACTCCACCAACAGCGCAACCATCTGGCCAGCGAGCTGGCGCATGACGTTTGGTAATGATTCCGACACGAGAAAATTGCATCATCAAAGGTTTCCACACTAAAAAAGTAAAATTAGTCTTGATGAATTGTCCAGTGT
Source organism: Agrobacterium sp. (assembly GCA_034519725.1). Classification (GTDB taxonomy): domain Bacteria; phylum Pseudomonadota; class Alphaproteobacteria; order Rhizobiales; family Rhizobiaceae; genus Agrobacterium. The sequence goes on from JAXHOC010000056.1 coordinate 101,656, forward strand.
CCAATAGGTGCGGCATGGGTCACAGCGGTTGATAATTGCGTCAAAAATGCGTGCGTGAACATTCAACCGCCCCCCCATCGAACGCAAATGATCGGTACTAAATTGGCAATCGATAAATGCAAATTCCCATAACGACAACTGACGACATAAATACACCAAGGCAACCTTAGAAGCATTACCGACGGTCGAAAACATCGATTCGCCAAAAATACCGCGTCCTAATGCGACCCCGTATAAACCACCAACCAACACCCCATCCAACCAAACCTCGACTGAATGCGCCATCCCCAATTGATGTAACTGATGATAAGCACTCTGCATATCGGGTAATATCCACGTACCTTCATCGGCTCTTAACTGCGCACATTGCGCAATCACCTGTGAAAAGCACTGATCCATCGTGATACGAAATCCGCCATTGCGTAACACTTTAGCCAAGCTACGACGAACGATAATTTCATCAGGAAACAACAGTGTTCTAGGTTGGGACACCACCACAATATCGGATCGCCTTGACTAAACCAAGGAAAAATCCCCTGATGATACGCTGTTAACAACCATTCGGGGGTTAAATCACCCCAATCTGGATTAACCCTGCTGGATCTTCAAGGACAGCATCATAATCAGGAAAACTGGGTGGTTCGTCAGCATTGCACCAACGAACCTTTGCGCCATGATTGAGCGTAATCCACTCCATATCCTAGATAGCGGATGAATTATTCGGCAAGATAGCGTTCAACATCGAGCGCTCGCCATACAGCCAGAAGCCGCCGACGTAATGGCTTGACGATAAATCTGATCGGCAACATCCCCAGCGGCAACACCCCAGCCACACTGGTTGCCGTTGCATTGCCTTCACTGCCGCTACGAACCTTTAATATACCCGTTGACCATTTCAAGCTGACCGTCAAAAATATCGGTATTGGGTTTATGACCGATGGCAATAAAGACACCTTGTGTGGCAATTTCTTTAAGACTGCCATCACGGTGACGCAAACGAATGCCCGTCACGCCTGTATGATCACCCAAAATTTCATCCACTTCACTGTGCAATTCGAGCAATACGCAACTGAACGTAAAGGCTAC
>JAXHOC010000011.1:0-52347 GCA_034519725.1 Agrobacterium sp.
GTCACGCGGCCTGCTGCTTCTTGAAACTATCAAGACACCGGCATTGAGCGGTCATGCTCGCGTCAGCATCGGGCTTTTTGAAACGAGCGCCGCAAAGCTTTCCGAAAGTTCGCTTTCCTCGCAATAAACATGAAGTTCCGCCCCGCAGGCCAGCAAAAGCTCCGCTTTCCATGCAGCCCCGTCCGATCCGCCCGCCAGCACCGCGCGCTTGCCCGCAAGCCCCCAGAACACCGGCAATTTGGCGAGCTTCTCCATGCGGACAGGTTCATTCCGCTGCGGTTTTAAGGCATCCATCGATGATCCCCCTGATCTCGGCGCGGCAGGAGCCGCAATTGGTTCCGGCATTCAACGCCGCGCCTATGGCTTCGACGCTGTGGCAGCCATCGCGAATGGCGGCCGCGATCTGGTTCACGCCGACATTAAAGCAGGAGCAGACCGTCGCACCCGGATCGGCACGGCCGGCGCCGGGACGCCCGGCGACAAGCGCAAAACGCATGCGCAAATCATCATGACGCTCGCTCAGCTGCGATATCGCCCAGTTGCGGGCGACGGCGACCGGTTGCTCGGCGATGAACAGCGCCGCCAGCAGCGTTTCACCGTCGAAGAAAGCAAGCCGCAGATCGCCCGTCTGCCGGTCGCTGTAACCGAGCGGCTCGATCCTGATATCAATGCCGAAAACCTGCCGCGCCCAGAGCGTCCAGTCCTGCGGCAGCGCTTCAAACGCCAGCTCCATGCGATATCCGCCATCCGCCTTCGCAATCGCCCAGTACTCGCAATCGGGAGCATCCGGCCGGTTGCGGGAAATGGCGAAGCCATAGGCTTTCGCCGCAAAGCGCTTTGCTTTCACACCAGTGTTTTTCAATGCGGGCTGGCCGGAATGCGGATCCGTGACCGGTGCGAAGATCCTATCGATCCGCGCTTTTGAGGCGAACTGGTCGTTCCAGTGCATCGGCGCAAAAACCGATCCGCGCCCCTGCCTTTCGCTGACCAGCGCCCGCAGCAGAACCTTGCCATGTGGGCTTTCCAGCTCCACCAGATCGGCACTTTCGATGCCCAGCGCCTGCGCATCGCGCGGGTGCAGTTCGGCAAAGGGTTCGGCGATATGGGCGGAGAGCCGCGCACTTTTACCGGTGCGGGTCATGGTGTGCCATTGATCGCGGATGCGGCCGGTATTCAGCGTCAGCGGATAGTCGATCGACGTCCTGTCGGTCTGCGGCAGTGCGGTCACGATAAACCGCGCCTTGCCATCGGCATGATAAAAACGACCATCCGCGAAAAAGCGGGCGATGGCAGTGCCGCCGGTTGAGGTTTTCGGCCATTGAAAGGGCGCCATCGCTTCATAGGAGTCTCGCTCGACACCGCTGATATCGAAATCGCGGCTCCCTGCATTCTCGAAACCTGAGAGAGCGGCGTGTTCGGCGAAAATCTCCGACGGCCGCCGATAGTCGAAGGCCGCATCAAAACCCATGCGCCGGGCCACTTGCGCAAATTGCCACCAGTCGGCCTTTGCTTCGCCGGGCGCATCGAGAAAACCGCGCTGGCGGGAAATACGCCGTTCGGAATTGGTGACCGTGCCGTCCTTTTCACCCCAGCCGAGCGATGGCAACAGCACATGGGCGTGGCGCGCCGTATCGGTATTGGCCGTAACATCGGAGACCACCACAAACGGACAGGCCTTGATCGCCGCCTCGACGGCGCCGGCATCCGGCATGGAAACGACAGGGTTGGTGGCCATGATCCACAGCGCCTTGATGCGGCCATCGGCCACCGCCCGGAACATATCCACCGCTTTGAGGCCGGGCTTTTGCGCAATCGCGGGCGAGGCCCAGAAGCGCTGTACCCGGTCGCGGTCTTCGGCGCTTTCGATGGCCATATGCGCGGCCAGCATATTGGCAAGCCCGCCGACTTCGCGCCCGCCCATGGCGTTGGGTTGACCGGTCAGTGAAAACGGCCCCATGCCCGGCCGGCCGATACGGCCGGTCGCGAGGTGGCAATTGATGATGGCATTGACCTTGTCGGTGCCGCTTTGCGACTGGTTGACGCCCTGGCTGTAACAGGTGACGGTTTTTTCCGTGCGCTCGAACAATGCGTAAAAGGACATCAGTTTGGCGATTGTCAGGCCGGTCGCCTCGGCAATCTCCGGCAGGCCATGTTCGCTTGCAGCCTGCATGGCGGCATCGAAGCCGAGAGTATGGTTCTGCACATAGGCGGCATCGACCGCAGAGCTTCCGGCAAGCTGCGCCAGCAAGCCTGTAAATAGCGCAACATCCCCATCCGGGCGGATGGCGAGGTGCATATCGGCAATATCGGCGCTCATCGTCCGGCGCGGATCGATGACCACCACCTTCATCTCCGGCCGTGCTGCCTTTGCCGCCGCCAGCCGTTGATAAAGGACCGGATGGCACCAGGCGAGGTTGGAACCGGTGAGGATCACCAGATCGGCAAGCTCCATGTCCTCATAGGTGCCCGGCACCGTATCGGCCCCGAAGGCCCGGCGATGGCCAGCGACCGAAGACGACATGCAAAGCCTTGAATTCGTATCGATATTGGCCGATCCGATGAAACCCTTCATCAGCTTGTTGGCGAGGTAATAATCCTCCGTCAGCAACTGGCCGGAAACGTAGAAGGCAACCGAATCCGGGCCATGCTCGGCGATTGTTTTGGAGAACCGGGATGCGACAAGCTCAAGCGCTTCGTCCCATGCCACCGGTTTTCCGTGGATTTCGGGATGAAGCAGGCGTCCGTCGAGGTCGATGGTTTCGGCGAGAGCCGAACCCTTGGAACACATCCGGCCGAAATTGGCGGGATGGTCCGGATCGCCTTTGACGGAAACGCCGCCATTGTCGTTGACGGTGGCGATGACACCGCAGCCGACGCCGCAATAGGGACAGGTGGTTTTTGTTTCAACGGGCATGGGTTTGCCCCCTGAGCAAGTGGCGTTTACCCCCCTCTGTCCTGCCGGACATCTCCCCCTCAAGGGGGGAGATCAATCGCGGCACCCGGTTCCATTCAAAGGCAGCCGCATCGCCGGTGGAAATGAAACGGGAAGCCTGCAGCTTGTCGATCTCCCCCTTGAGGGGGGAGATGCCCGGCAGGGCAGAGGGGGGTGTCTTCGCCATCGCCACCATCCAAATTCACTCCGCCGCCATCATCAAGGTTTCAAGCGCAATCGAAAGCCGCCCGTTGAGATTGCGGACGGGAATGGTCCTCACCTCACCCTCATCCGCCCCCAGCGCCTTGCCGGTTTCCAGTGAAATCACCCAATTGTGCAAAGGACATGTCACCGAAGCGCCATGCACGATGCCCTGGCTGAGCGGGCCGCCCTTGTGCGGGCAATGATCCTCGATGGCGAAGACCTGATTTTCTGCCGTGCGGAACACGGCGATCTTGCCCATTGGCGTTTTCACGCAGCGTGCGCCGCGCAGCGGAATGTCGGAGATGTCGCCGATATCGATCCAGTTGCTGTCCATCGTTCTCACTCCGCCGCCTCACTGAAACCGATTGCCGCCATGGGCCTGAATTCGTGCTTATCGTGGCCGGACACACGTTCCGACCAGGGATCGACCTGCGCGAATTTCTGGCTGAAGACGAAGCGGTCGAAATAGGCCCGGCGCTTTTCGGCGTCGTCCATGATCTGGCGGCGGACTTCGTCGTAACCGATCCGCTTGGCCCATTTGTAGATGCGCTCGAGATAGCGCGCCTGTTCGCGGTACATCTGGGTCAGCGCCACGATATGCTCCAGCGTCTCGTCCTCGGTGTGGACGAGACCCAGGACTTCCGTGCCCTTGATATCGAGACCGGCGGCACCGGCGAAATGGATTTCGAAACCGGAATCGACGCAGATGACGCCAATATCCTTGCAGGTCGCCTCCGCGCAGTTTCGCGGACAGCCGGACACCGCAAGCTTCAGCTTGGCCGGCGTCCAGGAACCCCACATGAATTTTTCGATGCGGATGCCAAGGCCGGTGGAATCCTGCGTGCCGAAACGGCACCATTGTTCGCCAACGCAGGTCTTTACCGTGCGCAGCCCCTTGGCATAGGCCTGGCCGGAAATGAACCCGACCTTGCCGAGATCGGCCCAGACCGCCGGAAGATCTTCCTTTTCGATGCCGAGAAGATCGATGCGCTGGCCGCCTGTTACCTTCACCATCGGGATTTCGAACTTGTCAACGACATCGGCGATCGCCCGCAATTCCGAGGCGGATGTGACGCCGCCCCACATGCGCGGAACGACGGAATAGGTGCCGTCCTTCTGGATATTCGCATGGACGCGCTCATTGATGTAACGCGACTGGTAGTCGTCGGCATATTCGCCCGGGAAATCGCAGACGAGATAATAATTGAGCGCCGGCCGGCATTTGGCGCAGCCGCAGGAGGTCTTCCATTCCAGTTCCTGCATCACGGCAGGAATGGTCTTCAGGCCCTTGGCCTTGATCAGACGGCGCACATCGTCATGGCCGAGATCGGTGCATTTGCACATGGGCTGCACGGCGGCGGGGTTGTAGCTGTCGCCAAGCGTCAGCGTCATCAACTGCTCGACAAGGCCGGTGCAGTTGCCGCAGGAGGCGGACGCCTTGGTATGGGCCCGCACGTCATCCAGCGAGGTCAACCCCCTCGCGGTGATGACAGAGGTGATCTTGCCCTTGCAGACGCCGTTGCAGCCGCAGATTTCCGCATCATCCGGCAAGGCTGCAACGGCCGCCATAGGGTCCAGCGGGGACCCTCCCTGATAGGCCTGGCCGAAGATCAGGGTTTCGCGCATGGCGGAAATATCGGTCGATTTCTTCATCAGGTCGAAGAACCACGATCCGTCCGCCGTCTCGCCGTAAAGAACCGCGCCGATGATGCGGTTTTCCCGGAGGATCAGGCGCTTGTAGACACCGGCGGTGGCATCGCGCAGCACGATTTCCTCGCGGTCCTCGCCTTCGGCAAAATCGCCGGCGGAAAACAGGTTGATGCCGGTGACCTTCAGCTTGGTATTGGTGACGGAGCCATGATATTCGGCCGAACCGCCACACAGGCGATCCGCCAGTACCCGCGCCGATTCATAAAGCGGCGCGACCAGCCCGTAGCACATGCCGCGATGCTCGGCGCATTCGCCAAGCGCATAGATCGAGGCATCCGACGTCATCATGCCGTCATCGACGACAATGCCGCGATTGACAGCGATGCCGGCTTCCTTGGCGAGACCCGAGGCCGGGCGGATGCCAACCGCCATGACCACCATGTCGCCTTCAATGACACGGCCGTCTTCCAGCTCGATGCCTTCGACCTTTTCCTCACCGAGAATGCGCTTGGTATTGGCCTTGGTGATGATGTCGATGCCGCGCTCGCTCAGCGCCTTTTCCAGAAGATAGGCCGCTGCCGGATCGAGCTGGCGTTCCATGATCGTCGGCATCAGGTGGATGACTGTCACATCCATGCCTTGACGTTTCAGGCCGTAAGCCGCTTCCAACCCCAGCAGACCGGCGCCGATGACGACGGCGCGACCCTTGCCTTTGGCGATATCCAGCATTTTCGTGACATCGTCGAGGTCTCGATAGGCGAGCACGCCCGGCAATTGATGGCCGGGAACGGGAATGATGAAGGGCAGGGAACCGGTTGCGATGACCAGTTTGTCATAGGAGACCGTGATGCCGTTTTCGCTGGTCACGGTCTTCATGTCACGGTCGATGCCGGTCACCTTCGCACCCTTGTGCAGGGTGACATTGTTAGCCGCATACCATTCGTCATTATGGATGACGATGTCTTCGTAGCTTTTTTCGCCTGAGAGCACCGGCGAGAGCATGATGCGGTCGTAATTAACGCGCGGCTCGGCGTTGAAAATGGTGACGTCGTAAAGGCCGGGAGCCGTCTCGAACAGGTTTTCCAGCATGCGCCCCGGCGCCATGCCATTGCCGATGATGACGAGTTTTTGCGTCATGGTCTTTACTCCGCAGCTTCGACGAAGCGATGACGTTCGTAAAGGAACTTCAGCACGGCTTCGCGGCATTTGAGGTAGGTCTTGTCGGATGCAAGCTCGATGCGGTGGCGCGGGCGCGGCAGCGGCACATCGAGCACTTCGCCGATATGGGCGGCGGGACCGTTGGTCATCATCACGATACGGTCGGACAGCAGCACCGCCTCATCCACATCATGGGTGATCATGACCATGGTGTTGCCGAGACGGGCGTGGATTTCCATCACCGCGTCCTGAAGGTGGGCGCGCGTCAGCGCATCCAGTGCGCCGAAAGGCTCGTCCAGCAACAGGATTTTCGGTTCCATGGCAAGCGCACGGGCAATGCCGACGCGCTGTTTCATGCCGCCGGAAATTTCAACCGGCTTCTTGTCCCTGGCGTGGGCCATCTGCACGAGATCGAGATTGCGCATGACCCAGTCGAGCCGTTCGGCCCGCGTTTTGGTTCTGCTGAACACCTTCTCAACGGCAAGATTGACGTTTTCATAAACCGAAAGCCAGGGCAGCAGGCTGTGGTTCTGGAAGACGACGGCGCGTTCCGGGCCGGGTTCGTTGACCTCGCGGTTTTCCAAAAGCACGACCCCGGCGGAGACCTTGGTCAGCCCGGCGATGAGGTTGAGCATGGTGGACTTGCCGCAGCCGGAATGGCCGATGACCGAAACGAATTCGCCCTTGCCGATGGTCAGGTTGATGCCCTTCAGCACCTCGGCGCGCGAGCCGCCCTTGTCGAAATATTTGTCGATATGATCGAGCTTCAGATAAGCGTTCATGATGGTCGCCCTCCTAATTTGCCGCAGCGCCGCGGGTGATGACCTTGCCGAGCGCCGCCACCAGCTTGTCGAGCATGAAGCCGACCACGCCGATGTAAGCGAGCGCCACGATGATGTCGGGCAGGCGCGAGGAATTCCACGCATCCCAGATGAAGAAGCCGATGCCGACGCCGCCGGTCAGCATTTCCGCCGCAACGATGGCGAGCCAGGACAGGCCGATGCCGATGCGCAGGCCGGTGAAGATGTAAGGCGCGGCCGATGGCAGCATGATCTTGAAAAAGAATTCGATCTGGTTGAGCCGCAGCACCTTCGCGACGTTGCGGTAATCCTGCGGAATGTTGCGCACGCCGACCGCCGTATTGATGATGACGGGCCAGATGGAGGTGATGAAGATCACGAAAATGGCGGATGGATTGCTGTCCTGAAAGGCGGCCAGGGACAGCGGCAGCCAGGCGAGCGGCGGCACAGTGCGCAGGACCTGAAAGATCGGGTCGAGGCCGCGCATCGCCCAGATCGACTGCCCGATGACAGCGCCGAGAATGATGCCGGCAATGGCGGCAAGGCCGAAACCGTAAGCCACCCGCTCCAGCGACACCAGCACGCGCAGGCCAAGGCCGATATCCTGCGAACCATTATGGAAGAACGGCGATACGATGAGATCGTAGCTTTCCTCGAACACCTGGCTTGGCGGCGGCAGCGACAGGCCGGGGGCGGAACAGAGCACCTGCCAGACACCGAGCAGAACGGCGAGGACGATAAACGGCGGTATGATATTGCGGGCTGCCGCCGCACCCAGTTTACGCAGATCAAACCGCGAGGGATGTTTGGGCGGCAGGGTCACGACGTTTGCCTTCTGTACCGCCGGTTGCTGCGGCTGTTCCTTGAAATTTCGAGCCAATGCGGACATGGCGTTTCCTTTGGATTTCGGTTGCGGTCAGGTCTCGCCCCTCACCCGGCCTCTGATGCCACCTGAGAACGGCGGCCCGGCAGAGGAGGGGCGACACCCCGTGTCTCCTCCTCAGGAGGCTGCCTTGATGGAAAGACTTTCGAGATAGGCCGACGGGTTTTCCGGGTCGAAAACCTTGCCGTCGAAGAAGGTTTCCTTGCCACGCGAGGTGGAGGCGGGAATATCGGCAACGCCGAGATCCTTTGCCGCGTCGCGCCAGATGTCCTCGCGGTTGACCTTCGCAACCAGCGCCTTCACGTCGGTATCGGGAGCAAATTTGCCCCAGCGGATGTTCTCAGCGATGAACCAGCTGTCATGGCTGCGGAAGGGGTAAGACGCGTGATCCTGCCAGAACTTCATCTGCAGACCGGTATCATCAAGCAGGCGGCCGTTGCCGTAATTGATATTGCCCTTGAGACGGCCGAGAACATCCTTCGGCGGCACGTTGAACCATTGCCGCTTGCCGAGGATCGTGGACATCTCCTCCTTGTTCGCCATTTCATCGCACCATTGCTGGGCCTCCATGACGGCCATCAGCAAAGCCTTGGTGGCATTTGGATTTTTCTCCACCCAGTCGGCACGCATGCCGAGCGCCTTTTCGGGATGGCCCTTCCAGAGTTCTCCGGTGGTACAGGCGGTAAAGCCGATGCCCTGATTGACGAGCTGCTCGTTCCAGGGTTCGCCCACACAGAAGACGTCCATGTTGCCGACCTTCATGTTGGCAACCATCTGCGGCGGCGGAACGACGATGGTGGAGACGTCCTTGTCCGGATCGATACCGCCGGCAGCCAGCCAATAGCGTATCCACAGATCATGCGTGCCGCCGGGAAATGTCATGGCAGCCTTGATTTCCTTGCCTTCTGCCTTCTTTTTCTCGAAAGCCGCCTTGAGCTTGGAAGCGTCGAGCTGAACGCCGGTGTCGGCATATTCCCTGGCGACGGAAATGCCCTGGCTGTCGAGATTGAGGCGGGCAATAATCGCCATCGGCACCGGCACGTTGTTCTGCGTCACCTTGCCGGTATGCATGAGGTAGGGCATCGGCGTCAGGATATGCGCGCCGTCAATTCCGTTCGATGCGCCACCGAGCACGAGATTGTCACGCGTCGCGCCCCAGGATGCCTGTTTGAGCACCTCGACATCAGGCATGCCGTGCTTGGCGAACAGCCCCTTTTCCGCGGCGATGATGAGCGGGGCGGCGTCGGTCAGCGCGATGAAGCCGATTTTCGCGCCCTTCACTTCCGGCTCGGCGGTGGCTGCGAAAGCGCCTGACGGAAAAGCGGTGCGCACGGCGGTGACGAGGGCTGCGGTGGCTGTCGTCTTCAGCATCGTGCGGCGGCTGACATCGCCCGAGAATATCTTTTTCATTCGCATCTTCCCCTTATTGAACCACCTCATGGGTGGCGCTTTCGTTTGCGAAAAAACCTGAAAATAAAAAAACGCCGCTCGGTGTTTGCGCCTTCGGAACGGGAGGTGTTCCGGGCAGCAAAACCTTGCGACGTCGATGTCTGTGAAAGCGCTTATGCCGCGCCCTGCTTGCCCCGATCGCCGTTGACCGGTGCAAATACGAAGACGCAAGAGGCGTGCCAGTTTTATTTCTGGAAGTTATGGCATTGGAAAAAAACGGAATTTCCGAAATGTCATCGGGCGATTAAATTTTAATCAGCAGAAATTTTGTCTATGGTTTGCGCAACTGGAAAAATTCCGCGCTTGAAATTTGCGCAGCTTGCCCGGCCGGACGGCTCTCAGGCCTCGCCTTGAGAGGTCGAAAACGGGGCAGAACTGCGCACGGAAAAGCCGTTCACATATCCCGTGATGTCAGCGGGATCGAAAACGAAACCGTCCAAGAACCGGTCGCCCGCCTGCTGCCCTTCGACGCGGATATCGGCATCATCAGGCGCGTTGGCATCGCCCAGCGCCGCGCGATAAATATCCGGCCGATAAGCGGACAGGGCGGCATCCACACCTGCCTGCGAAAACTCCGCCTGCCCCCAGCGGATCATCTGGCTGTAAATCCACAATGCCTGGCTCTGGCGCGGATAATTGGCATGGCCGCCGTGGAACAGGAAATATTTGTCGATGACCCGGCGGTTGCCCTGGCTGTCGATGTTGAATTCACCGGCCAGCACATGACGGATGATGCTCTCAGGCGCACCGATATAACGCGCATCGGCAAGTGTCCGGCTCAGATCGTCGTGATTGTCCGCAAGGTCGCACCAGCGTGCGGCGGCATCGAGCGCCGTCAGCAGCCGGCCAACCGTTTCCTGCTGGCTTTCAGCCCATTCCGGCCGCATGCCGATCACCTTTTCCGGCGCAGACGGCCACAAATCCTGCTTGGCAGCGACAATCCTGCCGACACCGCGCTCGGCGGCAACGATGTTCCACGGCGCACCGACGCAGAAACCGTCGATGGCGCCCGCCGCCAATGCGTCCGACGTCAATGGTGGCGGCACGACCACCAGCTTGACGTCGTGATCGGGATGAATGCCACCGGCGGCGAGCCAATACCGGAATTCGTAATTATGCGAGGAAAACGGATAGGTCATGCCAAGCGTCGGCGGGGCTTCGCCCCTTGCCCGCATGTCATCGAGCACCCGTTTCAATGCCTTGGCATTGTCCAGCGCCCCCGCCGTTTCGGAAAGCCCCGTCAACGCCTTCATCCGCTCAAACAGCCGGGTTGAAAGCGTAATCGCATTGCCGCCGCGCCCAAGTGAAAACGGTGTGATCGTCGGCGACGGATTGGAGCCGAGGCCCAGCATGGAGGCGACAGGCATTGGCGACAGCATATGGGCAATGTCGAATTGCCGGAACGCCAGCCGGTCGCGCACATTCGCCCAGGACACATCCTTGACGAGATCGAGCGTCAGGCCTTCGCGCTCGGCAAAACCGAATTCGGCCGCAGCAATCAGGACGGACGCATCGACAAGAGGGATAAAACCTGCCCGCAGGATTTTTTGCCGGTCGCTGCCAACGATTGCGGGCGCGGCCGCAGCTTGCGTCACTCCAGCTTTTGAACCGGCCGATTTTTCCTGTGCCGCCATATCATACACTCCTCGACTGTCCCGCCGGCGGGTTCGTTACATCAACAGACCGGCAGCGGTGACCACGCTTTGCGCGATCTCGGATATTTTCTTTTTCTCGTTCATCGCCGTTTGCCGCAGAAGCGCAAAGGCTTCCTCTTCGGACAGGCCACGCATCTTCATCAAAATCCCCTTGGCGCGCTCGATTGACGCCCGCAGCCCCTCAAAGCGCCGATTTCGCTTCGGCAAGTTCCTGTCGCAGACGGCTGAAAGCATTGAAGCGGCTGACCGCCATATCGAGAATGGGCTTCACCCGCTCTTTCTTCAGCCCATCAACGACATAGGCGGAAACACCGGCCTCAACCGCCGCCTCGATGGACGCGGTCTCTAGGCCGATCGCGCAGAACGCTGGTGATCGGACGTCGGAAGCCGTGCGCGTCAACTGGCACAGATGCTCCGCTCATGTCGCCGCGTTGGGATTTTCAGGTATGATGAAGACAGACATCGGGCTGGAGCGTCTCGATGGTCCTGCGCCACGCCGTGCTCCTCATGAATAATGACAGTTTACAGATGATATCCAGCGACTTCGTGCAGTGCACCTCCTCGATGATCGGGGCGCAGATCAGGCGCTTTTTCGTCTGTAACGGAGAATAGGTGAGGTCGCGAGGCCGCCATACGCGGCGTTGATAGACGCACCGCAACAAACTTGGCAATCAGGCGCCGATATAAAAATCGAGCCGACGCGAAAGGGACGTTTTCATCCCGCTGCGCCCAGCTCGCCTGACGCGATGCGTTCAAGTGCCTTCAAAAACTGTCCGCTCGGAAGGGCTGAGATGGGCCTTTCCATCGTCACCGGCCTCACCCGCCTTGCCCTCTTCCATCAGCGACAGGATCTTGCTGTTCACTGCCGAACATATGCAGAAGTCTATACAGCTAGTTCGGAATTCCAGCAGGCAAACAGCAGCCAGGCTCAGCGGCGATGCACTCGTCAAAATCGCTCAGACGCGCGCTATAGAGGTCGGCCATCGTACGGCGTGGAACTTCATGCATTGGCGCTGCGCGCACACCCGGCCAGTACTGCCAGGCCAGCGGCTTGATCCTGGCGTCATCGACCGCCGTGCGCATCGTGCGGATGGAGGGGTGCTTGTGCCAGGCCTGACGCAGCGCGCCGCATTCCACCATGCGCCGCACCCTGTAAATATCGATCACCGAAGCCAGGGTGGGAACGGCGACAAAAACACCGCGATTGGCCTCGTAGCGGCAACCGATTATCGCTAGGCCAGGAGACGGAAGGCTTCGCGCAGCGAATTGCGGGAGACCTCGAAACGTTCGCTGAAGGCTGCTTCCGAAAGGCGCTGGCCCGGCATCAGCTCACCGGAGATCAGCTTGAGTGCGAATACCCTTCGCCAATCGATCCGCAAGCGGCAGACCCTCTATCGTTTCCGTCATGCGCGCTGTCGCCAAAGGCGATTACTGTAACGCGTGAGTTCCGTGGCAGGCATGTTCGGACACTGCAATGGTTACCCATAGTACAAAGCCTCAACCAAAGCGCCAGGCGACGTGGTGACGCCATGCTCGTAACGTCCAACAAATAGACAAAATAAAAGAACGATTATCATTTATTGTTGAACAATATTGACAATTTCACCGAACAAGACAAGATCGATGGGCTAAAGCGTCCGCGAGGGGCGGATTGCAGGATCGGAGAAAATCCATGGAGCAACAAAAGCTCACCCCGACTGCCAATATAAAAACGTCACGACGCGCCTCCCTGATTGGGGCGATCTTCCTGATGGCGACGTCTGCCATCGGTCCGGGTTTCATCACGCAAACGGCGACCTTCACCACCCAGCTCGGCGCCGCCTTCGCCTTCGGCATTCTCGCCTCCATCGTCATCGACTTCGTCGTTCAGCTGAACATCTGGCGCATCGTGACGCTGACGCGCATGCGGGCATCGGATATCGCCAATGCTGCCATTCCCGGTTCCGGTTATCTGCTGGCCATTCTCGTCATTATCGGCGGGCTGTTCTTTAATATCGGTAATATCGGCGGCACCGGCCTTGGCCTCAACGCCATTTTCGGGCTGGACCCGAAAATCGGCGGCGCCATCAGCGCGATTTTCGCCATCGCCATCTTCGTTTCCAAACGCGCAGGCTTGGCAGTCGACCGGTTCATTATCGTCGCCGGCATCCTGATGATCGTGCTCACGCTTTATGTGGCGTTCGTTTCCGCCCCGCCGGTGGGCGATGCCTTCCGCCAGACCTTCCTGCCGGATACGATCAATTTCGCCACCATCACCACCATCGTCGGTGGCACAGTCGGCGGCTACATCACCTATTCCGGCGCACACCGCCTGTTGGACCGGGGAATGGTCGGCATTGAAAATCTGCCCGCCGTCAACCGCGCCGCCCTGACCGGCATCGCCGTCACCGGTGTCATGCGCTATGTGCTGTTCCTTGCCATCCTCGGCGTCGTCGCCAGCGGCGTCGCCATCGATACATCGGGCCAGGTTGCCAATCCCGCTGCACAGGCCTTCCGTGCAGCCGCAGGCGATGTCGGCTTCCGGCTTTTCGGCATCATCTTCTGGGCGGCGGCCATCACCAGCGTCATCGGTGCAGCCTACACGTCCGTTTCGTTCCTGCCCGTCTTCAAGCAGGACATGAGCGAACGCGCCCGCAACATGGCGACCGTCATCTTCATTGCCGTTTCGCTCGTCTGCTACCTGCTGATCACGACGCCGCCCGCCGCCATGCTGATCTTCGTCGGCGGCCTGAATGGCCTCATTCTCCCGATCGGCCTCAGCATCTTCCTCTTTGCGGCCTGGAAACGCGAAGACCTGATGGGTGGTTATCGCTATCCGCGCATCCTGCTGGTGCTTGGCGTTCTGACTTGCGCATTGACATGGTACATGGGCTACAAGTCCGCCGGCACCATCTTCGGCCTGCTTGGCCTGTAATAACCAAAGGGAGGCAAACATGGCCGCTATCGATCTCAACAGCGATCTCGGCGAAAGTTACGGCGCGTGGAGCATGGGGGACGACGAGGCGATGCTCGCCATCGTTTCCAGCGCCAACATCGCCTGCGGATTTCACGCCGGCGACCCGGCCGGAATTTACCGCACCGTCAAGGCCGCTGCCGAAAAAGGCGTGGTCGTGGGCGCCCATGTCTCCTATCCGGACCGCGTCGGCTTTGGCCGCCGCGATCTGGACGTGACCTCGCAGGAACTGATCGCCGATGTCATCTACCAGATCGGCGCGCTGAAGGGCGTTGCCGCCGCTTCCGGAACCACGGTGCGTTACGTGAAGCCGCATGGCGCGCTTTACAACCGCATCGCCAATGACGCGAAACAGGGACAGGCAGTCATCGACGGCATCAAGGCCATCGATCCCTCGCTGGTGCTGATGGGCCTTGCCAATGCGCCGATCCTCGATCTTGCCCGCAGGGCCGGCCTTGCCGTCGTTGCCGAAGCCTTCGCTGACCGTGCCTATACGCCCGAAGGCCAGCTCGTCTCGCGCCGTGAAGCCGGTGCCGTCCTCCACGACGCTGCCAAAATCGCCGACCGGATGGTGCAGCTTGCCCGCGAAGGAACGCTCGAAGCCATCGACGGCAGCCTCATAAAGATCGAAGCGCAATCCATCTGCGTGCATGGCGACAGCCCCGGCGCGGTCGCGATCGCCCAGGAAATCCGTCGCCGTTTCGAGGCCGAAGGCATCGAAATCCGCTCTTTTGCATCCATTCTCTAAAAGGGCGACCAATGACGATACCCTTATCCTTTCTGAACCACACCAATGCGGATGCCGCCCGCAAGGCCCGCGCCGATTATCGCGGCGGCCTCGTTGCGCCGACTTCCGGCATCGCTCCCGGTTTCACGCAAGCCAACATGATCGTGCTGCCGCGCGACTGGGCCTTCGATTTCCTGCTTTATGCGCAGCGTAATCCGAAGCCCTGCCCGGTACTCGATGTTTCCGATCCCGGCTCGCCGACCACGCTTCTCGCCCCCGGTGCCGATCTCAGGACCGACCTGCCGCTCTACCGTATCTGGCGCGATGGCAAGCTTGCCGAGGAAACGGCGGATGCGACTGCCGCCTGGGCAGAGCGGGACGATCTCGTGGCCTTCCTGATCGGTTGCAGTTTCACCTTCGAGACGCCGATGGTCGAAGCCGGCATCGAAATCCGTCACATGACCGACAAAAGCAACGTCCCGATGTATCTGACCAACCGGCCCTGCCGGCCGGCCGGGCGTTTCAAGGGGAACATGGTCGTTTCCATGCGGCCGATCCCCGCTTCGCGCGTGGCCGATGCCGCGACAATTTCGGGACGGTTCCCGGCCGTTCACGGTGCGCCCGTGCATGTCGGCGCGCCGGAAGAGATCGGCATAGCCGACCTCGCGAAACCGGATTTCGGTGATGCGGTCCGGATCGAGCCGGGCGAGGTGCCGGTTTTCTGGGCCTGCGGCGTAACCCCGCAAGCCGCCGTCATGGCGTCGGGCGTGCCCTTTGCGATTACCCATGCGCCCGGACACATGTTCATCACCGACATTCCCGACACTGCCTATCACGCGTGAGGATATGATGCGTTTTCTCCCCGTCAGCCTCACCACCATCCTAGTCGAGCTTGCCGATCTTGACGAAACGCTGGCGCTGTTCGCCTCGCTTCAGAACGATCCCATTCACGGCATCGAAGAGACGGTGCCGGCTGCCCGCACCCTGATGATCCGTTTCCGCCCCGAAAAGATCGGCGCGGAGACGCTGGTTGCACGGCTTTCCAGCCGCGATCTCTCCGCAAAGATCGCGCCGTCGGACAATCTGGTGGAAATTCCCGTCCATTATAACGGCGAGGATCTGGCCGACGTTGCCGAACTGACCGGCATGAGCGTCGCCGACGTCATCCGCCGCCATACCGAAAGCGAATTCACCGTGGCCTTCTGCGGTTTTGCGCCCGGCTTCGGTTATCTGGTCGGTGGCGATCCCGCCCTTCACGTGCCGCGCCGGCAAAGCCCGCGCACCCGCATTCCCTCGGGTTCGGTGGCGCTGGCCGGCGCCTTCAGCGGCGTCTATCCACAAAACAGCCCCGGCGGCTGGCAGATCATCGGCACCACACCGGTGAAGATGTGGGACATAGACCGTGATCCCGGTGCGCTTTTCCAGCCGGGTTATCGCGTGCGTTTCTTCGATATGGACAAGGCTGGACGAACGGTTGATGTTCCCGCCTCCGCGCCGCGCGCCTCCCGGCCAGAGACTTCAAGAGAAGGCCCGCATTTCGAGGTGCTCGCGGCACCCATGCCCGCTATTTTTCAGGATCTCGGCCGCTTCGGTCAGACCGGACAGGGCGTCTCCGCCTCCGGCGCACTGGATCGCGGCGCGTTTAACGCCGCCAACCGCATCGTCGGCAATCCCGTCAACACACGCCTGCCTCGAACTGATACTCGGCGGCTTTTCCTTTAAAAGCACAAGCCGCGCCGTCATCGGCATCGCCGGCGCGCCCTGCCCCGTCACCGTCAAGACGGCGGAGCGCAGTTTCACCGTAGAAACCCATGTTCCCGTCTCTCTCGAGCCCGGCGATATCGTCACCTTCGGTCAGCCGCCAAAGGGCATGCGCTGTTATCTTGCCGTGCGCGGCGGGTTTAATGTCGAGCCCGTGCTGGGCAGCTATGCCACGGATACACTCGCCGTCGTCGGTCCAGATAGCGTGACTGCGGGCACGATCCTGCCGCTGAAGGGCGAAAAGACCGGGCTTTCCAGCGTGTCCATCGACGAGGCTCCGGCCTTCGATCCGCCGGCAACCGGCGATATCGTGACGCTCGACGTCGTTCTCGGGCCGCGTACCGACTGGTTCACACAAAAGGGCCTCGACACGTTGACCGGCCAGCTCTGGCAGGTCACGCCGCAATCCAACCGCGTCGGCATTCGCCTTGCAGGCGAAGTGCCGATGGAGCGCATCGACAGTGCCGAATTGCCGAGCGAAGGCACGGCGACGGGGGCGATCCAGATCCCCCATAGCGGCCAGCCAGTCCTCTTCCTTGCCGACCACCCGTTGACCGGCGGTTATCCCGTCATCGGCGCGGTCGCGGAATACCATCTCGATCTTGCGGGGCAAATCCCCGTCAATGCCAAAATCAAGTTCCGCCCGATCGGCCCCTTCGCCGAAATCGCTGCGGCCAAAAGTCTGTAGGGAGAATAGCGATGAAAAAAGTGCTGATTGCCAATCGCGGCGAGATCGCGGTGCGGATCATCCGTGCATGCCGGGACTACGGCCTGCAATCGGTGGCCGTTTATGCCGATCCCGATCAGGATGCGCTATTCGTCCGGTTGGCGGATGAGGCCTATGCGCTGGAAGGCGTGCGCCCGGCCGAGACCTATCTCGACATCGCCAAGCTGATCGCGATTGCCAAACGCGCCAGCGCCGATGCCGTGCATCCCGGTTACGGCTTCTTGTCCGAACGCGCCGAGTTTGCGCAGGCGGTCATCGATGCCGGTCTCAGCTGGATCGGTCCAGACCCACATGTCATCGAAGCGCTGGGGGATAAGGTCGAAGCACGGCGCATCGCGACAGGCGTCGGCGCACCGCTGGTCGCCGGCAGTGACGGCCCGGTCTCCACCGCAGCCGAAGTCACGGCTTTTGCTGAAGAATACGGCCTGCCCGTCGCCATCAAGGCGGCGCATGGCGGTGGCGGGCGCGGCCTAAAGGTCGCGTGGAAGATGGAGGAGATCGCCGATCTCTACGAATCCGCCGTTCGCGAAGCGACCGCCGCTTTCGGTCGCGGCGAATGTTTCCTCGAACGCTTCCTCGACCGGCCCCGCCACATCGAAGCGCAGGTCCTGGCCGACAAACACGGCAATGTACTGGTGCTCGGCACCCGCGATTGCTCGCTGCAACGCCGAAACCAGAAGCTGATCGAAGAGGCTCCGGCCCCGTTCCTGTCTGCGCAGCAGCGGCAGCAAATTCACGACGCGGCAAAGGCAATCTGTGCCGCAGCCGGTTATTCCGGTGCCGGCACCGTCGAATTCCTGCTCGGCGTCGATGGCACGATTTCTTTCCTTGAAGTCAATACGCGCCTGCAGGTGGAACATCCCGTTACCGAGGAAACCACCGGCATCGATCTCGTCATCGAGCAGTTCCGCATCGCCGAAGGCCACAAGCTGCGCGTGCTTGAAACCCCCGAGCCGCGCGGCCACTCGATGGAATTCCGCATTAATGCCGAAGATCCCGGCCGGGGTTTCCTGCCGACACCCGGCGCGATCTCAGTTTTCGATGCGCCCTCCGGCCCCGGCATCCGCGTGGATAGTGGCGTCGTCAGCGGCTCCAGCGTATCAGGCATGTTCGACTCGCTGATGGCGAAGCTCATCGTCACGGGTGCCGACCGCGATCAGGTTCTACGCCGCGCGCGTCGTGCGCTGAAGGAATTCCGCATTGAAGGCATTGCGACGGTCCTGCCGTTCCACCGCGCCGCAATCGAGACCGACGACTTCATCGGCACTGACGGCTTCAAGGTTCACACCCGCTGGATCGAGACCGATTTTGCCGCCATGCCTGACGCCATGGAACGCCCGGCACCGGCTGAAGACCCTTCCATCACCCGCACCTTTCTGGAAATCGACGGCAAGCGCGTCTCTGTCGGCCTGCCGAACCTGCTGCTTTCCGGCCTCGGCGCTGTCAGCGGTGGCAATGCTGCGGCCCAGAGCGCTTCGGTCAAGGAGAAGGAAGGCGAAATCACCGCCCCCGTTTCCGGCACGTTGCAATCCTTCAAGGTAAAGGATGGCGAAACCGTTGCCAAAGGCGATCTTCTGGCGGTCATGGAAGCCATGAAAATGGAAACGCAAATCGTCGCGACGAAGGCCGGCAAGGTTCGCCTGATCGTCAAGGAAGGCGATTATCTCCAGGCTGGCGCGTCCCTTCTGGAAATTGCGGAATAACGTAATAGACCAGGCCACCGACCCATCCGGGCAGGTGGTCCCTCAGGATCGAAGTTTGGTCACTACGGCGGCGGAACCCTTTCGCCGCCGGGCCGTTTATGGCGCGACCTGCTAACCATCATGAGGGAAATATGGCCGGCCACACCTTGCTTCAATTCTTCCATTGGTACTATCCGGACGGAGGGAAATTATGGAGCGAGGTGGCCGAAAAGGCGGAAACCCTTGCCCGAATGGGCATTACCGACGTCTGGTTACCGCCGGCTTACAAGGGCGCAGCCGGCGGCTATTCGGTGGGTTACGACACCTATGATCTGTTCGACCTCGGCGAATTCGACCAGAAGGGAACCGTCGCGACCAAATATGGCGATCGCGCCGCCCTCGAACATGCCGGCAGAACGCTGAAGGACAACGGCATCCGCGTCATTCACGACGTGGTTCTCAATCACAAGATGGGCGCGGATGAAAAGGAGAAGGTGCGGGTTCGCCGCGTCAATCCCGACGACCGCACCGAGATAGAGGACGAGGATTTCGAGGCGCATGCCTATACCCGTTTCACCTTTCCGGGCCGAAACGGCACACATTCCAAATTCATCTGGGACCTGAAATGCTTCAGCGGTGTCGACCACATCGAGGAGCCTGATGAGGACGGCATTTTCCGTCTCGTCAACGATTATGGCGACGGCGAATGGAATGAGGAGGTCGACCAGGAAAACGGCAACTTCGATTATCTCATGGGCGCGGATGTCGAGTTTCGAAACCGGGCCGTCTATGAGGAACTGAAATATTGGGGCCGGTGGCTTGCCGAACAGGTGCAGGTGGATGGTTTCCGTCTGGACGCGGCCAAACATATTCCGGCATGGTTCTTCCGCGACTGGGTCGGCCATATGCGCGATACGATCAATCCCGACCTCTTCGTCGTCGCCGAATATTGGCACCCCGATATAGATGCGCTGAAAAGCTATCTCGAGCTGGTCGACAAACAGCTGATGCTGTTCGATGTCGCCCTTCACCACCGCTTCCATGACGCCTCCAAACAGGGCGGCGATTTCGACATGCGCACCATCTTCGATGGCTCGCTGCTTTCGGCCGTTCCAGATCACGCCGTCACGCTTGTCGACAACCACGACACGCAGCCGCTGCAATCCCTGGAAGCGCCGGTGGAGCCATGGTTCAAGCCGCTGGCCTATGCGATCATTCTGCTGCGCGAAGAGGGTGTGCCTTGCGTCTTTTATCCCGATCTTTTCGGCACGACCTATAAAGACACGGGCAATGACGGCAACGAGTATGAGATCCACATGCCGGCTATCGAATGCCTGCCAAAGCTCATCGAGGCCCGCAGCCGCTTTTGCAACGGTGCCCAGACGGATATCTTCGACGACCCCAGCTGCATCGCCTTTATCCGCCACGGCACCGCCGATGAGCCGGGTTGCGTGGTGGTGATGTCGAACGGCGAAGCTTCGGAAAAGCAGATCGATCTCGGCCCCGAACAGGCGGGCACGGTATGGCGCGATTTCCTCGGTCACCGTGACGGGGAGATCACGCTCGATGACAATGGCAAGGGTGTCTTCCCAACCAATGGCGGCAGCGTCAGCGTCTGGGTTCAGGCCCATTCCGAGTAAATGACCTCTTTCGACCCGGCGGGGCGAAAACCCGGTTCATTCGGCGGATACGAGGCGGCGCGGGCCTGCGCCGTCATCGGCCAGAACATCGTTAGGATTGCGCAAGGGGCAATCATCCAGCGAAAGGCAACCGCAACCGATGCAGCCGGTAAGCTGGTCGCGCAGCATGATCAGACTGTTGATGCGAAGCTGCAGCATTTCCCGCCATGACTGCGAGAACATGCGCCAGTCGGCCTTGGTCGCCACCCGATCCTGCGGCAACTCCGCCAGAGCATCCTTGATGATGCTAAGCTGGATGCCCGCGCGCTGCGCGATGCGGATGATGGCGATACGCCGCAGGACGGCACGATGATAACGACGCTGGTTACCGGCGGTACGCCAGCCTTCTATCAATCCTTTCGCCTCATAAAAATGGATGGTGGACACGGCAACGCCACTACGATGGGCAACCTCCCCCACCGTCAGGCTATGTTTGAATAAGGTACTTTCCATGCCGGCTCCGGTTTTCAGAATGACTTAAAGAGCAGACGGTATAATTCCTCAACCATGGTTGAGGTCAATATGCCCGATAGTCAAAAAAAGAGGCGCCCGATGAGCGCCTCTGAGATCTTGAATATTGGGCCGGATCAGAATTTGGCCGTCATGCTGATCCAGAAACGGCGGCCTTCCATCGCCGTGTTGAAATCGTCAGCGCCGACTTCCTTGTCGAAGACGTTGTAGACCGCCGCGTTGAGATCGACATTTTCGGCCACCGCATATTTCGCGCCGATATCGAGGGTGGCGTAGGCATCATATTTACGCCCGGCCATACCGTTGATCGTCACCGGCTTGCCATTGGTGCCGATGCGCGGACCGGCATTGATTTCCGATCCGTGGTAATTCACCGAAGCCCAGGCTTCCAGCCCCTCCAACGGGGTGATCCATTCGCCCCTGAGATTGGCCATATGCTCCGGTGTCCGCGCCAGCGGAAAACCTTCGTAATCGCCCGTCTTCTGTTCGGAATGCGTGTAGGTATAGTTGCCGCGCAACGTCAGCTCCGGCGTCGCATACCATGCAGCCGTCAGTTCCACGCCCTGAATGACCGCATCGTCGATATTGTAATTGTACCAGAGGCGATAATTGCGGTCTTCGCTCCAGCGGGCCGGCGTCCCATCCGGATTGAGCACCAGCGCGTTGGAAATCTTGTCCTTGAAGTCGGTATAGAAATAGGTGGCTCCAAGGGCGACATCGCCATTGTCCCAAAGGGCTGCCAGTTCATAACTCGTGCTTTTTTCCGCTTCGAGACCCGGATCGCCGATGATCACGCCGCATGTGCCTGTTGCACCATAGGTGCAACCGCCGCCACCCGTCGTATAGGCATAACCCGGTGCGATCTGGCGGATTTCCGGTGCGCGGAAACCGGTGGAAATACCGCCCTTGATCGTCAGATCGTCCGTTGCGCTCCAGACGCCGTAAAGGCGCGGGCTGAAATGATTGCCGTATTTTTCATGATTATCCAGGCGAAGCCCGCCCGTCAGCGCGAAGTTATCGACGATGCGCCATTCATCCTCGACGAAGAGCGCCCATTGCGTTGCCGAAAAAGTTTCGTCGCGATTGGTACGGCGTCCCGGATTCTGGTCCTTCAACTGTGCCTCGAAATATTGGCCGCCCGTGACCAGCGTATGGTTGCCGAACAGTTCGAACGGCGTGGTGAACTTGCCGTCGAGAACGCTATTGCGAACTTCCGGCGAGCGTGGATTTTCAGTGATGCGTCCCGTGCGAGAGTTTCTGGTGAAGTTGGTGCGCTCGGCCCATTCCTGCTGGAAGGAGAATTCCGATGTCGTCGGTCCCCACCGGCCGGTATGCGACAATGACCAATGGTCGCGCGTATTGGTGTTGTAAGTGCCGTCTGCATTGGCCGCCAGCGTCTCGCCGGGTCCGGCATCGCGGCGCAATCGCGCCTTGCCGGCCTCGAGATAAATGTCGTGATCTTCGTTCGGCGTGAAGGTCAGACGCCCGTTGAAATCATATTCCTTGGCGCCGGTCGTACCATTCAATATGCGGTCTTCGCCGCGCGTGAAGCCCCTGCCCCAGACCTGCAGCCCCAGCCGGTCCTTCAGGATCGGCCCGTTGGCATACCAGGACACCTGGCCGCTATTGCCGAATTTGGAATGTTGCTGAACAGTGCCCTCGCTGGTGACGGAACCCGACCAGACATCGCCGACCTTGCGGGTGATGATGTTGATGACGCCGCCCATGGCATCGGAACCATAAAGCGAGGACATCGGGCCACGCACCACCTCGATGCGTTCGATTGCCGAGACCGGCGGTACGAAACTCTGTTCGAAGCCGGAGTTTCCGTTGGTGCGGGCATCGCGCGTGCTCTGTCGCTTGCCGTCAACCAGGATCAGCGTGTAAGCGCCCGGCAATCCGCGAATGAAAATATCCTTCTCATTGGCGATGCCGGTGACGGACACACCCTGCACTTCCCTCAAGGCGTCGGTCAGATCGCGATAGGACCCCTTTTCCAGATATTCCCGCGTCACGACCGTGATGCTGGCCGGAGCATCCTTGACATTCTGCTCGAAGCCGGACGCGGTTACCACGATCTGCTGAAGAACGGTGGTTCCTTCGCTCGCCTGCTGCGCGAAAGCAGGCAAGGCAACACTGAGCGCCGTTCCGGCCATGGCGACCGAAATACCGGCCTTTATTATCGTCGCGGCCATATCTTGCCCGCAGTACTTCAATTCCATTTTATGCCCCCGCATTTAACTTGAGAAATTAACCCCACTTATTTAGGAAGGGGGTTCGGGCGCAACGCGTTTGTTTTCGAACAGTTCTAAATTCCAGAAATTGCAAAATGGCCCTCTCCAATCGGGGGCGGGGTAAAAAACCAGCAAAATGACAACCGGCAAGAGAAAAGAAGAACCAAAGTCCTCGACAAAGCCCGACAGGCTTGGACAGCTGAAATTGCTTGTCGCGTTCGATGCTTTGTTGCGGGAGGGAAGTGTCAGCCGCGCTGCGGCGGGCATGGGGCTGCCGACATCGTCGATGAGCCGGATATTACAGCAGCTGCGCGAGAAATACGGTGACCAGTTGTTTGTGCGCACCGGGCAGGGTTTGCGCCCCACACCCTTTGCCGAAAACATGCGGCTGCGTATTCGCTCGCTGGCGGCGGAGGCGGAAAACCTCATCGATTATCCGCAGGAAAAACCGGCAACCGCGAGAGCCTGCGATAAAAGCGGCTGGGAACGGCCGATGTTGATGAAAGCCCCGCCGCTTTCGCTGCGCCCCAGCCTTCTGCTGGAAGGACAACCGACACCGGAGGATATCGCTGAAGGATTGGCCCTTATCGGGCACAATGCCGAGCCGCTGCAAAGGCTCGCCAAATATATCGCGACCTCGGCGATGGGGATCGGCAACAGCCGTCCACTCTCCCAAGGCGAGGCGATGGATGCGCTCTCGATCATTCTCGATGGCGATGCAGACCCGATACAGATCGGGGCGCTGCTTGCGACCATGCATTATCGCGGCGTGACCGCGGCGGAGCTTGCCGGCTTTATCGAAGCCATGTGGCGGCATATCGAAAGGGACCGGCAAGAGCCTGCGTCTGTTGATCTCGACTGGCCCGCCTATATATCGCCCAGACATCGCGATGCACCCTGGTTCCTGCATTCCGCCCGGCTGGTAGCCATGGCGGGCCACAGCGTCCTGCTGCACGGGCATGTCGGCCACGGGGACAATGGCGGCAAGCTCGAACTCGCGGCGCAGGCCTGCGGAATTCCCATCTGCCAATCGCTTTCGCAGGCAGCCAGAACCGTCGCTTCGGAACGCATAGCCTATCTGCCGATCGGCGGCCTGTCGTTACAGTTTCAGAGCCTGCTGGGCCTGCATGGCATTCTGGCGATGCGCCTGCCACTCAATACCGTCGTGCATCTTCTCAATCCGCTGCGCGCCAGAAATGTCATCATCGGTGTTGCACGCCCTTCGTATCAGGAGCTGCACCGCGATACTGCGCGGCTGCTTTCCGTCGAAAACCTTGCCATTCTCGGCAATACGCGGGATTTTGCGCAATTCACGCCATTTCGCAGCACCCGCATTTTTGGCCTTTCGAAGGGAAGGGATGTGGAGGTCATCGTTCCCGCCAGAGAAACGCCGCCAGCCGAGATGCCAACCATGTTCACCACCTTCGAATATTGGCGGGCTGTCTGGACGGGAGCGGCCAGAGACGAGAGGGCGGAAGCCATCATCCTCTCCACGGCGGCAACCGCCCTGATGCTGGTCAACGATATGGTCCTGCCGTTTGAGGAGGCCTATGCGCGCAGCCTGCGGTTATGGCACGACAGGGCACGCAATTTGCCGGATGCCTAGGCGTTGGCGACCGATTTTTTCAGTGCCAGATATTCCCACAGCGCCACCAGCAACAAAATCCCTGTGCTTGCCAGTTGCAGCACAAAAAGCGGCACGCCCGGCACCGGCAAAAGCAGGCAGAGCGCCACCACTCCGGCAAAATGCGAGATGGGCCGCTGATAGGTGGCGGCGATCTTGACGCCGATATTACCGGCAAGAAACAGGACCGGGCCACCCAGAATGGCGATGGACTCTCTCATCGTTGCCCCGTCATGGGCATGGGACAGGCTGAAGTCCTCTCCCACTGCCGTCAGGATGATGCCGGCCACGATCGGCAGATGTCCGTAGTTGAAAAGGTTGTGGGCGATCTTCGCTTTCTCGTCCGCATGTTCGGCCTTTCGGGAGGCCTCTTCCTGTCCGTGATGGAAATAGATCCACCACATTGTCACGGTGCTGACGAAGGCCGAACAAAAGACGATGAATGTCAGGCCGGAATTCATATATTCCGTGGCGGTGCGGCCGGTGGTCAGGATCGTTTCGCCAAGACAGATGATGACGAAAAGCGCACAGCGTTCCGCAAGATGCTCGCCGGAGAGATGCAGCTTGTCCGCATCGCTTGCTTTCAATCCCGGTACGACATAGCGGCAAGCGGGTCCGGCATATTCGATCGCCAGTGCGATACCCCACAGGAGGATCCGATCCGTCAGATCGACAAGCCCGCCAGCAAGCCAGAACAGGCTCGATATGACGAGCCAGATCGTCACGCGCACGAAAACCAGAAAAGACTGCCTGTCCTCTCCCTTGAAGGCATAAAGCGCAAACAGGCTCCGCCCCACCTGCATGGCGCTATAGATCAGGGCAAACACGAAACCCTGTTCCGCAAAGGCCTCCGGCAGCGCGATGGCCAGAAGCACCCCGCCGAACATCAGGACGAAAAGCAGAATCCGGACAGGTTCCTTTTCCGTATTGAGCAGGTTGGTGATCCATGTGGTGTGTATCCAAAGCCACCACAGCGACAATATCAGGATACCCGCCTCAAGCGCCGCCGTCGGCCCGAAGTCCTTGGCAAGCGCGTGGGAAAGCTGGATGAGCGCGAAAACAAAGACCAGATCGAAAAATAGCTCAGGAAAGGTCGCCTTTTCAGCTTCGTGACCATCCTGTTTGATCCAGGTTTGCGCATCCGGTTTCGGCCCGGACGTTTCGCTCTCGGTTCCCATTCTGCCCCTGTTCGTCAGATATGAATTATTGCGATCGCGTTATCGTTGCGCTTCAACCGAAGAACCAACCCTTGCGGCCCGGCCGGGAAACTGCAGCGCCCGCGCACTGTCTGGATAAAAGCGCGGCCCGACCAGACGCACTTTTTTGCCGGAGACATCGGTAATATAATTCGATGTGGTCTGCTCAGACGAGAATGCGGCGCTCCGGGTCCTGGAGGGTTCAAGGGTGCTGACCTCAAGAGGCTGGGCGGATAGTGGCTGGCTCGTCGCAGCGATGAGAAGTGTCGCGAGTAAGTGGGACTTGGAAAACATCGGCACATCCTGGCAAAATTGACTGTGCCATAAACAGCCCTCGACCGGTTTGGTTCCTGACGCCGTTCAGCCGCCCTCATCCAGATAGGTGCGATATTGCACATAGCCAGCACTTGGTTCGCCATCGATGATCTCCGGCGGACGACCCTCACCTCCGGTTAAATAACCGGCGTCTTCAAGTCCCGCCTTCAAAAGCTTTTCGATGGCCGTATGCCGAGGCACGGCAATGTCCGCCATATAAACAGCGACAGCCAGCTCCATGTCGTCTGGAAAAACCATGAGGGCTCACCCATCCTTTGTAACATTGACACGGAAACGCGCACTCCTGAGGAAGGTTCAATCCATCGGCTTGCCAAACCGAGTTCAGACCCTGTCATGGTCAGGCAAGGCGCGCGCAAAAATCACACTTTCCTGCGTTTATCACCGCTGTTGTGTTGAAAAAGGCCCGGACTCAAGCGATTGAAACCTATCATGGAAAAACGCAAACGAAAGTCAAATGCCACTTAACTTTCATTACTTTGCATTAACCATAAGACCCTCGCCAGCCGCTATCGGTATGTCAACATAAGCGGCGGTACAACGAATCTTGGGGTCTTGCGGAAACAGCGTCAATGTAGCCCCAGACGGGGAGTTCCGCAAGCCGCCGCCATTTTCCCCGAGGTCTCAGCAACTCATCCGGTCATGCCCCTCTCCAACCCGTCAGTTCGGCCCCGCAGCTGCGCCAGAAGCATGGCCTGAAGATCAAAACCGCCTTCATGGGCCTTCCGGGTGAGATTGCGCAGATATCCGCCGAGCGAGCTTATCTGATCCGCCTTTTGCAACAGGCAGGCGAGGATGGCCGCTGTTCCCTGTCGGCCGAAAGTCATGAGCGCGTCCTGGTAGGCCGACTGGCTGATGTTGAACATGGTTTTGATGACTGACGTCGCCACTTCGAGATCACGCCAGCCGGTTACCGCTCCTCCTGGGGCATAGAGCGAAATATCCGGGCAAGCCTTCAAAACCAAAACAATATCAGGAACAAAAAATTGCTTATGAACAACTGCCTTTGGCTGTTGCGGCGAAGGTTTGGCACTGACGGGTGCGGCATATTCTGGCTGGATGACCGCCGTTTCGGCAGATGCGACGATTGCCGGTTCACACAAATCTTGCGGTTTAGATATGGATTCGGATTCTGAATTCTTTATGAGGCGCTCATTTTGGCAGTCATTGCCGCCCGATTTCTCCGATTTTTCAATATTTTCCAGATAGTTGGTCACTTCTGCACGCAAGGAGACCAAAAAACCGGCGATTTCCTTGAGTTCGACCGACTTTGAATTGCGACCAAGAGACCGGGCAATGGCGTTGTAGCGCGTCTGGAATCCGTCTGAGGTTACGACTTCACCGCTGGCGGCGATCATTTCGCACAGCTTCTGGATATCGCGGCGGCACAGGCTGATGTTTTCACGAAGCCGCTGAAGATCGAGCCGCTCGCGAACGATGCGTTCGGCCAGTTCCTCGATTTCCGATTTGCGGGCTAGAAGCGGTGCCAGCGAAAAACCATAGGCTTCGCTGATTTCCCCTCCCCTATGTTTACGGGCGTAGCGTTTTCCGTTCGGACTATCCTTGCGGATAATGAGACCGGCCTCGACAAGCGCCGAGAGATGCCGGCGCAATGTCTGTTCCGCCATGCCATGTGCCCGTAAAGACAATTGCGTATTCGACGGGAAGACGACCAAACCGGCTTCGCTGGAGAGTTCGTTTTTTGGATAGAAACTCAAAAGTGCATTGAGGACCGCGAGAGAACGGTCGGTCACGCCGAGCAATGGTCTGGCTTCACAGACCGAACGGTAGAGTTTCCATTTATCGACTGCTTCGATCTTTTTGTTTTTCTGCGCGGCAAACTGAGTTGCGAGAACGCCAAACGACATCGCTCGCCGCCCAAAGGGCGTCGTTACACATGTGCTGTCCATGTCTTTCACCTTTCACAAGGCAAAAGAAAATCGCTCACCGAAAAATTCGATGCCAAGACTCTTGACTATGATTCGCGGAAATGAGATTCTTTGGTTGCTTAGATCAAAGAAAGGCTTCCGTGCGGCAACGTTCGGGGGCTTTTTTCTTTTGTAATGCGTCTCCTGTTAGTCGTTGGTATTAACAATCACTGCTTGGACCGGTGTTCGGCAAACAGCGCCTGAAGATGTTCCAGAACGAAATCGGCAAATTCCGGTGCCTCGTTCTTGTCGATCGATATATCCAGCTTGCGGTCGCTTTCGACCACCTTGGCCAGTCTGCTGCCGGTTTCAGAGGACCAGACACCGGCTTTCTTCGCCTGTGCCTTCGGCTTCAGAAAATCCAGAAGCGACTTGAAACGGTCTTCGGAGGCAAGAGCGGCAACGGAAGGCTCCCTGACATAGGCACGCGCTGCTTCCTTGACCTGAGACGAGGAGAGCTGATCTGCGAGATCCATCCAGTTACGGCGACCGACCGTGGGTGCGGGGCCAATAAGATCGACCAGATCTTCCGGAATGCGGCCGACAACCGACAGCATGTTGGAAAGATCACCCTTATGCAGGGACATCGCCGCCATGATCGTATCACGCGGGAAGCGCATCTGCAGTTTCTGGGCGAAGCGCGCTTTTTCGATATAGGTAAGGTCGCGGCGCTCGTTATTTTCCTGGCCTTGGGCGACAACCAGCTGCTCGTCGCTGAGATCGCGAACCACGGCTTTGACCGGAATACCGAGCTTGGACACGGCGCGCAGACGGCGATGGCCGAATGCGACCTGATAACGGCCCGGAAATTCGGGATGCGGGCGTACCAGAATCGGAACCTGCTGGCCCTGCTCGCTGATGGCTTCCATCAGGCCTGCATCCGCCTCGTCGGACGTTGGCATGCGGTCGGGTATGAAGGACGGGTCGATATCGGCAGGATTGAGCGAAACGATTGTCAGGCCCTCTGCGAGCCGTTTTTCGATCTCTTCCGCACGCTTGGAGCGTTCCGACACTTCGTTCAGCGACTGGCCGATCATGCCGACCGGCGAGTTCAGGACATCCGTCACCAGTTCGGGAGAACCGAGGATGGGTCTGACACGCGGCCGGGACCGCTCTGGCGCTGCTTCGTTATCGGCGCCTGGCGTGCCGAGATTAGCGAAAATCTGTTTTCTGCTCATGCTGCCCTACCCCACGCTTTTTTAATCAATCCCTCGATTTCAGCGTTCACATTGTTCATGGCTTCCAGCGCGCGATCATAGGTCGAGCGGGTGAACTGGGTTCTTTCCACCTCGAAAAGAGTCTGGTTGGTCAGTCCGGCATCCGAAACGGCTGTGCTCTTCAACATAGGGTGAATGAGGACATTTTCGCCGAAGATCGAGCGCAGGAAAGCAACCATCTGGTTTTGTGGCCCGTCACTCGGCTCAAAGCGGGTGATGAGGTAACGCATCCAATTATAATCGGAGCGTGCACCAGCCCTGCCGATTTCAGCGAGAAGATCGCCGGTCATGGCAAGGAACTGGTTCATCGACATCACGTCCAGCATTTGCGGATGAACGGTAACGAGAACCGATGTCGCTGCCGTCAGTGCCGAAAGCGTCAGGTAACCGAGTTGCGGTGGGCAATCGATGACCACGACGTCGTAGAAGTTCTGGGCCTGGGCGATCGCCTGGCCGATGCGGGCGAAAAACAGCGTATCGCCCGGCGCCCGGCGCATCAGTGCACGCGGCGTATCATGTTCGAACTCCATAAGCTCCAGATTGCCGGGAACGATATGAAGGTTGGGAATATAGGTGCCGCGAACGATCTCGGCGATTGGCCGGCGGTCGTCGTCATAGCGGATTGCGCCGTAGAGCGTTTCATTTGGGCCGACGTCCATTTCGGGCTGGTGGCCGAAGAGAGCCGAAAGACTGGCCTGCGGATCGAGATCGATAGCGAGAACCCGGTAACCGCGCAGCGCCAGATATTGCGCGAGATGCGCAGATGTCGTTGTCTTTCCCGAGCCGCCTTTGAAATTCATGACCGCGACGACCTGCAATTCCTCGCCGTCGCGACGATGGGGCAGATAGCGGCGTGTGCCGCGGGCGCCCTGATCGAGAAACTTTCTGATCTCGTCCATATCCTCGACAGAGTAGGAACGACGACCGGATACCTGCGCTGCATCAAGCTCAGGACGCTCGGCGGCGATCTGGCGAAGATAGGCCTCACCGATGCCAATCAGCCGGGCAGTTTCCGCCGGCGAGAAATGGCGCATACTCTTTTCGGTATGCGGTGAAAACGTATTCGCATTATGCGCCTGCAATTGGGCTGACAACGCAGCCGAATGCTGTTGTATAAGGCTCGTGAGGTCCGGTGCCCCTGCAGCAAGTCTTGAGTCGGCACTCTGTGTCATGGATCTTCTTTCGCTCGAAATTGCAGTTGCGTTTTTTTTCGAAAAAGACGGTTTTTTCCGCAACTGAGATATAAGCGCCGATTCTCTTTTTGGCGCAATAGGCTTTTTTCCCGGATGCAGAAGTGCCGCTAAAGCATTGTGGAAGAATCAGTTTTGCTTTTTGTGACAGTTTTCCGGTTTGCCGCGGCTAACTTCATTTTTGTTCGCGCTGAGCGGCGATTTTTGGCGTCCCTAAAGCTGACCTGGCCGGTACGGAATGAAAGTTTGCCGCGGCTAACTTTGATATCCGCATATTCATGCGCAATCACAGATCCGGGCAACGGAAAGTGAAGGGTGGACATTGGCAGATGTTTAATCTCTACTCATCGACTAGAGTATCAAACGGCTTGGCGCCCGCCGCCTGACCTTTGTGCCGTAGCAGATTGGAGGAATGGATGTCCTATGATGTCGCTATCGTCGGGTCGGGGTTCTCGGCCATCTGTACCGCCGCTCATCTTTTGTTCTCTGCCGCCGGAGGCTCAATAGCACTTGTCGGCGACGAATCCGATTTCGGGCGTGGTACGGCCTATCGTACCGAGTTGCCCTATCACCGGCTCAATGTTCCGGCCGGGCGGATGAGCGTCTTCCCCAACCGGCCGGATGACTTCCTTGATTGGCTGACGGAGAATGGACTGGGGAATGATCCATTGGCGTTCGCCTCGCGTGGGGACTATGGCCTTTATCTCAGGGACAGGCTCGCCACCTTGCTCAGGAAGCCTTCGGGATCAGCGGGCGAGGGTGGATTTCATCCGGGGCCAAGGCTTCGGCCTGCCGGCCTGATGCAGGGTAGTGGCGGTTTTTCTTTTGCACTGGAGAATGGTGAGAAAGCTGAGCGCACAGAACAGTTGTCCTGTGCCTTGCGGTGTCGGCGCGGCAAGTTTGCCCGGTGCAAACTCTGACGAAAGATGAGGACCAGGCCGCAGCGTGTCATAGGGCATTGCTGGCAGTCGGGTTGGCTGTCGCGTGTAAAGGCGGGGGACCGCATCTGTATTCTCGGTTCCGGCCTGACCATGATCGATCAGGTCTTGACGCTGCGGGGAAAAGGTCACCGTGGCCCAATCCACGTCTTGTCCCGTCGCGGGCTGGTGCCGCACCCCCATATCAGCCCGCCGCCATCGCCCGCTGATCCGCGCTTGCCTGAAGCTTCGACCGAGATCAGCCTATTGCTGCAGGCTCTGCGCCAACAGGTGAGGGATGGTGTGCCGTGGCGTTCTGTCATGGACGGTCTGCGGCCGAAGACCCAGCTGCTCTGGCAATCTCTGAAGCCTGAGCAACGCGGCCGGTTTCTTCGGCATGCTTTACCCTGGTGGAACATTCACCGGCACCGGATCGCGCCTGAGGTGCACAGGGCGTTCGAGAAACTTCGGTCTGATGGCGTTCTGGCGATTCACGCGGGTTATCTCCGCTCGCTCGACGAGCAGGAGGATGGGATCGCCCTGCATTATCGCCGCAGGCATACGCAGACGATAAGCGAGTTTCAGGTCGATTGGGTGGTCAATTGTACCGGCATGGAGAGGGCAGGCATCGACCATTCCAGACTTCTGGAAACCATGCGGGACGATGGCGTGCTTTTGCTCGACCAATTTGGCCTCGGGGTCGAGGTCGATGGCCAGTCGCGGCTATCGAGCGCTGACGGGCAAATTTGGCCCGGCCTGTTTACTGCAGGTGCGCTGACGGCGGGTCGCTTCTGGGAAATAACCGCTGTCCCTGACATTCGCGTGCAGGCGCAGAAGATCGCGCAAGCTGTAACGGACAGAATAATGTCGGACACGCGGATTTCAGCACGCGGTTGATCTAACGGAAGGAACAGGCGTTCCCGGCCAAGGCACGAAGACTTGGCCGGTTGCGACTGCTTCTCGGATATTGAAGTTAGCCGCGGCTAACCTCTCTGTCTCTATTATAGGCATATATCCAAAATATCCCGGCTTCCTGACTGCAAAGCAGAACTGGGACCGAGAAGGCTCTCGCAAAGCGCCCGATGAGGCGCTCCGTAAAACGCTGCGCGTGATAGCGGTGGCGGCGCGGCGTGTAATTTGGCAGCGTCAATCGGTGTGCGTAGCCCACGGGAACGTCTTCGGCAGGACATGATATTTGCGGAATTGCTAAATAATTTACATCGCTAATGGAATAGCGCCATAAAACCGGCTATAAAATCTGATAAATACGATTTACATGAAAATAATTTGCGAGGCGCTGATGGAAAAGCAGAAACTGGTACGGTTCGAGACGGCTGACACTCAGGCTGGCGGGCAGCGCAGGCCTTTTGCCAAGGCGGTGCGGGCCGGCGAGTTCGTGTATGTTTCCGGACAGGTACCAACCGTCGATGGTGAAGTGGTAACCGGCGGCATCGTGGCTCAGACCGAGCAGGTCGTGGCCAATATCAGGGACGTTCTGGCGCTCGCCGATTGCACGCTTGCGGATGTGGTCAAGGTCAATGTCTGGCTGGATGATGCGCGGGATTTTTCGAGCTTCAACGCAGTTTTCCAGAAATATTTCATCGATCATCCGCCGGCACGCTCGACCGTGCAATCGCCCCTGATGGTCGATGCAAAGGTTGAGATGGATGTTGTTGCCTATAAGCCACTGGTTTAATTGCCGAATTTCCGATTCTGAAAGCGCACCTCGATGACCTATCCCTGGCCTGATGAAGGCACACCACTCGATGCAATTTCGACGCCGATGCCTGTTATCGACGAGGACCGGCTTGCTGCCAATATCGTGCGGGCGCAATCCTATCTTGATGGCCATGGCAAGACTTTCCGCCCCCATATCAAGACCCACAAGATACCCGCCATCGCGAGGCAGCAGCTTCAGGCGGGCGCTGTCGGCATCAATTGCCAGAAAGTCAGCGAGGCGGAAGTGTTCGCGGATGCCGGTTTTGACGACATACTGATCACCTACAATATCCTCGGCGCGGCAAAACTTTCGCGGCTGAAGGCGCTGAATGCGCGTATCGGCCAGCTGAGCGTCGTCGCCGACAGCGCAGTGACGATTGCCGGTCTTGCCGGTACATTCGATGCGGAAAGACCGCTTTCCGTGCTTGTCGAATGCGATACCGGCGGAAAACGCTGCGGTGTGCAGACCCCTGAAGCCGTATTGCAGCTTGCAGAAAAGATCGTCGCGGCACCGGGCCTCTATTTCAAGGGGATTTTGACCTATCCGGCACCCGGTGGCGCTGAAAAGGTGGAAAATTTCATACGCGAGACGATGGCGTTGCTTGCGGAAAAGAGCATTGATTGCCCGGTTCGCTCCAGTGGCGGTTCACCGGATTTTTTCGCCGCTCACCTCGTTCCCTCCGCAACCGAACACCGGGCAGGCACCTATGTCTATAATGACCGCTCGATGTTGCGCGCCGGACATTGCACCGCCGGCGATCTGGCGATGCATGTTCTTGCCACCGTTGTGTCGAGACCGACAGCCGATCGCGCCGTGCTCGATTGTGGTTCCAAGGCTTTGACCTCCGATCTCCTCGGTTTCAGCGATTACGGGCTGATTGAAGGCTACGAAGGCGCAAAAATCATGTCGCTTTCGGAAGAACATGCGGTGGTCGATTTGTCGGATTGTAGCTCGGGCCGTCCGGAAATCGGTGATCTGGTCAAGGTTGTGCCGAACCACACCTGCGTCGTCAGCAATCTCTTCGACAGGATGGTTTTCCATCGAAACGGTGTCGTGACGCGTGTGGAGGACGTCGCAGCCCGCGGCACTGTCTGGTAACGTTACCCGGCTAATGAAATACCGAAAGAGATGCTGCCGAAAGACCGGCATCGGCAACGAGAATGACAGTCATGCGCATATTCACGGCATCGCTTGCCACCGAAACCAACACATTTTCACCCGTTCCGACGGATATGGATGCCTTTCGCGCGGCTTTTTACGCCGGGCCTGGCGAACATCCGGAAACGCCGACGCTCTGCTCCTCGCCGGTGCCAATTCTGCGCCGTCGCGGCAAGGTGGAAGGGTTTACGGTCATCGAGGGAACGTCCTGCTGGGCGGAACCGGCGGGGCTGATCCAGCGCCAGACCTATGAAACGTTGCGCGATACGATCCTTGCCGAGCTTGCTGCCGCTCTCCCGGTCGATGCGGTCGTTCTTGGGCTGCATGGCGCCATGGTTGCGCAGGGTTATGACGATCCGGAAGGCGATTTCCTGTCGCATGTTCGCAGGCTCGTGGGTCCCGAGGTATTGATCGCGGCGGAATTCGATCCCCATAGCCATTTGACGGCATTGAGGGTCAAAAACCTCGATATCATGGCGACGTTTCTGGAATTTCCCCACACGGATTTCGAAGAGCGTGGTGAGCACGTCGTGGAACTGGCGCTCCGCACCCTGCGCGGAGAAATCAGGCCGGTTATTTCCAGCTTCGATTGCCGGATGATCACCATTTACCCCACCAGCCGCGAGCCGATGCGCTCCTATGTCGACCGTTTGAAAGGGTTGGAGGGCAGGGACGGCATCCTGTCCATCTCCGTCATTCACGGTTTCATGGCGGGCGACGTGCCGGATATGGGCACACGCATCGTCGTCGTGACCGATAATGACAGGGCAAAGGTGATGCGCTGGCCGAAAAGCTTGGCCACGAACTTTATGCCATGCGCAAGTTGACCGCCATGCCGATGCTCGACACGGAAGCGGGTCTCGACAAGGCTCTCGCCATCAGAAGCGAACATCCTGAAATGCCGGTCGTGGTGTCGGATATCTGGGATAATCCCGGCGGCGGCGTTG
This sequence comes from Agrobacterium sp., assembly GCA_034519725.1. Taxonomy (GTDB): domain Bacteria; phylum Pseudomonadota; class Alphaproteobacteria; order Rhizobiales; family Rhizobiaceae; genus Agrobacterium. The sequence goes on from JAXHOC010000011.1 coordinate 35,196, forward strand.
CGGGGGATGCCACCCATATTTTGCGGCGCATGGTGGAGCGTGGCATGGACAATATCGGTGTCGCGACGATCTGGGATCCGATTGCTGTGTCTTTCTGCCATGCGGCCGGCGAGGGGGCGGAGATCGATCTGCGTATCGGCGGCAAATCCAGCCCCGAAGGCGGCGAGCCGCTCGATTTCCGCATCAGGGTCATGCGCACCGCAGAGGCGGGCTGGCAGAGTTTCCGTAACAGCCGCGTCACGCTCGGCCGCGCCGCCGTCGTCCGGCCGGTCGGAACGGAGATCGATATCATTCTCATAACTAGCCGAACGCAAACTTATGAGCCGGATATCTTTTCTAATTTAGGCATCGATTTCGCACGGAAAGATGTGCTGCTGGTAAAGTCCACCAACCACTTCCATGCGGGTTTTGCGCCGGTCGCTTCCGAGATCGTTTATATCGCCGCGCCGACTTCCTATCCGACCGATCCGGCAAAAACCGCCTATCGAAAGGCAAGCCTCCAGCTTTGGCCGAGGATCGCCGATCCGCTGGGGCTGGATTGAGGCTGCGCGCTTCAGATCTGCTGTAGCGTGATCAGAAAGAATATGCCGTCACCGTGGTCGGCCGCGACGGTGAAAGGCACGCTTTCCGTGAGGAAAACGCTGTCCAGGTTTTCCAGCCGGGCGGTGGCGTTGTCGACGGAGACTGTCAGAGGATCGAGCGCGAGAACCAGCCGCGTGGCGGTTCCCGTTTCCACCGAACAGCCGCCGGATAGTCTTTGTACATCATGGGCGAAGGATGAGCGGCGGGTCATGACGTTGAGGTCGATGATTGCGCCATCCATCAGGGCCGCATCGACGGGAATATCGGCGGCGAAGGGCAGGGGAGTGCTCGTCGTCGTCAGCGGCACCGGTTCATTGCCTGCAATCGCGAGGGCCATGCCGTTTCCCTCGATAATCGCCAGCGTCCGGTCTATGCCGGGGAAGCTGGAAAACGGCCCGTCCTGAGCAACGGTCGCCATGCTGATGCGCCAATAAAATCCATCCACGGAAGCACCCGGCGGGTGGATGGCGATTTCCACCGTAACGCCGCCGCCGTTTTTCCACGGCATGGTTTTGTATTCGGAAGCGCGTAATATTTTCATGAGATATCCAGGATTGGCTCGTTAAATCGGGGCGGGCGGGCGAGTTTATGACCCGCCATCATTCTCGATGCGTTGCTCGACCGTTTTTTGGACCGCCGTCAGATCGGATGGCAGGCCTGAAACTTTTTCGATCGCGGCAATGGCGAGGTCGCTGGCGACATAATCGGATTTATGTCCGAGATTGTGCACGACGATCAAAGTTGAACCGCGAATATCTCTGGCGAGATGACGGGAATGCACCTCCGGTGAGACGATGGTGTCGGTATCACCGGTTATGATGACGGTTGGCGCCGTGATGCGCCGATATTCCGGTGAAGCTCCCCGCGCCCATTCATTGAGAGCCGCGACCTCCTGGGCGTTGTGGCGAAAAGCCCGGGGCCGCAGGGCCGCGACGGCATGCGTCGCCTCCACATAACCGGCAGGTCTGGCATTGGGTGCAAAAACGCCGCGCGTTGCCTGATCCAATGCCAGCAGACCGGCGGGCGGAGCAATGAAGGTGCTGAACAGCGGGCCGCTGAACGGCGCATTCGCCGCCGTATAATACCACGCAATGCCGCCTTCCCACGGATAGACAGCGGGAGAAAGGAATACGAGGCCCGCGACCATATCCGGATGACGGACCGCAAGCGATGCCGCGATGGCGCCGCCAAAGGAATGTCCGACGACAATCGCTCTTGGAACGCCCCGCTTTTTCATAAGCTGGGCGATGGCGTCGGCCTGTCCATCAGGGAGAATATTTGCATTGCCGCCGATATCCGAATTGCCGTGCCCCGGCCTGTCGACAAACAGCAGTTTTGCCCGGCCTCTCAGCTTTTCGAGAAACGAGAACATCGGATCGTAGAGACTGGCGCTTGCGCCGTGAATGAAGAGGATCGGCGGAAGCTCGGCTGTTTTTCCCGGCTCGACCAAGACGCTGTTTAGCTTGTAACCGCCCACGTCGATCCGCACGGGAACAATTTGCTGTTTTTCGGAAGCCACGGCATGCGTCGCAGAAACCGGGAGAAGTGCTCCGAGCAGGAGGGTAAAGGCAAGCGGAAGGAACCTGTGGGCCATTCTTTGATCTACCATGTCCTTCATGCCTGCCTAACGGTTAGCGCGGCTTCAACCGAGCATACAGTCGGTCTGTTACAAACAGCAACGAACAAAGCCGCAGACAGAGCAGAAGTTCCACCGGCCGCCGATACGGCGTCGAAACTGATGCGGCACCGCGATCGGCAATCTGCAAGGGGGGATCGCGGCCGTCTTTTTCGACCGGATAAACGGCGCAGCCTGAAGACTGCGCCGAGTTTTTTGCTTTAGTTGCCGAGAATGCCGGGCAGTCGCAGGCCCTGCTCCTTTGCGCATTCCACGGCGATGTCGTAACCGGCATCGGCATGGCGCATCACGCCGGTTGCCGGGTCGTTCCACAACACGCGCTCGATGCGGCGGGCGGCGTCATCGGTGCCGTCGCAGCAGATGACCATGCCGGAATGCTGGGAGAAGCCCATGCCGACGCCGCCGCCGTGATGCAGCGACACCCAGGTCGCGCCGGATGCGGTGTTGAGCAGCGCGTTCAGCAGCGGCCAGTCGGAGACGGCGTCCGAACCGTCCTGCATGGCTTCGGTCTCGCGGTTCGGCGAGGCGACGGAGCCGCTGTCGAGGTGGTCGCGGCCGATGACGATCGGAGCGCTGAGCTCGCCGTTGCCTGACCATCTCGTTGAAGGCCAGGCCGAGGCGGTGGCGGTCACCCAGGCCGACCCAGCAGATGCGCGCCGGCAGGCCCTGGAAGGCGATGCGCTCGCGCCGCCATGTCCAGCCAGTTGTGCAGGTGCTTGTTGTCGGGCAGCAGTTCCTTCACCTTGGCGTCGGTCTTGTAGATGTCCTCGGGATCGCCCGAGAGGGCCGCCCAGCGGAACGGGCCGATGCCGCGGCAGAACAGCGGGCGGATATAGGCCGGCACGAAGCCCGGGAAGGCGAAGGCGTTTTCCAGCCCCTCTTCCTTGGCGACCTGGCGGATGTTGTTGCCGTAGTCGAAGGTCGGCATGCCCATGTCCTGGAAGGCGATCATCGCCTCGACATGTTCGCGCATCGAGGCGCGGGCGGCTTTTTCGACGGCTTTCGGGTCGCTCTCGCGCTTTTCCTTCCATTCGGCCATCGTCCAGCCCTTCGGCAGATAGCCGTTGATCGGGTCATGCGCCGAGGTCTGGTCGGTGACCATGTCGGGGCGGATGCCGCGGCGGACCATTTCCGGCAGGATCTCGGCGGCGTTGCCGAGCAGGCCGACCGACTTCGCCTCGCCGGCCGCGGTCCAGCGCTCGATCATCTCCAGCGCCTCGTCGAGGGTTTCGGCCTTCTCGTCGACGTAGCGGGTGCGCAGGCGGAAATCGATCGAGTCCGGGTTGCACTCGATGGCGAGGCAGCAGGCGCCGGCCATGACGGCGGCCAGCGGCTGGGCGCCGCCCATGCCGCCGAGGCCGGCGGTCAGCACCCACTTGCCCTTGAGGTCGCCGCCGTAATGCTGGCGGCCGGCCTCGACGAAGGTCTCGTAGGTGCCCTGCACGATGCCCTGGCTGCCGATATAGATCCACGAGCCGGCGGTCATCTGGCCGTACATGGCGAGGCCCTTCTTATCCAGCTCGTTGAAATGGTCCCAGGTCGCCCAGTGCGGCACGAGGTTGGAGTTGGCGATCAGCACGCGCGGCGCATCCTTGTGGGTGCGGAACACGCCAACCGGCTTGCCGGACTGGACCAGCAGCGTCTCGTCTTCGTTGAGATCGCGCAGGGTCGCGACGATCTTGTCGAAATCCGCCCAGGTGCGGGCGGCGCGGCCGATGCCGCCATAGACCACGAGTTCATGCGGGTTTTCGGCGACGTCCGGGTCGAGATTGTTCATCAGCATGCGCAGCGGCGCTTCGGTCATCCACGCTCTTTGCGGTGAGTTCGGTGCCGCGGGCGGCGCGCACGTCGCGGATATTGTGACGAGGATTGGTCATTTGGTTCCCCTTTTGGTGTGTGCCAGTGTCGGCGCAGTCGTCTCGATGCGCGTGAGAATGTCTTTCAGGTGGATACGAAGCTTGGCGGCCTTGGCCTCGTCATAGGCAAAGGGCGGGGCCTCGGTCGTCAGATGGGTGGACTGCGCCAGTTCCATCTGGATCGCGTGGACGCCGGTCTCGGGCTGGCCGTAGTGGCGCGTCGTCCAGCCGCCCTTGAAGCGGCCGTTGAGGACGCTGGTGTAACCTTCCGTCGCAGCAGTCGCTTCGACGCGTCGCTGTCTCGATGGCTGGATCGCAGGTCTTGCCCATATCCGTGCCGATGTTGAAATCCGGCAGCTTGCCGTCAAACAGGAACGGGATATGCGAGCGGATCGAATGGCAATCGTAGAGAATGGCGATGCCGTGGATGGCCTTCACCCGCTCGATTTCGGCTGCAAGCGCCGCGTGATAGGGCGCGTGAAACATGGCCAGCCGATCGGCAATATCGTCCTGATCGGGTTCCTGCCGTCCTTCCAGATCGGCTTGCCGTCGAAATCGGTTTCCGGAACGAGGCCGGTGGTGTTCTGCCCGGGATAGAGGCTGACGCCTTGCGGATCGCGGTTGGCGTCGATGACGTAGCGGTGAAAGGTGGCGCGCACCGTCGTCGCCTCGGGGAGCAAATCCGCGTAGAGATCGTGAATATGCCAGTCGGTGTCGGCCAGCAGCTTGCCATTGTCGTTCAGGCGCTGCCAAATCGCTGCCGGAACATCGGTGCCGGTGTGTGGCAGACCAAGAATGACGGGCGATAAGCCTTCTTGAATATCGAAGACGCGCATCTCACGCCTCCAGTTTCGGAAGAATGCCTGCGGAAACTCACGGCGACCAGAGCGCCGGTGGCGACCGAGGTCGCGCTGCTGCCTTCAGATCCGGGGCCATGTAACGGTCCTCTTCCAGCGAAGGGATCGCGTTGCGCAGCACGGCGATTGCCTTTTGCAGCTCCGGGCTGGTTTTCAGCGGCCCGCGCAGTTCCACGCCCTGCACCGCTGAAAGCGCCTCGATGCCGAGGATGGCGAAGAGATTTTCCGTCATTGCCAGCAGGCGGCGTGCGCCATGGCAGGCCATGGAGACATGGTCTTCCTGGTTGGCGGAGGTCGGCGTCGAATCGACCGAGGCCGGATGCGACATCTGCTTGTTCTCGCTCATCAGCGCGGCGGAGGTGACTTCGGCGATCATCAGGCCGGAATTCAGCCCCGGTTTCTTCGGCGAGAAATGCCGGAAGGCCGTAGGAGAGGGCCGGATCGACCAGCAGCGCCATGCGGCGCTGCGCGATCGCGCCGATCTCGCAGATGGCCAGCGCCATCTGGTCGGCGGCGAATGCCACCGGCTCGGCGTGGAAATTGCCGCCGGAGACGACGGAATTGTCGGACAGCACCAGCGGATTGTCCGTCACCGCATTGGCTTCGATCTCCAGCGTGCGGGCAGCCTGCCGCAGCAGATCGAGGCAGGCGCCATCGACCTGCGGCTGGCAGCGGATGCAATAGGGATCCTGAACGCGCTCGTCGCCCTCGATGTGGCTGTCGCGGATTTCGGAGCCTTCCAGCAGGTCGCGCAGCGCAGCGCCGGCGTCGATCTGGCCCTTGTGGCCGCGCAATGTGTGGATATCGGGATGGAACGGCGCTGACGAGCCCATGGCGGCATCGGTGGAAAGCGCACCGGTGATCAGCGCTGCCTGTGCTGCGCGGTGGGCGCGGAACAGACCGGCGAGCGCCAGCGCGGTCGAGATCTGCGTGCCGTTGATCAGCGCCAGCCCTTCCTTGGCGGCGAGCACAACAGGGGTCAGCCCGCGCTTTCGCGAGAGCCTCGCCGGCGGGCAGGCGTTCACCGTCATAGAAAGCCTCGCCTTCGCCCATCATCACGGCGGCCATATGGGCAAGCGGTGCCAGATCGCCCGACGCGCCGACCGAACCCTTTTCCGGGATGAACGGAATGACGCCCTTTTCCAGCATATCCTCGATCAGCCGCACCAGCTCCAGCCGCACGCCGGAGGCGCCGCGACCAAGCGAAATCAGCTTCAGCGCCATGATCAGGCGCACGACATTCTCCGGCAGGGCCGCGCCGACGCCGCAGCAATGCGACAGGATGAGGTTGCGCTGCAGGGTCGCCACATCGGCCGCGTCGATCTTGATCGAGGCCAGTTTGCCGAAGCCGGTATTGACGCCATAAACCGGCGCATTGCCGGCGGCGATCTCGGCGATGCGGGCGGCCCGCCGGGCTATGGCGCTCGTCCGTCGACGCAGCCGATGGCGACGCAGCGTCCTCTCATTGCCACGGCGCTTACCGGAGAATGTCGTGCGCCTGATCATGGCGCGGCTGTTTGCGGGCTGATGATCGTCTGGAAAGGGCGTCGTCGCCGAAGGTTCGGTCGGCGCGTCGTCTGGCGCCGCTTGCCTTGGCCACCGTTATGACGATCCGCACCAGACCTCGACGGCATGGCGCTCGCCGAGTTCTCCGCGCCCACCGCGCTCAGCCTGATGGCAGGTTCCACCGATGCCGCGCTGTGGGTTCGGCACCTTTCCATCCCGATATTCACGCATTGCGCGGCGGGGCCGAATCGACGCCGGGAGCACTGCTGGAAAGTCGAAGTCCGGCGGTCAGCTCCTCGGCGGGCCATCGCTGTCTCGATGCCTGCCGCGAGCTCGGCCAATGCTGACAGACGGCCCGCTGGTGCTCCGACAATTCGATGATCCCGGCGGTATCACGCTGAACCGGTGGCGTTGCCGACCGAACGGCGCTTGCCGTGATCGGCGCGATCATTATTGCTAATCATTCCGGCCCTCTCCTACGGCCTTCCGGCATTTCTGTCGGCGAAACCGGGGCTGAGGGCGGCGTGATCGCCGAAGTCCTCCGCCGCGCAAGCAGATGTCATCCGGCCTCTTCGACGCCGACCGCCAATCAGGAAGGCCATGTTAATGCATGTGCTGCGCCGGCGCACTACTGGCTGTGGGCAGGCTCTGCGCAGGCGCATCACTAAACGCTCAGGTGCTGGCGGTGGGAAAACCAGCCCGAAGGTAATCGCCGTGCTGCGCGAGCACTAAACGGAGAAGGACCGTTACATGGCCCGGATGAGAGAAAAATCGAACTCATTGCCACCGGCGACATTCAGAGGTATCGCCCGTCATTCTTTGGTCTGCCATGTTCCGGCAGCGATTTGGCATGTCCGCGATCTCTACGCGGATTGCCCCGAAGACGACGACGGTTCCTCATTACGTGATCGACGCCAACCCTGGGCGATCAGCTCTGTCGAGACCGTCCGGGAAGGCCATTTCGACGGCGAAGCCGATGGAATGAGGGCAGGGCTGGCGTATTTTGCCCCTCGCACGCTGCGAAGCGGGCAAATCACGGCATCGCCATTCTCTGCGATTGCCGATCCCGCTCTCCCGGTCCTGAACTGGCTGAAGCTACCGGACATCGGCGGATATGAACGTTGCCATCGAGATGGCGGTCAGTACCGCTGCGACGGAAGACAGCATCCTCAACGGTCGTTTCAGGTGGCTGCGACGCGCCCGCCCCAGCGGAAAGCCCGAGACCGGCGTCTGGCGACGGGCATTCTCACGCATCGGGAATGACCAATCCTCGTCACAATATCCGCGACGTTCGCACTGCGCGTGGCACCGCGAGCGCCTTGCGTGCTGACAATCTCATTCCTGAGGAACCCACGTATTCGGTGGAACATGGCGGCGTGGCCGCATCCGCCACGCACTGGGCTGATTTCGATCTGGCAGGCAACGCTGATGGTAGCCGGTGACGCCCGCAGGGCTCGCCGCGTAGCGCGGCTCAACCGTGCCGTCGCGGCTGGTCAAAGAGGTTATGGCACCTTCACCGCGGCGGCTCGTCGGTCTGTCGGCGGCCAGGCTGCGGGGCACCACGGACAAATAGAACAGCAGCTCGGCAAAACCCTGGCGGCGATCTCGAGAATAAATGAGTGCTGACGCCGGTATGGCGGCGCTGAACGTACCCAGCCGCTTGCCGCCGTCATGGCCCGGTGCTGCTACCATCAGTACTGATCCGACCTCGATCGACCTCGCCTGCGTCATGCCCGCGCCGAGCCGCCGATGAGGCGATGAATCGGCGCTGGACCGCCGGCGGGCATCGCAACCGACAGTACCGCCTGATCTGCCGGAATGGTCCGACGTGAGCATCACCTGATATGGTGACCGACCAGACCTCGGCACATCAACGGCATATCTGCCGAAGGCGGACGGTGAGCTGATGAAGGAAAGGCGCAGGCAGCGGGTTCGGCTGTTCGCGAACATGTCGAGACGACGTCGACATGGGCGGTCCTTCGACTACGGCAACAGCTACATCCGCCAGGTCGCAGAGGGTTGAGCGCACAAACGTTCCCGGAAATACCCGCTTGTTCCTGCCGCGGCGGTCGACCCGTTCCGCTGGGCGGCCCTGTCGGGTGATCCCGGCCCGCAAGACCGACGCCAGATGACGACGGCAAGCCCACCTGCCAATGGCTGGACGCTGCCGGCGGCCGGCGCGTCTGCGGGTTCGCCGTCTCGAACAGCCGGAGGCTCGCTACGTCGTCGTCGACCGCCATTCCGTCGCCTCGCCCGGGATTTCATCCCGGCTGACAGCGAACGCCAACGTTTCCTGCGTCACGGCGGCGTCGACATCTTCCCAGCATTCGGCATGGTACGGCACCGACGCCGCCCGCCGTATCGCTGTGGGCGCAGAAACGCGGCATTCTCGACGTAAAGCAAAACTCGGCGCGGTGGGCTGCGCCGTTGTCCGGTCAGCAAAGACGCGCGATCCCCCTGGGCTGATGCCCACGTACATTCGACATCGTGCTCTGGCCTCTCGTTGCTGTTCAGCAGACCGACTGTCTCGGTAACCGCGCCATGAAGGGCATGGTGACCCGCAGGTTCGCTTCCGCTATGCGCTCGAACTGCCGGTTTCTGCGACGCCATCGCGTGATGACTTCAGGCAACAGGTGTTTCCCGTTATGAGCGCGACAAACTGGCTGAGCCGGGAGAAAACGGCGATCCTCTTCACCGGCGCGAAGCGCCGACCTGCGATCCGGTGTTCTCGTTCTCGAAAAGCTGACCGGGCTCACTACGTTTGTCGTACAGGCGGGAACGCAATTCGGGTCAATCGGCGACAATCCCTGATGAACGGGCGGCAACGCTGGCGGGGCGTTCAAATTGTCGTCGGACGACAACCGTCCTCGCGCGGTCCGTCATCCAGTATGGTCGCCATTCTCCTTGTCCCTGGTGACCCGTGTTATACGGCGGCGAATGCGCAACGCTTATTCATTCCGCCGGTCTGCTGGCACGGATCGGGCGGCGCTATCGCCAGACCTGCCGGTTATGTGGAGGCGACATTGCGTACGGCCCTGCGGCCCGAACCGCCTGGCGCCGCGGCTCTCAATGAATGGGCGCGGAAGCCGGGTCGGCGCATCCCCGGCGCCAACGTTCGTAACCGGTGATGCCGACACCATCGCTCACCGGAGGTATTCCGGCTGGCTTGATCGTCGTGCGCAATTTTCCGGACGCCATCCATGTGCCAGCGATACGATCAGAAGAGTTTCAGGCGTGCCATCAATCAAGCGCGTTGACGCTGTCGAGGCTGCTCTCGTCAACATCGCCCGCCCTTGGCTGCTGAAGCCAATCGCGAAGCCCACGCGCTGTGGTGCGGGGCGTACCGTTCCCATTAATGCCATCCCGCCGCGGATGCCTTTCCGTGGATGGCTGTTGGCGCATCAGCATGGCGACCGTTTTCCGCCGCCAAACCGGACGCTGACGCTCTGGTGCAGGCCGCGCGGCGCGAGCTCCTGATGTTCCAGTCGGTCGGCGTAGTGGCGCCATGACCCGCCGCTCATCCTTCGCCCACAAGACAATCCGGCAGCCGGTGGGGCGCGTGAGCCCTGCGCTCGATCTCGCGGTCATTACCGCCCGGCTGGAAAACCTGGACGCTCTCACGGAAAGCGCCAGCGCGGCCACGACGATGTTTGCAACAGGTCTGGCGGCCTCAATCCGGCTGCAGCGAAATGAACGCGCTCGATAGGCGGTTTTACCGGATCGGCGGATAGGAAGTCGGCGCGGCGATACGGTCTCGGGTCGGCCACCATGGAAGTGGTTGTGCTGGGCACTGCCAGCAGCATCTTCCGTGCGAAATCGGCCTGCAAGGCTCTCCGGCTCATGGGGCAACCAGTTATGAAAGGACGATATCGACCGGCCGGAGCGACGCGCAGCCCTGGCACAACCGGCTCACCGATGACGCGCATGACCCTGATGAAGCGGCTCGCCGCCGGGAGTGAATTTGCCGCCGCAGATCGATCTCCACCCTCGCCGGCGCGCATGGCAGAAAGATTTGCTGCAGCAGTCGAATCCTCGTCGCGACACCCATGCCGCAGCACCAGCTGCGCCCATCCGCCGCCGCCGGGATTATCCCAATATCCATTCGCTCTGATGGCGGGTTGTCGAGACCGTGTCGAGCATCGGCATGGCGATCAACTTGCGCATGGCACTTTCGCAGCCAGCGCGCATCGACCGACGGCGATGCGTGTGCCAGCAGCATCGCCGGATGAAAACCGTGAATGACGAGGTAGCCGGGTCGACATAGGCGCATCGGCTCGCGGCTGGTGAGTAAACGGCAATCAGCAGATAACCGGCTATTCCGCGCAGGGGGTGCAGCGCCAATTCCGACGTCACCACGCTCTTCAGCGTCCGTATTGAAGAATTCAGGGGCGGTTTTTATTTTTCAATGCCGTCCGGCTATGCCGCGATCAGCCGAGCAGCTTCCCCGTTATAACCCGCCGTGCGCCATGCGGCTGGCCCCCGTCGACCGGGAAGGGCGGCGGGATCGCAGCGTTTCGCCAGGTCTGGCTGGATGCCGGTTCCGCCCGAACCGACCCTCCCGCAGCTACGGCGGCGGCGAAGAGCAAGGCGTCGGCTGAAGTTTCAGTTCGCCAGGCCCATGCGCGGCATTATCCGTCGGGTTTGTTTAGTACGACCGTGGATATGCTGCATGACCTCGTCTTTTCGGTATTTCGACCAGCCGGGTAACGTTACAGACGATGCCGCCAGGCCACGACGCTCCACGCGTCACATTACCGTTTCGATGGAAGGCCATCGCATCACGCTGACGACGCAGGTATTGTTAACCTTGACCAGATCACCGGACGGCCAGTACAATCCGGAAATCGATTCCCTGCGTGACTATCAGGCGACATGATTTTGCGCCTTCGTAGCGCTCAATCCGGCGCCGTATCGCTATTGAAAAGGAGATCAGCCTTGGAACTGGTACGGCGCGCAGTCGGTCTCGGCTGGCGGCAAGGCGTGCGGCATCGCCAGATCGCCGACTTTGTCCGGCGCTGGCATCGAGCGATTGCCGCAAGGCGCGGAACCCTGCCCGGTGTTCGGTGCGATGAGGAAAAGCCTGGCCGGGCGGTAATATGGCAGGCACAGCGTGCCGTTCGCCCTCCCGCGCTCAGCGCCGCCGGAGTGCCCGGCTGGGTCAAAATCCCGAAGCAGCGACCGCCCGCGACGATCTGCTGTCGGGGATGCTTCCGCCGACGACAAGCACGGAAACGATGCTCATAAATCGCGCGGCAAGACCCGGGCGGTAGATACGCGCTTCAGCCGCGAAGTTGCCCGCGCCGGCAGGCCCGATCAGTATGTCGTCAAGCCGGCGTCCCCCGAACTCGCTGACTTCTGGCCCAGCAGCACCTGCTGCCTCGCGATGGCCTTTGAGGCGGAAAGCCTCTGCCATGGCCATCAAGCGTTACGCCCGGCCGGTCCTCGTCGATAGCGAGGCTCGAGAAGCCCGTCATCGGAGCCGAGGTATCGTCATCGGCATCCAGATCGGAGATTCGACGGTCGCGGTGGTGGAGCAGCAACCGAGCAACACGTCGACCATCAGGGGCGATTGATCGAGCGTGCTGGTGATGATCGATGTTTTCTGGAGAAATACGTTGAGCTCGAAAATCCATCATCCGGGCGACCACGACCTTGACCATCACGAAGCGCAGCGCCAGAGGCTACGTCCCCGGTGGTGCCTGTCGGTCTGGCCTGCCGCCGGTACCGCCTCGGCCAGGCCGGAAGTACACCGCGAAAGGCCTGCGCTGCCCGCCCGGCCTGGCCGTCTCAGGCCGTACCGGTTCTGCTTTTTCCATCGGCGCTACCTCGTCGTCGTATTTATCGGGTTTTATGGCCGGTTTTGTTGTTCCACATTGGCGATAGCGGGTGTTGTAATTCCTGCTCAACGTCACCGCAGGTTCCCGTGGGCTACGCGCACCGATTGACGCTGCCGTCTACCGCGCCGCCACCTCGCGCGCGGCGGCCGCAGACGCCTCGTCAGGCGCTTGCGAAGGCTCGGTCCCAGTTCTGCGCGAAGAAAGCCGGGTGGATTATATGCCTATAATGGAGGACAGCGCGGCCTGACGAAGCAGGGCAAGTCTTCGTGCCTTGGCCGGAACACCGTTAGGTCAACCGCGTGAAATCCGCGTGTCCGGTGACCGTACCCCGGTCGGTGCAACTTGCGCATCTTCTGCGCCACCTGTGTCAGGTTTAGCGACTTCCCGCCGTCAGCACGCCTGCAGTGAGCAGGCCGGGCGCAAGGCCTTGGTCGACCAAAGCGCACCATCGTCCATGAGACAGGGGTGCAGGTGGTGCCTGCAATGCCGGCAATTGGCCGCGGCGGCCTGAGCACTAAGCATCGTCTGCGGCCGCGCGCCGACGATATGCAGGGCGGTCCCTGCTCGTGCGGAGCTAGCCCGCGTGAATCACCATCAAGTTTCTCCGCCCTGTGCGCCTCGGGCACGTGAGCCACCGGGGTAAGCGTGCCGAGGAGCCGGCCGCGTTGCTCCTCGGGGTGCCGAAACGGGTCTTCATGCCCATGACGACGCCGCGACACACCATCTACCCCTGACGGTATGCTCGACCTCAGGCAAGCACTGTATCGCTGGCGGCGAGTGCGGCACCGACAGGCAATTGGATTGTTACGGCGTCAGACCTGATCATCGTGGTCGGGCGGAACCCAGCACGCGGTAACCTGACTGCGGCAATGCTGACGCGATATCTGGCTCAGAGTTGCCGTACTCAATACTGGCACCGTTCACCTCTCGCATTCTCCGCCATTACGGGCGAAAACGACGTAGTCTTACTCACCCGCGGTCAGCTCTGGTGACTACGGTCCCCCGCCAGGCGAACGCCAATGGTCATTCCCCGGTCAGGTCGGCCAATCAGAGTCATCCGGCCGGTGAAGAGGCGCTCATCCCACCGGCCGGGCTGTCGACCGGTATTCAAACGGCTCATTTTTGACAAACCTGTCGTCGCCGACAGGTGTATTGGCCTCCGGCGGCAGAAGATGACAGATGAGCGGACGGCGGGGGCTACCCGACGACCAACGCGTCATGGACATCCATTCCAATCTGCTACGGCACAAAGGTCGGCGACAAGCCGTTGATGCCAATCGATGAGTAGAGATTAAACATCTGCCAATGGCCTGCCCGAAGATCTGTGATTGCGCATGAATATGCGGATATCAAGCCGCGGCAAACCGTTCCGTACCGGCCGGGTCAGCTTTAGGGACGCCAATGCAGCGCGAACTCGTATGTCTACTTCTTCATCCGGCGCCGCAAATAGGCGCTTATGTTGGGAAAACCGTCTTTTTTCGCTGGCACAATTTCGAGCGAAAGCGTCCATGACAGGTGCCGTTTCCATACCTTCACGGCCTTGGCATTCACCTGTCAGCACAATTTTGACGCGAAATGCGTTTACATACCGAAAGGTATGCGCCATTTCTCGCCGGCGAGAGCTTCCCGGTGGGCCATCTTCGCCGGATGCAATCCGCAAACGTTCTGGCGCAAATATGATCACTGACGTAAGTTTCTCGCGACACGCCATATCTGCCCCATCAAAGGCGGAAAAATTCGTCGCGATGCATGGGCGGCTTCGAAGACAACGACATCTGCGTCTGCGCGATATCAGCTGCGCTATCGTCTCCGATCACCGGGCTGGTCGCTTTCACCGGCGTCGACTTAAATCGCGCTCTACGGCGCAATCCTGTGACGACGACCGCCGGCCAATGCCGAGACCGGCGGCACCTATTCCCAACCTTCATATCGTTCCCGGCAATGGAAGCTTATGGAGTTCGAGCCGCCGCGATGATGCCGGGCACCAGCGCTCCTTTTTCGCCCGCATCGGCAGGCGGTCGCCCAGGCCCCAGAACTACCCCGACGTCGTGTTGCCCGTACCCTGACGGCGCGACGGCAGCGTCGGTGCCGTTCATCATGCCCCGGACGTGATATCGATGAACAGATTCCTGCCATGACTGAAATCGGCAGGGCCACGCTCCACATTGCCTTCATCACCCGCTGGCTTCGGTGACTTAGCGTTGCTCTGCGCTCGATCTCGATGTTCACCCCAGCAGCACCGTTGCCAGCCGGACTGCTCGAAGAACAGTTCACCCGCTCGACTGCGGTCGCGCGCTGAAAGGGCAGTTAAAAAAGCGCAGGCGGGCTCAAGGCCGCCGAGCAGGTTTTCGCCCAATCTCCTCGGCACGCCCAGGCGCCGGCGCAGCGCGCGTACTCGTGGGCCCTCGCTCGGGCCTGCAGGCTGGTAGAACTCGCGCCGGTCGCCCTCGATCGGCCAGTCGCGGGGCGAAGCGTACGGAAGGATCAGCGTGCAGGGCACCCGGCCGTCGAACAGCTCGTCCTGGTGTTCCAGGCATGCGGCGAAGGCGGGCGACCTCGGCCAGCGCGCCCGCATCCCGCCAGGCCGCCGACCATGGGTCGCATTCGTATCCTCTGCACGCCGTGATGGCTGTTCGGTTCACGATGCTCAGCGACAGCTGGTCGCCCAGGCCGGAGCGGCGCCACGGCCTGTATCGAAGCGCTTCGCCCAGAAACACCGCATGCGCCGCTTCCCGCGCGTGATTACGATCATGACGACAATCTCAAGTATGATCTTTCAATGCGATCTGGTCTTATTGGCCCCTGATCCGTCCTCGCAACAATTCTCCTCTCTCAGGTCAAGCAGCATTATCGGGAAGCCTTCCGTGCCGCCTAGCACTCCAGCGACAGACTCGAAGTCGCTGCAATTTTCTGGCTCAGAGAACAGGCAATGCGGTCCTCTGGCTGCAGCGGCCCCAAAGGCGGCCTGGCTAGACCCTTCGATCGACAGAACAGGCCCCACCGATTTCTGGAGACATTTCTGTGACAACAGCCCACAAGAAGGCCACAGACGTGCCACTTGCAAGGCTCACGGTCGCTTGTCCAGCGTCATTCCGCGGGAATCCTGGTCAAGGTCTTGGCATCGAGCGTCTTTTGCCTTGTGGGTGAAGACGGACAACACAGGTGTGAACGCCCTTTGGGCGGCGCGATGGGCCCCGGCCTGCAACTCAGTTTGCCGCGCGGAAAAGATGGCGAGCCTGGAGCTCACACCGTTCGGTCTGTGAAGCCAGACCGACCCAGCCGACGTGACCGGCCGTTCTCGCGGTCCTCTCCTTTTGGTTTTCCTCAAACGAACTCTCAACGAGGAAGCCGGTTGCGGTCGTCTTCCAGATCGGGCACCTGGGGCGAGGCATTGCGCCGACTTCGGCCTGACCCCGTTCGACCATCACCCCGAATTCGGACGCTAAGCCGCCCTGCTCGGCTGCCCAGGAGGAAATCGGCGGGGCGCCTCGGTTTTCGCTGGCGCCGCTTCTGGCCACGAAATCGCGTGCGGCCTCGGCCAACACGCGGTGTGCCGGATGATCGCCGCCGGCGGTGGTCGACGCGCTGTGCCCATGGAGTGCAATTCAAAGTCGGTCGAGAACTCGAAATCGCCGGTTTGCGGTCTCGCTGCGTGCAGAAGTACTCAGATGAAAATCCATCGAGCGACATGGCGCACTCTGGAGCGGAGTCCGGGGTACCTCTGACCACCGGGATTCCGTGAACCGGCAATCGACATCTCTGGCCAAGCCGGAATAGCCGCCCGTCCACTGGCGTGCGGCAAATTTTTTGTTCTGATATTGTTTTTGGTTTGGCGTGCCAGATATTTCTCTATGCTGACGACCGGCTGGCGTGATCTCGCGTGGCCGTCGGTCATCAAGCGTATTCGGCAGCCAGCCAGTCGGCAGGTTGCGCTCCTCGTGTTATGCCTGCCTGTTGCGGATCAGTAAACTCGACGAGGATATCTGCTGTCTCTCACCCGGAAGGCCGATCTTCGGGCGTGCTGTGCAGCGCGCTTTGTGGAGAGGGCGCTATACAGCTTCGAAATGGCGGCGGCTTGCTCCCGTCTGGGCGCTTCGTTGGCCGCCGCCGCTATGTTGTTGTACCGATAGCGGCGGTCTTATGGTGAAATGCAAAGTAATGAAAGTTGGGGTGGCGTTTACGCGTTTTCCATGACCAGACTTTCAGTCGGCGGGTCAGGCCGCCGGCGCAGCGCAGCAGGCGGTGGCGCAGGAAAGTCTCGTGATTTTGCGCGCGCGCGCTGCTGAACCTCGGTTTAGCGAAAGCGTGGTGCGCTCCTCAGGAGTGCGCGTTTCCATGTCCGGTGAGGGCCACCATGTTTTCCAGACGTACATGGGACATTGCTGATGCCTCGGCGCCGGCCATCCAGCGGACGCAGACGCCGGTTATTTAACCGGAGATCGCCGGGGCGATGGCGCCAACGCATATTGCAATATCGCACCTGTGATGAAGGCGGCTGGGCTGCGTCGGGAACTCCCCTCGCGACGCCCTGCGACGAGCCAGCCCTCTTCCGCCCAGCAGGTCAGCACCCGAACCTCGGGACCCGGGCGCCGCATTCTCGTCTGAGCAGATTACATCGAATTATATTACCGATGATGCAAGGCGTGCGCGGGCCGCCTCCAGACAGTGCGCAGGCGCTGCCGGCCGGGTACAGGGTTCTTCGTGCTGATCGCAGGCAGGGGCAGAATGGAACCAGCGTTGAAAGCGCCCGGTCGCCTGCGTAGATCAAACAGGATGGTCACGAAGCAACTCGCTGGCGATGGTCTTCGCTCATCCCACGCGCTTGCCATTCGGGCGCCGGCCTGGTGAGGTGCAAAGGAACGAGACAGCGCAATCCCC
>JAXHOC010000078.1:0-2468 GCA_034519725.1 Agrobacterium sp.
AACATGCCCAAAACCACCGTCACCAACATGGTGCAGGCGCTGGAGGCGCATCTGCATACCACGCTTCTCAACCGCACCACGCGGCGGGTGATGCTGACGACGGATGGCGCTCTCTATTATGAGCGGGCCTCGCAGATATTGTCGGAAATCGAAGAACTTGATGGCAGCATGTCCAGCGCACAGGTGCAGCCGTCTGGCCGGTTGCGGGTGGAAATGGCCGGTGTCTTCGCGGACCTCGTGGTTATTCCACATCTTTGCGAATTTTACCAGCGCTATCCGCAAATCCGGCTCGATCTCGGTGTCGGCGACCGTCTGGTCGATTATATCGCGGAGAATGTCGATTGCGCGCTCCGGGTCGGAACGTTGCGGGATCAATCCCTTATTGCGCGCAAGGTCGGCGAGCTGAAATTCGAAACCTTCGCCGCTCCCCTCTACATCGAGAATTTCGGCATGCCGCAACAGCCGGAAGATCTCGAAAACGGCCATCATTCTGTCGGTTACTTCAATGCGACCACGGGCCAGATCATGCCGATCTCCTTCGACAACGGCCTTCGCAGCGTCGAGATTACGCCCAACTACGTCGTGTCGGTCAATGACAGCCGCACCTATCTCAACGCCGCGCTTTCGGGCCTGGGCATGGTGCAATTGCCGGTTTTCATGGTCAAGGATGCGCTTGCGCGCGGCGAGCTGGTGCCGGTTCTACAGGAATGGCGGCGCGAACCGCTGCCGATTTATGTGGTCTATCCGCAGACACGGCACGTCACCAACAAGGTGCGGGTGTTCGTGGACTGGCTGGCGAAGATGGTTCACGACATGGTCTGATGCGGCAGATCACCGCCCGACCTTTGCCGCGACGAAATTGATGAAGGCGCGCACGCGGGCGGCCAGGTGATCGTGTCCGGCATAAACGGCGTGGATCACCTCCATATCGCCGGGATTGTAACCCTCCAGCACCGGCACGAGCAGACCGGCCTCGATATCCGGCTCGACATGAAACTCTCCGACCCTGCCCAACCCAAGGCCGCTCAGGCAGAGTTTTCGCATGGCCATGCCACTGTTGACGGAGGCGTTGCCGGTCACGGGAAGGCGGTAGACATCCGCCTCGCCGGGATCACGGAAAGGCCATTCGTTGAGGTTGCGGCTGAAATTGAAGCTGATGCAATTGTGCTGCGCCAGATCCTGCGGTTTTTCCGGCATGCCATGTTTTTCGATATAGGCAGGGGAGGCGACGATGACCCGGCGGACCTCTTGCAGCTTTCTTGCCTTCAGGGACGAATCCGCCATGCCGCCGGATCGTATCGCGATGTCGGTGCGCTCCTCGATCAGGCTGATGACGCCGTCTGTCAGCGAGATATCCAGTTCGATTTCCGGATAGAGCGCCAGAAACTCCGGCGCCAGCGGCAGAAGATAGCGCTCGCCGAAGCCAAGCGTGGCGTTGACGCGCAACAACCCCCTCGGCACCACCTTGCCGCCGCCTGCGACGATCTGCTCCGTATCGGCGATGTCGGCCAGAATGCGCCTTGCCCTCGTGAGATAGATTTCCCCCTCCGGCGTCAGCGTTACCACGCGGGTGGAGCGGGCAAGAAGCCGGGTGCCGAGGCGATCCTCGATGCGGGTGACGAGTTTGCTCACCGCCGAGGGTGACAGCTTGAGCCTGCGCCCGGCCGCGGAAAAACTCCCGAGTTCAGCTGCCGCCACGAAGACTTCCATTTCTCCGGCCCTGTTGTCCATCGCCGCACCACTTATGAAATTAATTCAAAGGCCTTTATCCAATCTTGGCCGTTATCATGCAAGTCCCCTTCGCCCATATTGCAGGCACACAGTTGATCCAACCGGACGGCACCCGCTGTCCACAACGCCCGCGATCCCGCTCCGGGCGAAGAGGTACTTGTCATGCCATTGGCCATTTTTGCCCTGACGATTGCGGCTTACGCGATCGGAACCACGGAGTTCGTCATCGTCGGCCTGTTGCCGACTGTTGCCGCCGACCTCCATATTACCCTGCCGCTTGCCGGCCTCATCGTCAGCGTTTACGCGCTGGGTGTTACTTTCGGCGCGCCGATCCTGACGGCACTGACCGGCAAGATCGAGAGGAAGCCGCTGCTCCTCGGTCTGATGGCGCTGTTCGTCGTCGGCAACGCCATTGCCGCCGTGTCGCCAAGCTATGAGGCGCTTCTCGTTGCGCGGGTGCTCTCCGCCTTCGCCCATGGCGTCTTCTTCTCCGTTGGCGCCACCATCGCGGCCGATCTCGTGCCGGAAAACCGCCGTGGCTCGGCGATTGCCATGATGTTCATGGGGTTGACCGTCGCCATCGTCACCGGTGTGCCGATCGGCACCTATATCGGCCAGATTTTCGGCTGGCGCGCCACCTTCTGGGCGGTTGCAGGTCTTGGCGTCATCGCCTTTGCCGGTATCGCCACCCTGTTGCCGGCAACGCTGAAGAAAGCACATCAACAATACGTAACTTG